>NZ_CP034752.1:0-307500 GCF_004295645.1 Limnobaculum zhutongyuii
GCTGGTTCGATCCAGACACAACTGTCTGTATGTTCTAAATAAAAAAAGAAGTTCGTTGTAAGCGGTAGAGGAAGAAGCGTTAACATCGTTTATGTCTCTCTACCTTTGTTATTGATCTTTTGTTCGAGTGGAGTTCGCCGTGTCACTTTCTCTTTGGCAGCAGTGCCTTGCCCGACTGCAAGATGAATTACCTGCCACCGAATTCAGTATGTGGATTCGTCCGTTACAGGCGGAACTGAGTGACGATACACTCGCCCTTTATGCACCTAACCGATTTGTTCTGGATTGGGTTCGCGATAAATATCTTAATAATATTAATGCATTACTGAATGACTTCTGCGGTACCGATGTGCCTCAGTTGCGTTTTGAAGTTGGCACGAAACCACTGGCTCAAATCGATCGTCCGGCGAAAGTGAATACTAATGGAAATGGACAGACAAGTGCTGTTCGTCCTGCTGCGGTTCGTCCAAGCTGGGAAAGCACTTCGGCACAGCCAGAGCTTTCTTATCGTTCAGGCGTAAACCCTAAACATCAGTTTGATAATTTCGTTGAGGGTAAATCTAACCAACTGGCACGGGCTGCTGCTCGTCAGGTTGCAGATAACCCAGGTGGCGCTTATAACCCACTATTTTTGTATGGCGGAACCGGACTGGGTAAAACTCACCTGCTACACGCGGTAGGCAACGGTATTATTGAGCGCAAGCCGAATGCCAAAGTTGTCTATATGCACTCTGAACGCTTTGTTCAGGATATGGTAAAAGCATTACAAAACAACGCGATTGAAGAATTTAAGCGTTATTATCGTTCTGTTGACGCACTACTGATCGATGATATTCAATTTTTTGCTAATAAAGAGCGTTCACAGGAAGAATTCTTTCATACCTTTAATGCGTTACTGGAAGGTAACCAACAAATTATTCTTACCTCTGACCGTTACCCGAAAGAGATTAATGGCGTAGAAGATCGTCTGAAATCTCGCTTCGGCTGGGGGTTGACGGTGGCCATTGAGCCTCCGGAGCTGGAAACTCGAGTCGCTATATTAATGAAGAAGGCAGATGAGAACGATATCCGACTGCCAGCAGAAGTTGCTTTCTTTATTGCCAAGCGTCTGCGTTCTAATGTCCGGGAACTGGAAGGGGCATTAAACCGAGTGATTGCCAATGCTAATTTCACCGGTCGCGCCATTACCATTGACTTTGTGCGTGAAGCCCTGCGGGATTTATTGGCGCTGCAAGAAAAGCTGGTTACTATAGATAATATCCAAAAAACGGTAGCGGAATATTACAAAATTAAGATCGCTGATTTGTTGTCTAAGCGGCGTTCCCGTTCCGTTGCCCGCCCGCGCCAGATGGCGATGGCATTGGCTAAAGAGTTGACCAACCACAGCTTACCGGAAATCGGTGATGCGTTTGGCGGCCGGGATCACACCACCGTGCTGCACGCCTGTCGTAAAATAGAGCAGTTGCGAGAGGAAAGCCACGACATCAAAGAAGATTTCTCTAACTTAATCAGAACATTATCATCATAACGCTTATGAAATTTATCATTGACCGTGAACATTTAATTAAGCCGCTGCAGCAAGTCAGCAGCCCGCTGGGTGGCCGCCCAACGCTGCCTATTCTTGGTAACCTTCTGATTCAAGTTACAGACGGTTATCTGTTACTGACCGGTACCGATCTTGAAATGGAGATGGTCGCTCGCATTACCTTGACTCAACCTCATGAGCCGGGTGCGATTACTGTTCCAGCGCGTAAATTCCTTGATATCTGTCGTGGGCTGCCCGACGGTGCTGAAATCAGCATCACTCAGGAAAACGATCGCATTCTGGTGCGTTCAGGCCGTAGCCGCTTCTCCCTTTCTACGTTGCCAGCGTCAGACTATCCGAATCTGGATGACTGGAAGAGTGAAGTAGAATTTACTCTGCCTCAGGCAACGCTGAAGCGTTTAATTGAAGCTACCCAGTTTTCTATGGCACATCAGGATGTTCGTTACTACCTGAACGGCATGATGTTTGAAACCGAAGGTGAAGAGTTGCGTACTGTTGCCACTGATGGCCATCGCCTGGCGGTGTGTTCCATGTCAGTCGGTCAGAAACTACCTCCTCATGATGTGATTGTTCCGCGTAAAGGGGTATTGGAGCTGGTTCGACTGCTGGATAGCAGCAATGGCGATCTGCGTTTGCAAATTGGTAGCAATAATATCCGCGCTCACGTTGGTGACTTTATTTTCACCTCCAAGCTGGTTGATGGTCGTTTCCCTGACTATCGTCGCGTGCTGCCAAAAAATCCGGATAAAACACTGGAAGCTAACTGTGATGAGCTTAAGCAGGCATTCTCCCGTGCGGCGATCCTCTCTAATGAGAAGTTCCGTGGCGTGCGTCTGCACCTGAATCAGAATCAACTGAAAATCACCGCCAATAACCCGGAGCAGGAAGAAGCAGAAGAGATTCTGGACGTGGTTTATGGCGGTACCGATCTGGAAATCGGTTTTAACGTCAGTTATGTGCTGGACGTGCTGAACGCGCTTAAGTGTGAAGATGTGCGTTTATTACTAACCGACTCAGTATCCAGCGTACAAATAGAGGATTGTGCTAATACCAGCGCAGCCTATGTTGTTATGCCAATGCGTCTGTAAACGGGGCTACTGTACCACTGAATGGCTTTAACCCGTTTATTGATAAATGACTTCCGCAATATCGAATCGGCGGATCTCGCACCGTCCGCCGGCTTCAATTTCTTTGTCGGCCCTAACGGCAGCGGCAAGACCAGCGTACTGGAAGCAGTATATACGCTCGGTCATGGCCGCGCTTTTCGCAGCCTGCAAACCGGACGAGTTGTTCGTCATGAGCAGCAAGAATTCGTATTACATGGTAGAATAGCCGGTAATGAACGGGAGTTATCGGTTGGGTTACGTAAAAGCCGCCTTGGTGATACGAAAGTTCGCATTGATGGCAGTGATGACCATAAAGTCTCTGAGTTGGCCCAACTGTTACCCATTCAGTTAATTACGCCGGAAGGGTTCACTTTACTCAATGGCGGCCCTAAATTTCGGCGAGCATTTTTAGACTGGGGCTGTTTCCACAGTGAGCCACACTTTTTTCATGGCTGGAGCAATCTCAGACGATTGCTGAAACAGCGAAACGCAGCGCTGCGTCAAACCCATCGCTATTCACAAATTCGTCCGTGGGATCAGGAACTCATTCCACTGGCGATGCGTATTAGCGAATGGCGTGCAGCCTATGCAGAGGCTATCGCACAGGACATTACCGCAACCTGTGCTGAGTTTTTACCGGAGTTCAACCTGTCATTCTCCTTCCAGCGCGGTTGGGATAAAGAGAGCGACTATGGTGAACTTCTTGAGCGGCAGTTTGAGCGTGACCGGGCTTTGACCTATACGTCAGCAGGCCCACATAAAGCAGATTTTCGTATTCGTGCCGATGGAACGCCGGTGGAAGATTTGTTGTCACGCGGCCAGCTCAAATTATTGATGTGTGCACTGCGTTTAGCTCAGGGGGAGTTTTTAACTCGCCAGAGTGGACGCCGCTGCCTCTATCTTATCGATGATTTTGCTTCCGAGCTTGATGTTCATCGCCGAAAACTGTTAGCAGATCGTTTAAAAGCTACCGGCGCTCAGGTTTTTGTCAGCGCCGTCAGCGCTGAACAGATCGCTGATATGATGGACAAAAAGGGCAAGATGTTCTCTGTAGAACATGGCAAAATAGAGCATCAACCACAGGATTAATAGTGAGCGAGAAACGCTAATGTCGAATACATATGATTCCTCAAGTATCAAGGTTTTAAAAGGTCTGGATGCGGTACGTAAACGCCCGGGCATGTATATCGGTGATACCGACGATGGTACCGGTCTGCACCACATGGTATTTGAGGTTGTCGATAACGCAATCGACGAAGCGCTGGCTGGCTACTGTAAAGACATCGTTGTAACCATTCACAGTGATAACTCCGTTTCCGTACAGGATGATGGCCGTGGTATTCCTACCGGTATTCACGAAGAGGAAGGCGTTTCTGCTGCGGAAGTTATTATGACCGTACTGCACGCTGGCGGTAAGTTTGATGATAACTCGTATAAAGTATCCGGCGGTTTGCACGGCGTGGGTGTTTCAGTAGTCAATGCGCTGTCGGACAAACTGGAACTGGTTATCGATCGCGATGGCAAAACGCATAAGCAAATCTATCGCAGCGGGGTGCCTGAAGCGCCTCTGAAAGTGGTGGGTGATGCTGACAGAAGCGGAACGCGTATTCGTTTCTGGCCAAGCCCGGACACCTTCACCACTAACCTTGAGTTTCAGTATGACATTCTGGCTAAACGCCTGCGTGAGTTGTCATTCCTGAACTCCGGTGTATCCATCAAATTGAATGATGAGCGCGATGATAAGCATGACCACTTCCACTATGAAGGTGGTATTAAAGCGTTCGTAGAATATCTGAACCGTAATAAAACGCCGATTCATCCTTCTGTATTCTATTTCACGCATCAAAATGAAAAAGACGGTATCAATGTAGAAGTCTCTCTACAGTGGAATGATGGTTTCCAGGAAAATATCTACTGCTTTACCAACAATATTCCACAGCGTGACGGTGGTACTCACCTGGCCGGTTTCCGCGCCGCAATGACCCGTACGCTGAACAACTATATGGAAAAAGAGGGCTACAGCAAAAAAGCCAAAGTCAGCGCCACCGGCGATGATGCTCGTGAAGGCTTGATCGCTGTGGTTTCGGTAAAAGTACCGGATCCTAAATTCTCTTCACAGACTAAAGATAAGCTGGTTTCTTCAGAGGTTAAATCTGCCGTTGAATCCATCATGGCGGAAAAACTGTCTGAATACCTGCTGGAAAACCCAGGTGATGCCAAAATCGTAGTAGGCAAAATCATCGATGCAGCTCGGGCTCGTGAAGCAGCACGTAAAGCGCGTGAAATGACTCGTCGTAAAGGGGCATTAGATTTAGGTGGCCTGCCGGGTAAGCTGGCGGACTGTCAGGAACGCGACCCGGCATTGTCTGAACTCTACTTAGTGGAAGGGGACTCAGCGGGCGGCTCTGCTAAACAGGGGCGTAACCGTAAGAATCAGGCAATTCTGCCGTTGAAAGGAAAAATCCTCAACGTAGAGAAGGCTCGTTTCGACAAGATGCTCTCTTCTCAGGAAGTCGCGACCCTGATCACTGCATTAGGTTGTGGTATCGGCCGTGACGAATACAACCCGGATAAGTTGCGTTATCACAGTATCATTATCATGACTGATGCTGACGTGGATGGTTCACACATCCGTACTCTGTTACTGACTTTCTTCTATCGTCAAATGCCGGAAGTGATTGAGCGCGGTTATATCTATATTGCTCAACCACCGCTGTATAAAGTGAAGAAAGGCAAACAAGAGCAGTACATCAAAGATGATGAAGCGATGGATCAGTACCAGATCACTACTGCATTAGATGGTGCTTCACTGTTTGTGAATCCACAGGCACCTGCACTGGCGGGTGAACCTCTGGAGCGTTTGGTGGCAGAATTTTACAGCGTCCAGAAGATGCTTAAACGTATGGAGCGTCGTACTCCGCTGGCTCTGCTTAATCAGTTAGTCTATCAGTCAACGCTGACGGAAGAAATTCTGTCTGATAAAGCTAAAACTCAGGAGTGGGTTGAATCACTGGTTAATACTCTCAATGAGAAAGAGCAGCATGGCAGTACTTATATTGCTCTGGTTCAGGAAAACAGCGAACGCGCTATTTTTGAACCGCAGATTCGTGTGCGTACTCATGGTGTAGATACTGATTACAACCTGAATATTGATTTTGTATTGGGTAGTGAATACCGCAAGATGTGTCACTTGGGTGAGCAATTGCGTGGTCTGATTGAAGATGATGCGTTTATTGAACGTGGTGAGCGCCGTCAGCCGGTAGCAACTTTCGAACAGGCACTTGACTGGTTAGTTAAGGAGTCACGCCGTGGGTTATCTATTCAGCGCTATAAAGGTCTGGGAGAGATGAACCCGGAACAATTGTGGGAAACCACAATGGATCCTGAAGGGCGTCGTATGCTACAGGTAACGATTAAAGATGCGATTGCCGCTGACCAGCTGTTTACTACGCTGATGGGGGATGAAGTTGAACCTCGTCGTGCCTTTATCGAACAGAATGCGCTGAAGGTTGCTAACCTGGACGTGTAGTTATTCAAAAGAATAGCAGTGATATTAAGCTGCCCTGAAGATGACAGATGTATGCTGGCTTCTTCAGGGCAGCTTTTTTGTTGCCTGTTTATCTCATTACCGGGAGTGTCTCCGACCTTATGGTAAGAATAAGAACATTGCTCTTTATCCGTGTAAATGGCGCTAAACACTCATATAAGGAAGGGTTTGTATTGAAATATAAACCTTGTATACGTTCGTCTGCGCTTTTCTTTGCCAGATGCCAGGTCATGTCTTATTGAGTGTTTTCTGCATATCTTATTAAGGTAAAAACTATCTATTTGAATAGCAGGATGCCGTTATGTGAATACAGATAATTGGAGAGATAGAAAATTATCCGTCTGTCATTAGTAGCAGTAAAGTATTTTATGTAATAAGTATGTGGATTAATTGATTATTAACACTATTTAATTTAAGTTAATTAATGTTATTAAAAATAAAAAATATTTATTGATGTTTTTTATTTTTAATGGCTGTTGTAAATTCATGTTGTTATTGCTCTGAGTTATTTAAAATAACTCAGTTATTATGCTTTTTTCTTGCAGGTAAAAAGATGTCAAAAAATGAAGAAACAACACATGAGCAGATAAGTGTATAAAAATAGTTTTACTTATAAAAGATAGAATTGAATGTGAAATATTATATTGATTATATTAGTTAATTTCATTTTCTCTCCGTTTGTCATGATTAGATAACATGAATGACTTAGCGAAATGCTGAATACTTGCTGATATGCTTTGGATTTATTGTGGATAACCTGGGCGTAAATGAATTAATATTTATGTGAGCTAAAAAGTTGACTGATACATTGTGTTACTTGATTTTTTTCTAAATATCATTGTTTTTATATTGATTTTGTTTTTTATATATCTGATTTTTATGTATTTATTAATCTTTATTTATTTTTATTTAAAATGTTCTCAATAATATAAAAATGCGTTGGTGCAACACATTTTTTTGGTGTATTCAATTTTTTTATCATAATGCTTATTATAAATAAACCATTTCCTATATTAATGAATAGTTTTTTAAACTGGTTTTATCGTCATTTAATGAAATAAAAAACTAATTCATGTTCATTGTTGCATTACTTAGTTCGCATACTCCTTTTCTTATGGGTTAATATGTAAGTTGTTTATGCATAGTGCCCATATTCCCTAAAATGTGGCCTTAAATAACAAGAATTCAGCGCGATAAAGGGTTGTTATCACGCAGGAATGCTAATTTTTTATTATGAATCTTTAGCAATAATTAAGGATATAAAGGAGTTATTCAAGTATGAATACGAATGCCAGCTTATTGGTAAATTCAGGTAGTGGTGCCTCTCAGGTCGTTGCGATTGATTCAGGCAAACCGATCAAAATTAAAATCCAGCCCGGAAGCAAATACCTTCTTAAGAATAACGATAATAACTTTGCGCCAGAGAATATAACTCTTCTGCGTAATGGTGACGATCTGTGCATTATTCTTGAAGGTGACTCAACTCCGGCTGTCGTTATTGAAGATTACTATGTTTCCGGTAATAGCGAGCCGTTATTAGGTATGGCTGAAGATGGCCAACTTTACGCTTATATCGTGACGGATGGTTCATCATTCGGTGAAGGTTATCTTTTTGATAATGGCGTTCTTGCTCCGGCAGCGCTGGGTGGAATGCCATTAGGTGATGGTGCTTATCTATTTGAAGAAACCGATCATGATATGGGGCTGTTGGCGTTATGGCCATGGTTTTTGGGTGCTGCTGCAGTGGCTGGCATTGTTGGAAATGCTATTTATGAGCACAATAAGGATAACGATCACCATTCTGATCCAGCCCCGGCTCCACTACCAACGGCAAGAGAAGCCTCCGTACCAACATTAGAAGGAGCTCTGGATCAGACGGGTAGCATTACTGGCCCTATCGCTTACGGTTCTTATACCGATGAAAATCATCCGGTCATTTATGGAACAGGTTATGCCGGTGACACCATCAATATTTATGATAACGGTGTATTAATTGGTACTGCGATTGTTGCTGCTGACGGTAACTGGAGCTTTACCCCAGAAGCTGCATTGAACGATGGCTCTCACAGCATTACGATTACCCAATCTAACTCAGACGGTTCCGTAAGTAAGCCATCTGATGATTTATCTTTTATTGTTGATACCGTTGCGCCATTGAGACCGTTGTTTGGCGACATTATTGATAATGTTGGTCCTATCACTGGTCCAATTGCTAATGGTGCAACTACCGATGATGCTCGTCCCGAAGTGACGGGTACCGGTGAGCCGGGCAACACCATTACTATTTTCATTAATGGTAATGAAGCTGGAAAGGCTACTGTTGACAGCAATGGTAACTGGACCTGGACTCCAGAAACAGATTTAAACGATGGTCATTATCAACTGACTATCACTGAAACGGATAAAGCGGGCAATGTCAGCCCTGTTTCACCAACATTTGATTTTAATGTTGATACCTCCTCGCCAGCCAAACCGGCTATCCCAGAAGTTATGGATAATCACGGTGATATCACTGGTCCAATACATTCTGGTGATGTGACTGATGAGACCAAACCAACCTTTAACGGTGGCGGTGCTGAACCAGGCGAAATTATCAAAGTAATTGATAATGGAGAAGTAATTGGTTCAACAGTGGTGGATGATAAAGGTAACTGGGAATGGACACCGGAAGATCCACTGCCGGAAGGCAAGCATGAAATCGAGATTGTTGTAGTCGATCCAACAACAGACAAAGAAAGTGAGACATCAGACCCAATCTCGTTTGAAATTGATATCACCCCGCCAGTTAAACCGGACGCACCAACTGCTACTGATAACTACGGTGACACCACCGGTACCATCAAGCCGGGCGACGTGACCGACGACGCCACCCCGACCTTTAACGGCGGCGGTGAGCCGGGCGACACCATCATTATCAGAGACGGTGATGACATCATCGGCTCCACCGTGGTGGATGAAGACGGCAAGTGGGAATGGACCCCGGAAACCAAGCTGGAAGACGGCGACCACAGCATTACCGTAACCGAGAAAGACCCGGCCGGTAACGAAAGCGATCCGTCAGACCCAATCACGTTTGAAGTGGATACCATCCCGCCAGTTAAACCGGACGCACCAACTGCTACTGATAACTACGGTGACACCACCGGTACCATCAAGCCGGGCGACGTGACCGACGACGCCACCCCGACCTTTAACGGCGGCGGCGAGCCGGGCGACACCATCATTATCAGAGACGGTGATGACATCATCGGCTCCACCGTGGTGGATGAAGACGGCAAGTGGGAATGGACCCCGGAAACCAAGCTGGAAGACGGCGACCATAGCATTACCGTAACCGAGAAAGACCCGGCCGGTAACGAAAGCGATCCGTCAGACCCAATCACGTTTGAAGTGGATACCATCCCGCCAGTTAAACCGGACGCACCAACTGCTACTGATAACTACGGTGACACCACCGGTACCATCAAGCCGGGCGACGTGACCGACGACGCCACCCCGACCTTTAACGGCGGCGGCGAGCCGGGCGACACCATCATTATCAGAGACGGTGATGACATCATCGGCTCCACCGTGGTGGATGAAGACGGCAAGTGGGAATGGACCCCGGAAACCAAGCTGGAAGACGGCGACCACAGCATTACCGTAACCGAGAAAGACCCGGCCGGTAACGAAAGCGATCCGTCAGACCCAATCACGTTTGAAGTGGATACCATCCCGCCAGTTAAACCGGACGCACCAACTGCTACCGATAACTACGGTGACACCACCGGTACCATCAAGCCGGGCGACACCATCATTATCAGAGACGGTGATGACATCATCGGCTCCACCGTGGTGGATGAAGACGGTAAGTGGGAATGGACCCCGGAAACCAAGCTGGAAGACGGCGACCACAGCATTACCGTAACCGAGAAAGACCCGGCCGGTAACGAAAGCGATCCGTCAGACCCAATCACGTTTGAAGTGGATACCATCCCGCCAGTTAAACCGGACGCACCAACTGCTACTGATAACTACGGTGACACCACCGGTACCATCAAGCCGGGCGACGTGACCGACGACGCCACCCCGACCTTTAACGGCGGCGGCGAGCCGGGCGACACCATCATTATCAGAGACGGTGATGACATCATCGGCTCCACCGTGGTGGATGAAGACGGCAAGTGGGAATGGACCCCGGAAACCAAGCTGGAAGACGGCGACCACAGCATTACCACCACTGAAACAGATCCGGCAGGTAACCAAAGTGAACCATCGGATCCGATTAAATTTACTGTGGATGATGTTCCACCACCGAAACCGGCCATACCAGAAATCACCGATGACTATGGTGATATCACAGGTGCAATTACAGACGGTAAGGTGACCGATGATACGACACCGACATTCAGTGGCGAAGATGCTAAGCCGGGCGACATTATCAAAGTAATTGATAACGGTGAAGTGATTGGTTCAACCACTGTTGGTGACGACGGTACCTGGACCTTTACGCCGGAAACTGAGTTAGGTGAGGGCGAACACACCATCGAAGTTGTTGAGTTTGATCCGAAGACTGGCAATACCGGTGAAAAATCAGACCCAATAACGTTTGAAGTGGACACTACTCCGCCAGCTAAACCAGCTATTGATAGCGTTATTGATGACGAAGGTTCGATTACTGGTCCAATTATTAGCGGTGGTGTTACCGACGATACAACTCCAACCTTCTCAGGTGAAGGTGATGCTGGCGATGTCATTACATTTACAGATAATGGTACCGTTATTGGTAGCGTGAAAATTGATGAAAACGGTAGCTGGAAATTTACTCCTGAAACCCCGCTGGATGAAGGTAAGCATAGCATTACTATCATTGAAACAGACCCGGCAGGTAACAAGAGCGAATCATCCGATCCGTTTATATTTACTGTAGATACTACGCCACCAGATCCGAGCAAGTTAGCTATCACCGGCGTTGAAGATAATGTGGGTGAAGTTACTGGTAATATCACTAATGGTAGTTCAACTGACGATGCCAGCCCAGTGATTAGTGGTACTGGTACTAAAGGCGACACCATTGTTGTGTATGCAAAAGATGGTTCAGGCAATCATGAAATTGGTCGCGCAACGGTAGGTGATGACGGTAAGTGGAGTATGGAACCAACCACTCCATTACTGCCAGGTAGCAATGAGCTGACCGCAGTAGAAATCGATCCGGCGGGTAATGCCACTGCTCCAAGCGCTACCTATACCATTACGCTGGATGTTTCTAAACCAACAGCACCAGTGATTGTTAACGTACTGGATGATGTCGGCCCTATTACTGGCGCATTGCAAAAAGGTGATGTGACGGACGATAACAAGCCAACAATCAATGGTACGGCTGAAGCTGGCTATACCGTTCGTATTTATGATGGTGCAACATTGTTAGGTTCTGTTGCGGCTGACAGCAAAGGCATGTGGACATTTACACCAACCACCGCGCTGGCTGATGGTCAACACAATATTACTGCGACAGCAACCAGCACTATTGGTCAAACCAGCAAGCCAACCGGTATCTTCAACTTTGAAGTGGATACCAAGGCTCCATTGGCTGCCGATAGCCTGAAGATTACCGATGATGTGGGGGCTTATCAGGGACCACTGAAAGACGGTGATATCACGGATGATGCTACACCAACCTTTAGTGGTAAGGCTGAAGCCAACAGCACTGTGACTATCTATAACGGTGATAACGCAATTGGTTCGACGAAAGCTGATGCCAGTGGTAACTGGTCATTTACGCCAAGTAATGCACTTGATGATGGTGACTATGCGTTCAGCACAATAGTGACGGATAAAGCTGGTAACTCAAGCCCGGCAACGCCAGATGTTCATATTACTATCGATACCAGTAATGTAGTCGTCAGTATTACTCATTTGGTTGATGATGTGGGTGCGATCACCGGTGATATCACACCAAATGGCGTGACTGACGATACCAAACCAGAAATTATTGGTACTGGTAAAGCGGGCAGCACCATTAAGGTTTACGACGGTGTGGTTAAGTTAGGTGAAACCACCGTTAAGGCAGATGGTTCCTGGAGCTTCACACCAACAACGGCCTTAAATGAAGGCAAACATAGCATTACTGCTACAGCAACAGACAAGGCGGGGAATACCAGCCCGGCAACCTCTGCGTTTGAATTTACTGTAGATACAACTGCTCCATCTATCCCAACCATTGACTCAGCTAAAGACGATGTGGGGGCTATTCAGGGGCCACTGGTCAGCGGTGGAGTAACCGATGACTCCACACCAACGCTGATTGGTAAAGCAGAGAAAGGCAGTACTGTAATCGTTTATGACGGTGAAGCTGTTCTGGGTTCTACTGTTGCTGACAGTAATGGTGACTGGAGCTTCACACCGGCGACTCCGATTCTGGAAGGTGAGCATAAGTTCCATGTGACCGCGACAGATGAGGCAGGTAATGTTAGCAAGCCATCAAATGACTTTATCCTGATTACTGATTATACCGCCCCGGATGCCAGCAAACTGGCCATTACGGGTGTGGACGATCAGGTGGGTGCAGTCACCGGTAATGTGAAATCAGGTGAGACCACGGATGACGCCCGTCCAACCATCAGCGGTACCGGCACCAAGGGTGACATCGTTATTGTGTACACCACCGATACGGTGAACGGTAAACATGAGATCGGTTCCGCGAAAGTGGGCGATGACGGCAAATGGAGTCTGCAACCGGCTGCGTCACTGACTACCGGTGAGAATATCCTGACCGCAGTGGAAATGGATCTGGCGGGTAACACCACCAAGCCAAGTTCGTCCTACACCATTACGGTGGATACCGGCAGACCAGTACCGCCAGTAATTGAGAAGGTGCTGGATGATGTGGGCTCGATTACCGGCGCGCTGCAAAAAGGTGCGATAACGGATGACAGCAAACCAACCATTACCGGTACAGCGGTAGAGAACGGCACGGTCACCATTTATGACAATGGTACGAAAATTGGTACTGCCAAGGTTGATGCTGACGGTAAGTGGTCCTTCACGCCGGAGACGGCACTGAAAGACGGCAACCATAGCATTACTGCAGATGCCACCAATACCATTGGTCAGACCAGTGAGAAGACCGGTGCTTTTGACTTTATCGTTGATACCGTTGCCCCGGGACTGGTGACCAATCTGGTCATTACTGATGATGTGGGTGCCTATCAGGGGCCACTGAAAGACGGTGATATTACCGATGACAATACGCCAACCTTTACCGGTAAGGCGGAAGCCAACAGCACGGTCACTATTTATGACAACGGTACGAAAATTGGTACTGCCAAGGTAGATGCCAGCGGTGACTGGTCATTTACTCCGGATGTTGCGCTGGCTGACGGTGATTATAAGTTCACCACCACGGTAATGGATGTGGCGGGTAACACCGGTGCAGCGACACCGGCAGTGAATATCACAATAGATACCACTAAGGTTGTGGTCAGTATCACTCAACTGCTTGACGATGTGGGTGCTATTACCGGCCCTATTACACCGAATGGAATGACCGACGATACCCGTCCGGAAATTATCGGTACCGGTAAAACTGGCAGCATCATTAAGGTGTATGACGGCAGCGCACTGCTGGGTTCAACCACCGTGAAGTCTGACGGCAACTGGACATTTACCCCAACTTCTTCTCTGGTTGAGGGAGAGCATAAGTTCCACGTTACGGCCATGGATGCAGCGGGTAACATCAGTGGTAAATCCACCGACTTTATCCTGACCATGGACTTCACCGCACCGGATTACGATGCTCTGGCCATCACCGGTGTGAATGACGCCGTGGGAGCCGTCACGGGTAACGTGAAGTCAGGTGAGACCACGGATGACAGCCGTCCAACCATCAGCGGTACTGGGACTAAAGGTGATCTGATTACTGTTTACACCACTGACAGCACGGGTAATCATGTTATTGGCTCAGTGAAAGTGGGTGATGACGGCAAGTGGAGTCTGCAGCCAACTTCTGCGCTGACCACCGGTGAAAACGTGTTTACTGCGGTGGAAATGGATCCGGCGGGTAATACCACTAAGCCAAGTCCGTCGTACACCATTACGGTGGATACCGGTAAACCAAATGCCCCAACCATTGATTCCGTAATGGATGATATGGGTACCATCACCGGTGAGTTAAAAGACGGTGATTTTACTGACGACAACAAACCGACGATCTCTGGTACCGCGACTTCAGCCAAAGGTGGAACAGTCACCATCTATAACGATGGTACAAAAATCGGTACGGCAACAGTTGATGCTGACGGTAAGTGGACATTCACTCCGGCGACAGCACTGAATGATGGTACGTATAAGATCACTGTTGATGCGACCAATACGGTCGGTCAAATCAGTGATAAGAGCGATACCTTCAACTTTACCGTTGATACTGTTGCTCCGGGAGCAGTAACCGATCTGGCGATCACTGATGATGTAGGTGATTACAAAGGACCACTGAAAGACAACGATACCACCGATGACAATACGCCAACCTTCACTGGTAAAGCGGAAGCCAATGGTATTGTGACTATCTATGATGGCACAACTGCACTTGGTTCTGTCAAAGCGGGTAGCGATGGTAGCTGGACGTTCACTCCGACTGTATTGAAAGATGGTGACTATGAGTTCACTACCAAGGTAACAGATGCAGCAGGTAATACTGGTGCGGCGACACCAGTGGTACATATAACCGTTGATACCAGTACGTTAGCGGTGGCCATTACTAAACTGGAAGATAACGTCGGTGATATCACTGGTCCGATTAAGAATGGTGGCTTCACGGATGATACTCAACCGGAAGTGATTGGTACTGCTAAAGCGGACAGTATTGTCAAAGTATACGATGGTGCAACACTGCTAGGTTCAACCACGGCAGATGCAAATGGTGACTGGAGCTTTACGCCAGCAACCGCATTGTCTCAGGGTGAACACAGCATTACTGCGAAAGCAACCGATAAGTCTGGTAACACTAGTACTGCAACGGATCCGTTCAAGTTCACGATTGATACCGTGGCGCCAACTAAGCCGACTATCGAATCAGCAGAAGATAACGTGGGTACTATCACCGGTACGCTGCATAGCGGTGACTCTACCGATGATTCCATGCCAACTCTGACCGGTAAGGCTGAAAAAGACAGTATCGTAAGCGTATACGATGGTACGACTCTGCTGGGTACAACAACAGCAAATAGCAGCGGTGTGTGGACATTCACTACCGATGAGTTGACTGAAACCACGCATACGTTCCACGTAACGTCTACGGATGCGGCAGGCAACGTCAGTGTTAAATCTGATGACTTTACCCTGATTATGGACTACACCAAGCCTGATCCGAGCAAGTTGGCTATCACTGGCGTGGACGATCAGGTTGGTATCATCAAAGGTAACGTTGTTTCTGGCGGCACCACCGATGACACCCGTCCAACCATCAGCGGTACCGGTACGAAGAATGACATCATTACGGTGTACACTACGGACAGCACTGGTAAGCATGTGATTGGTAGCACTACCGTTGATGCAGATGGCAAGTGGAAACTGCAACCAGCAACGGCGCTGGCTGAAGGTTCAAACGTGTTCACTGCAGTGGAAACGGATCTGGTGGGTTTATCAACTGACCCAAGTGCTCCATATACCATTACCTTAGACACCTATGTCTCAGATGCGAAGATTGCTATTACTGCGATCACTGATGACACAGGCGGCTCCAGTACTGACTTTATCACCAATGATAATACGTTGTTGATTAGCGGTACGCTGGATAAGGCTCTGCAGTCTGATGAGACAGTAGAAGTTAGTCTGGATAATGGTACAACCTGGACTCGTGCAGGTACGGTAACCGACAGCACCTGGACAGTCGATCTGCAAAGTAAAGTGCTGGCTGATGGAGATTACACCATCAAAGCCCGCGTGGTGGATACTGCCGGTAACGTTGGTAGCACCGATTCTCATGCGCTGACCATTATCACTGAAGGTCGTGATATGGAAGGTCTGAGTACGACTACGAAGATCACTACCGATACCAGTCATGGTCTGGTAGCCGGTGACCTGTTCAGCCACAGTGCAACACTCACTAACACTGATATGGTTACCCGTGACCGTAACGTGACAGTAGCAGGTACCCTGAGTGCAGCTCTGTTAACGGGTGAAAAACTACAGATCTCGCTGGATAACGGCGCGACCTGGAAAACGCTCACGATGACAGGTAATAACTGGAGCTACGTGTTGCCGGAGGTTTCTGCGGACACCACATATAAGTTCAAGCTTCAGGTGGTTGATAATGCCGGTAATCTGGGTAGAAACACCACGTTTGATGACTTCTACAAGGTTGTGATTGATCTGACCGTGCCAGATGCGCTTGTGGCTGCTCCAGATATTGCTACGCACGTTAGCACCAAAGACTCATTCACCTTCGATAGCAGCCATTATGGTGCAGTAGAAGCGGGTACCATCGTAGCGCTGGTCAGCGATGAAAATGGTAACGGCAACTATCAGGAAGGTTTGGATCAGGTACTGGCGTTTGCTACAGCGAATGCGGACGGCTCCTGGAGCATGACCACTAAGTTACCGGCAGGGGCACATAACCTGGCGTTTATAGTGTGGGATGCCGCAGGTAACCACTCAAGTATGGGAGCTAGTACCAGCGTTGGTGTAACTGACGGTGAAGGCAGCTTGTTGATTACTCAGAAGTGGGGCGGAACAACTGACGCAGATGGTCGTGGCCTTAACGCCGCAGCAGTCACAATCAGTCAGGACGGTTTGTGGTCATTCTTCCAGAGCGTACGTGGTACGACGGGTTCAAATACCGCTAACGCCGGTCGCGTGTATACCGCAACCGATCAGGAGAACTACACCTCTACTTATCTGGCTCAGCCGTCCACCACAAATGGTGCTGGTTATAACCTCGATAGTAACAACTATAGTCGTTACGTGAACTCAGCGGTATTTGCGGATATTAACCGCGATGGTTACACCGATGTGATGTCACAAATCAGTGCGTACCAGAACGATGGCCGTACAGCCTACTGGATGCAAAATGCAGACGGTACCTTCTCACCGAAAGTAGTGGATCAGGGAACCCTGAACCACCTGGGCGGTGTGATTGCCTATGACCGTGAAGGTGACGGCTATCTGGACTTCGTGCTGGCAGACTCCGAGTCAGACTCCATTTCATTCCTGAAGAATGTTAAGGGAGTACTGTCTTACGAGAAAGTATCCGGTTTTGATAACGGTCATCCAGGCGGCGCTATTCCGGCAGCCCTGAGTATCATGCACGAAGTTGGTGCGGTGGATATCGATAACAACGGTACCGTCGATATTACAGCGCACATTGACTACAACGGTGCGGGTAGCTACGTAGGTAATACTTCACGTGGCCTGGGTATTCTGTATAACCAGCTTGCTAATGACGGTACAGGAAAAACCAAGTTCGGCCTCGTCGGTTACTACGCCAACGTATTCACCAATGATGGTCATGAAGACTACGGTAACCTGTCCATCTCGATGACCTATGCGGACTTTAACGGTGATGGCTGGCTGGATTTGTTCCTGAGTCGTGGTTCTAAAGCGGGGGCTAACAGCGATGAAAGCCGTATCTACCTGAATGATGGTACCGGTAGATTGATTACTCAGGACAATCAGGCACTGTGGTTTGGTGACAATCTGGCTGGCGGTACCTCGCTGGCGGTGGACTGGAACCATGACGGTAAAATGGACATTATCGAAATTCCACGATCCGGTGTGAACGGTAGTCCAACGTTGTATACCAACATGGGTACTGATATCTGGAATGGCGGCGGTGTTAGCCTGACGGGTTCTACTAAGTTTAGTGATATTACTGGTGCTGTAGCACTGGATTACGACTGGGATGGCTCGATGGACATCGTGCTATATCGTGCAAGCAGCAATGATACTGCTGTGGTAACCAGTACTAACTCTGCTCCAACGCTGTTGGTGAAAAACACCAATATCGCGGCGGACGGCACCAGCCTGCAGATCCGTATTGTTGACGGTTTTGGCATCAATACCTACTACAGTAATACCGTTAAGTTGTATGACTCTAAAGGTGCCTGTGTTGCTACACAGCTGATTAACCCGCAGGCGTCTGGTTCCAGTAACAGTATGGGTCTGGTCAGCTTCTTTGGATTAGATCCGAAAGAAGTGTACTCGGTGCAATTGCTGCGTATCACCAATGGCGTCACCGACCATGTGGGTTCAGTCCCACTGATCGGAGGTATTATCAACAGCACGGTTAACGCTAACTGGGGTGGTCTGACAACCAGTAAGTCGCACGATGCCTACGTACTGACGGCAGAAAGCTTAGATGCCTCCAACAATACGGTAGGAACGGGCGGTATTATCGGTACCGGTTATAACGATACTTTCTTCGGCTCTGGTGGGGATGATACCTACACCGGCGGTGGCGGCTGGAACCTGATCATGAGTGGTCAGCAAGTCTGGAGCGCAACTGCAGGTCTGGATATTGTTGATTACAGCCGTTCAGCATCCGCTATTACAGCTAACCTGATGACTGGTGTTGCAACGGGTTGGGGTACTGACAAGTTAGTCAGTATTGAAGGCCTGATTGGTTCTGCACAGGGCGATACGTTCACTGATAATGCGGCGAATAACCTGTTTGAAGGACGTGGTGGCAATGACACCTTCTACCTGACTAACGGTGGTAATGATGTACTGATGTATAAAGTGCTGCCAGGCAAGAGCAGTGATGCAGCAGGTGGTAATGGTCATGACACGGTATATGGCTTCACAGTGGGTAATCTGCTGACGAACGACAATGCCGACCTGATCGACCTGAGCGATCTGTTGGATTATTCCGGTCCGTTATCCTGCTTTATGGATGAAGGCGTCATGACGCTGGATTATGCTTCTCAGGGAATACTGAAATTCCTGAAAGTAGAGCAGGTAGGTGGCGATACCATCATCAGCATTGACCGTGATGGTTCTGGTGGTGCGTATGGCTTCCAGGAACTGATAACGCTGAAAGGTGTGAGTACCGACCTGGTGACGCTGTTGTCTAACAACCAGATCGAAGTAGGTGACGATAGCTTGATGCATAGAGTTTCTGGCACACAGACTCTGGTATCGACAACACATGAATCACTGATGTCCATTTCTCAGATGTTTACCTCCGGTGACGATATTTTGTTCGGCACCGATAAGGCAGACATTCTGATGGGTGGTCTGGGCAACGATACCTTTATCCATATCGGTACGGGTGATCAGGTCATGGGTGGCGCAGGTAACGATGTTATCAAGCTGGCTTCAACAGATTTCGCTTATATCTCTGGTGATGAGGGTATCGACACCCTGATTCTGGAAGGTAAAAACGAGCTGTTAGATCTGGGCGCGTTAAAAGACAAGCTGGAATCAATAGAGATATTCGACATGGGTGACGCAAGTAACACCATGAAAGTATCTCTGGATGATGTTCTGCGTCTGGGTTCAGAAGAACTGGCAATTCACAGTGGTCACAAAGCGATTGTCGTCAATGGTGAAGAAGGCAGCACCCTGAAGTTAGAGGGTGGTGATGGCCAGTGGACAATGTCGCAAAGCAATTATCAGCATGACGGTAATACTTATAACGTCTGGACTGTAAGTACCTCAGGTATTGAGGTTCTGGTCGAGAATACAGTGAACCCGATCATTATGTAATTGAGTGATTGAAGCGGCCGCCGTAAGGCGGTCGTCTTCAGCACGCTGTTGAATTCATCAGTAACGGAATAACTCAGGGGTATATATGTTTAGGAAAAACAAAATGTCACAAGTAAGTAAACCATCAACATGGTTACGCGCATCGGTAATGGGGTTGCTTCCAGCACTATTGGCTTTCAATGTGATGGCCAAAGGTGTTGTCAGTCATGATGAGATGGAAATTAGTCCGGTGGATACATCGGAAACACCAGCAATCGTGATGCCAGGACCGGCGGTCACCATGACTCATACTGGTACTCAGTACGTACCGGTAGGGCGTATTGGCGACTCCCTGTCTCAGGTGGTGTTTTATAACCCGAAGAGAGCGGGTGATAACGCTGTCGGTGTTGCCAATATTTATGTGGATCGTGAATTTCAAGGAGCGCTGAGAAGCGGTGAGTTTAGCGTGTTCTGTGTAGAACCGGGTAAACACATTATTGAAGCTTATCAGAATGATGCACCTAATTATGCGGGTAAAGAGATCCCACGGACGATGGCTCGTCTGGACGGTGGAAAAACTTACTTTGTTGAAACTAATGCCGATCAAAACGTGGGTACACCGGTATCCGTCAACCGTACTCAGGCCGAAAATCAACTGTTTGGTTATAAAAACAGTGCCACCATTAACCGTGCTTCAGCGGTAAGAGCGTGTGAATACGTAGGTGGTATGTCACAACTGGGTAATGTGCTGTTTAGCTTTGCCGGTAGAAAAGTATCGGATATCGAAACTGGCGGTAAAGATATCGTTGAAAACATGGCGGACTATATTAAGGGCCAGCCACAGATTCAACGAGTGGATATTGTTGGTCATGCTGACCCAGTGGGTAGCCCGGCATTCAACCAAAAACTATCAGTACAGCGTGCAGAAACCGTGAAGAAAATGCTGGTTTCTAAAGGTGTACCGGCTTCATTACTGTTCACCAGTGGTGAAGGGGACAACAACCCAACCGTCGATTGTAGTGGTTTACCGAATAAAGAACGTAATTTCTGTAACCGTGCTAACCGTCGTGTGGATGCATTAATCCAGACAAACGGTAGTGCTGAATAATCGCATGTTGTAATCAGTAAGCAACCGGCCTGGATAACGGGCCGGTTAATGATACCTCCAGTGGGTTTACAGAAAGCCTGCTGACGGTATCAACAGTTATGCAGCAAGAAAATTGCCATACGTTATATTTAATGCAACATGCAATTATTAACACAGGAATAACTATGAGTCAGGATTTTAATCCTAAAACTGATGCTCAACAGGACAGTTTGCTATGGTCTGTTCAATGGCTTGCGTCTTATTACAATAAGCCAGCCAGTGCAGCAGTTTTGTATGCGGGATTGCCAAGAGAAAGGAAACTCACTCCCCAATTAGCATTACGGATGCTGGATCAGATAGGTATGGGAGTTGGCTGGGTTGAAAGAGACTTAAATCAGTTATTCTCTTATCTGTTCCCGGTAGCAATTACACGTAAAGATGGTACCCACTGTATTGTTACCGAGCGGATAGGCAAGGGGGCGAATACCTCTTACAGGTTGGTTCTACCGGAGAGTGGTGGTGGTGAAGTCACGCTTCCTGCCAGCGCATTGCAGGAGGTTTATTCAGGGTTCTCATTGTTGTGTAACCCCAAACCGAAACTGGATGAGCGCAGTAATGACTGTCTACCAGAGACTAATAAAGAAGGCCACTGGCTGTTTTCTACCTTATGGCGTTACCGTCACTATTTCGCCAGCGCAGCCCTTGCCGCGCTGTTAGCTAACGTTCTGACTCTGGCCTCCACCTTCTTCACCATGAACGTGTATGACCGAGTGGTACCCACTCAGGCTTATGTGACCTTATGGTCTCTGGCGGTGGGTGTTGGTATTGCGATTACCTTTGAGTTTATTTCAAGGTTAGTGAGGGCTCACTTAATTGATATTGCAGGTAAAAAGGCCGATTTACTTTTGGGGACCATGCTATTTCGGCAGGTAATGTCCATTCGTATGGAGAATAAACCGCAGTCATCAGGCTCTTTTGCCAACCAGTTGCGCGAGTTTGAATCGGTACGGGATTTCGTCACTTCAGCGACGTTATCGACGTTGTCCGATCTGCCGTTTTGTCTTCTGTTTCTGTTTATTATCTATCTGGTGGCAGGTCCTCTGGCATTGGTTACCCTGGGTGCAATCCCTGTCATTTTGATTGTCAGCATCTATATTCAATGGCCGCTGTCAAAAAACATGAAAGAAAATATGAGAGAAATCTCTCTCAAACAGGGATTACTGATTGAAACCATCGACGGAATGGAATCCCTGAAAGCAGCCCGTGGTGAAGGGGTGATGCAAAAACGCTGGGAGGATTTCAGCGCGTTGGCTGCGGCTTCTTCTATGAAATCAAAAGCGCTATCGAGCTTTATGACCACTTTCGTGTCTTTTGTTCAGCAACTGACAACGGTAGTACTAGTGGTATGGGGTGTTTATCTGATTCATGCCGGTGAGTTAACCATGGGCTCAATGATCGGTGCGGTGATCCTGTCAGGGCGGACATTGTCACCGCTGGGTTCTGTTGTTGGTTTGGCGATCCGTTTCCAGCAGGCTAAGGCAGCACTGGGTTCTCTGAACCAATTGATGAAAATGCCAAGAGAGCGGGATGAAAAAATTAACTACCTGTCAGCACCAAGTTTCACCGGCAATTTACGTTTAAGAAACGTCAACTTTAGCTACCCAAGCAGCAACATGATGATGGCGGCACCGGTAGTGCTACAAAAAATCAACTTCGCCATTCGTCAGGGTGAGCGAGTTGCCATTCTAGGCAGTATCGGTAGCGGTAAGTCAACGTTATTGAAAGTCATGGCGCGATTATTCCAACCAAGTAACGGGCAACTGATGATTGATAACGTGGATGCTACTCAGGTAGATCCTGCGGACTGGCGTACTTCTGTTGGTTATGTGGGGCAAGACAGTCGCCTGTTTTTCGGTACGCTGCGTGAAAACGTGACTATCGGTAACCCATCGGCAACCACTGAAGAGATCCTGGCGGTAGCCCGCATGACCGGATTGGATAAAGTGGCAATGCGTCATCCATTAGGTTTTGAAATGCCCATCGGTGAGATGGGGCAGGGTATCTCTGGTGGTCAAAAACAGCTGGTCTCACTGGCCCGCTGCCTGTTGTTAAAGCCGAAAATTTTGCTGATGGATGAACCGACCAGTTCCATGGATGCCATGACTGAGTTGCAATTTATTCAGCAGTTAAAGGCTGCTATTAGCGATCAAACGCTAATATTGGTTACACATCGTTTCTCTCTGTTGGAGCTGGTCGATCGTCTGATTGTGCTGGATGAGGGCAAAGTAGTGGCTGACGGACCGAAAGAAGAAGTCATCGCGGCTTTGAAGGCCAACGGTAAAGCACAATAACAGACAGTTTTCAGATTATCTCAGGCATAAAGTTATATAGAAATTAACGGAGCCGAAAGTGACAGATAGCAATAATGGTGTGGGGAATCAGGTTCCATGACAGACAAAAAACCAAAAGTGAGTGGAGGGTTACCTTCACCGACAGGCAAAGTGCAATCAGGTGATTTGCCTTATATGCGCGATCTACAGGAAGCGTTGATCGAACAGAAAACGCCGTTCAGTATGATCATGCTCTATTTAATTGCTGCCGTACTGGTAGTTGCCATTGTCTGGGCGAAATTTGCCCGGGTAGAAGAAGTGACTCTGGGGGAAGGACGAATTATTCCCGCCAGCCGTGAACAGGTTATTCAGAGTCTTGAAGGCGGGATCCTGGAAGAGCTGAATGTGCATGAAGGAGACATCGTAGAGAAAGGCCAGGTGCTGCTGAAAATTGACCCAACGCGGGTAGGTGCAGTGTACCGTGAAGGGGTTTCTAAAGTGATTGGTCTGAAAGCTTCGATTGCCCGATTGCGTGCAGAAGCCTACGGTACTCCATTGGAATTCCCGGCTGATGTGAGAGCAGTACCATCGGTAGTAAAAGATGAAACTCAGGCTTATAACGCCCGTAAACAAACGCTGGACGAGAGTGTTAAGACGCTAAGAACCAGTCTGCAACTGGCACAAAGTGAAATTAATCTGTCTGAGCCACTGATGAAAAAAGGGCTCATGTCCGAAGTGGAACTGTTAAGGATGCGCCGTCAGGCCAATGAATTCAGCCTGCAAATTGCAGAGCGGCAGAACCGGTTCCGTTCTGAAGCTAACGCCGATCTTACTAAGTTTGAAAGTGAACTGGCCCAGACCATTGAAAACGTAGCGGCGCGGGAAGATGTGATGAACCGTACCACCATCGTTGCACCTGTACGGGGTACGGTAAATAACATCAGAGTTACCACGGTGGGTGGGGTTATTCAGCAGGGAGCGGAAATCATGGCGATTATCCCGCTGGAAGACCAGCTGTTGGTGGAGGCCAAGATTAAACCTTCCGATGTGGCGTTCTTACACCCGGGCCTTCGCGCAACGGTAAAAATCACCGCTTATGACTATTCTATTTATGGTGGGCTTAGCGGCACGCTGGAGCATATCAGCCCGGATACCCTGAAAGATGAAGATAAAATGCGTCAGGGCCGTGGCGATAGCACCTATTACCGAGTGCTGGTACGTACCGATAAGGCAGCATTGACGGCTAAGGATAAGGTCTTCCCGATTATGCCGGGCATGATAGCCACGGTAGAAATCAGAACAGGAGAGAAAACCATACTGGATTACATCCTGAAACCAGTCTTGAAAGCCAGAGAAGCGTTCCGGGAGCGGTAAGAAAAAATATGAAAATCAAACAACTTGCCTTGCTAACGTTGTCGCTATCAGTGTCTTTAACCACTGCGACATCAGCACGGGTAGATGACAGCCTGATGCAGTCACTGCAGCCGGGCCGCCGGGCGGGGGTGGTTAATCCGCCGCCACCGGCAATGAAGAAGCCAGTAGAACCATCAATTGCTGTGGATCAGGCTGGTTCGTCAGAACCAGTGATAATTATGCCAACGCCGGTATCTGCTACACCGGCTCGTTCCGTTCAGCCACCAGTGGCTGTTGCAACCATTGGTCGGGATGGTAAAGGCTGGGTGGCAGATCCACCAAAGGTTAAATCAACTATTCAACCAGAACCCGTTAGCCAACCTTCACGTGCAACGACGGCTGCCAGTCATGATAATCAGGTACTGGAGCTGATGGACATTGATACGGCACAGCCTCCAGTGGAGCCGGTAGCTAAAAATGTGAATACACCGGTTGTGGAACCCCGGCCAGTCAGTACAGTACAAAATGCGGTACTGACCGCGCCGATAGCAACGGTTGGCCGTGATGGTAAGCAATGGCAGGTAACTAATACTCCAGCTAAGTCTGATTCAGCAGGAACTTCATCGCACGATTCTTCATCGATGGAGTTTGTCTCTGTGGAAAATGCAGAGAAGATAGCTGAAAAGGCGGAGAGTGCAGTATTTTCTAACGAGCCTGAGCCAAAACGGAGTTCACAAAACCCAGCTCCGGTTGTGGCGATGGTGCCAGTATCTAATACGCCAAATTCGGTTGATATGACTCCTTCAAATATCAATCAGAAGATTACGCCGGTAGCATCCGGTCAGCCAGTCACTGCTCCTCCATCGTCAAAAGTCATCAACAAAGGCCATGACACGGAACAGCTCAGTTTTACCGATATCGCATTAGACTCTACCGAGCCAATGACGGAATCAACGCCAATTGCAGCTCAAACGACAACTACGGAGTCAGCAACGACACTGACCGATACCCGACCAGCGATCCAACCGGTATCTGGCAAGAGTAAGGCGGTTCAAAATGAGGTTGTGGATACTTCGGCGAGGCCATCTAAGGCAGATCAAGCGGTTGAGAAGGATATTCTGAACTGGACGGTGACGGATACCTCTCTGGCACCGGTTGATACCACCAGCAGTGCAGATTTATATAAGTCAGCGCCTAAACTTTCTACTACCGGTGGTAATAAAGCTTCCGTTGATTTTATCAAGAACACGGTACGCCAGGCTCTGGTGTTCAGTCCTGAAATTCGTAATGCCGAGGCGGTATCAACGGCATCTCGCTATGACATTGATGAAATTAAAGGAAAGCGCTGGCCTCAGGTAAAAGTGGGTGCTAACTCACCGATATCCAGTTTTGGTGGGGGTAAAAGCGTCAATAATTCAACGGATGTCAGTGACACCAGTGGTTCGGTTTCGATGACCACCACGGTTTATGACTTTGGTAAAACCAGCAGTGGTATTCAGAGTGCTGAAGAAACTTCCAAAGCATCGCTGGAATTAGAAAAACTGACGCGCAACCAGATAGCTTTCCAGACCATTTCCGGTTTGCTGGAATTGGATAAATATCAGAAAGATATCAAAGTTGCCAAGCTGTATCAGACCCGAATGGCCGATCTGGTGAAAATGCTGTCACAAATTACGGAAACGGATAAAGGCCGGGGAAGCGAGCTGGTTCAGGCACGTTCCAAACTGTTGCAGGCTCAGACTAACGTTCAGCAGCTGGAAAGCAAATGGCGTGAAACTCAGATCAAAATGACCCGACTGGTTGGCCATGAAGTACAAGTGCCGGAAAACCTGAAATGGGAAGGCTCAGATCTGTCCACACAAACTATTCTGACTGCGCTGGATCATCATCCGCAAATTCTGAAGGCGAAGGCTGAAGTACAGGCCAGTTTGCACAAGGCGGATGCCATCAAGTCCTCTTCTTATCCGAATATCAACTGGGTAGTCTCAAAGAGCAGTGCTAAAGATATAAACGGCGATGAGCAGGCCTGGTATACGGGCGTTAACGTTGAGTGGGATCTGTTTACCGGAGGTTCCGCATCGGCATCTCAGGCCGCGGCCACTCAGCGTGCTCAGGCGACCCAAATGCAGTTTGAAACCACGGTGCTGGAGTTGAAATACCGTATCCGCAGCATGATCCAGACCCGGGATTCCTCATTCGAACGGGCAGAAGAGTATCGTAATTTATCGGCAGATACCGATCGGGTAAGAACCATGTTCTACGAGCAGTGGTATTACCTGGGTAAACGTTCATTGCTGGATGTTCTGACAGCTGAAAACGACCACTTTAACAACCAAATTTCGGCAATAAACAATCAGTACGACGGTTATACGGCGAATATCAGCATTATGTCGGAATCAGCAATGTTACTGAACTGGTTAGGTATGCCGGTTTATTGATCATATGTTGAACAGAGAGTTGGAGGGCTATTAGCAAGTATTGTTAATAGCCCTCCTGTGTAAGAGCCATCACGATTGTAAATTTAATGGATATCGTGATGAGGATCATGGAGGGTTTGTAGTGAAAAATGATGTACCTATTTGCCACCACTGCGATCGCAGCAATGGCATAAAAAGGCATGGTATTACTCAGTCAGGTCACCAGCGTTATCTCTGTACGTTATGCAAAAGAACGTTTCAAACGGGTTATATTTATAAAGGACGTGAACAACATATTATTGGTCAAATTGAGCGATTGATGGCCGATAATCTCACGCCTAAACAGATTAGTGCAGAACTTCAGGTGGATTTAGAGACTGTGGAGTTGCATATCAAGAGATTAATCTCTCAGTCATAAAACGTTTACATCGCCTTTGTATCAGAGCCTGATATCGCTGACTTAAGCACAGGCTCAGTTTCCCACCCGTTTATTCAAAAACTCAACGGTTTAAAATAGTATAAAATGCTGTACCAATAACGCAGAAATGAACCGCCAGATGTAATTATAATTTTGTTGGTCAGATTGAAAGGCTGTTGCTTGATGGCTTAGCTCTTGGCCAATTAATGAAGCAATTCAAATTGAATTTAATACTTTATAACAACACATTAAGAAATTTTTGTTCGTATCAAATAAATCTATATTCAATTGATTTGTATGGTTTATTTATTTTTGTGTTATTCAAGTAGTCGCTTTTTTTTGAATTATTTTCTGTCACTCCCCCCTGTTAATCACTATGTGCAAAGTAAACCCGTTATCGGTTAGTTATCAATCGTGTTGTTTTTGATAAAGGTAAATCTTGGATTATTGTTCACTTACGTTACTATTTATACCGTATTTTCACTATTAAACTGGTTGTTTTACATTCGCTTTTCTTATTGAAGAATAAGGTTATTTTTTATTTTTTAGTTCAAATGTGGGGTCTTAAATAACAATGCACTGCTCAAAAAACGGGATTTTTATTGTTTTTTCGGTTTATGGTTATTGTTAAGGTTAATGTAACGGATGTTATTATTTTTTGTTACACATTTTTTTATGATTTCAATTGGGTTGTTTTTTTATATGTAAGTTACAAATCCACCATTTTATTAAGAATTTGACATTGCTTTTAATTCGTATAATCAATTGATTATAAAGGATATTTATTTTTTTTGTTTTGTGTTGTTTTTAAATCATGGTATTTTTTTAAAAAATTTCATTAAATTATCATTGAGTTACATATCAATTCTCATTTAATTAAAGGTTGTTTTTTGAACTAATAATCTAAAGAATGTTTGTTAATTATATAAAATTCGTTTATATCTTTTTAATCAGTATAACCTTTAAATAAAACTGCTCCTAATTACTCATATAGATTTCTTGCCTGAAAAATTCGCTTACAAAAGAACAAAGAACTGAAATATGTTTTACAAAAAATTCATTCGATCGCGCAATGTGTTGGAGTTGGGGTAATATAACGCGTGAATGTGTGTTATTTGTGCAGACTTAATGTGTGGATTTTGTTTTAGTGTTTAGCGCGGAACGCGAGAGACTTTCAGGAAATATGTAAGGATAAAGGAGTTATTCTAGTATGAATACAAACGCCAGTTTATTGGTAAACACAGGAAGCGGCCCTTCTCAGGTAGTATCCCTCAACTCAGGTAAGCCCATCAAGATTAAGATTCAGCCGGGCAATAAATACCTTCTCAAGAATCAAGACGACAACTATGCGCCAGAGAACGTTACTCTGCAGCGTAATGGTGACGATTTGTATGTGATTCTGGAAGGGGATTCAGCACCTGCAATCGTTATTGAAGATTACTATGTATCCGGCGATAACACGCCGTTATTAGGTATGGCAGAGGATGGCCAGGTTTATGCCTATGTAATCACGGATGGTTCGGCTTTGGGTGATGGCTACCTGTTTAATGACGGTAGCTTTGCCCCTGCTGCTCTTGGCGGAATGCCAATGGGTGACGGTGCTTATCTGTTTGAAAATACGGAAAACAATGACTTTGGACTGTTGGCTTTATGGCCATGGTTCCTGGGCGCAGCCGTTATCGGTGGTATTGTCGGCAATGCCATTTACGAGCACAACAAAGATGACGGTTCATCATCACCAACCCCAGCTTCAGTACCAACGCTGAGCGGCGCAACGGATGCGACCGGCGATATTACCGGACCGATCTCTTACGGTTCCACCACGGATGAAAAAACACCAACTCTTTTTGGTACCGGTGACGCTGGTAACATCATCACCATTTACGATAACGGTAAAGCGATTGGCTCTGCCGTTGTGGGTGCGGATGGTAACTGGAGCTTTAAGCCAGAGACGGCATTAAGTGAAGGTTCTCACAAGATCACTGTTACTCAGACCAACCCTGAAGGCCAAACCAGCAGCCAGTCTGATGATTTCACTTTCATCGTTGATACCGTAGCGCCAAACAAACCAATGTTTGAAGCACTGGATGATGTGGGTTCTATTCAGGGTCCAATCGCGAACGGTGCAACCACTGATGATGCCCGCCCTGAGTTCACCGGCAAAGGTGAAGTAGGCAGTACCATCACGATTTTCATTGATGGTAAAGAAGCGGGTAAAACCACCGTTGGTGCAGACGGCAAATGGAGCTGGACGCCAACCGAAGATCTGGCAGACGGTCACTATCAGGTTACCGCTACGGAAACCGACAAAGCCGGTAATACCAGCGCAACTTCCCCAACCTTCGATTTTAACGTTGATACCACTGCGCCAGATAAGCCACCGCGCCTTGAAGCCTACGATAATGTAGGTGATAAGACCGGCCTGATTAACAATGGTGATATTACTGATGACGCCCAACCAGAGTTTAAAGGCTGGGGCGAAGCGGGTAACACCGTTATTATTTATAACAATGGCAACGAAATTGGTCGTACTACCGTTGGTGAAGATGGTACCTGGAGCTTTACGCCAGAGACAGCATTAAGCGAAGGTAGCCACAGCATTACTTATACTCAAACGGACAAAGCCGGCAACGTCAGCGAACCTTCTGACTCCCGCGACTTTACCGTTGATACGACAGGTGTTAATGCACCAGATTCTATCACCATCATGGATAACACCGGCGATATTACCGGTCCAATCAAGTCCGGTGATAAGACTGATGAAACCAAACCAGAATTCTCCGGTAAAGGTACACCGGACGGCATCATCACCATTTATGACAACGATCAGCCTATCGGCAGCGTGGTTGTTGGTGAAGACGGCAACTGGAGCCTGATCCCGGATGTGGCACTGGAAGAAGGTAGTCACAGCATTACCACCACGGAAACCAGCAAGTCCGGTAACGAAAGTGATCCTTCTGCACCGATTGATTTCGTGGTGGATACTACCCCTCCTTCCAAACCTGAAATCGGCAGCGTAACTGATAACACCGGTGACAAAACGGGTCCTATCAATACTGGTGAACCAACGGATGAAACCCAGCCGGAGTTCAGCGGTGAAGGCGAGCCGGGCAGCACCATCGTTATCAAAGACAAAGATGGCGAAATTATCGGCAGCTCCGTGGTGGATGAAGACGGTAAATGGACCGTGAAGCCAGAGCAGCCACTGCCAGAAGGTTCTAATGAACTGGTTATCGTCGAAATCGACGAAGCCGGTAACGAAAGTGACCCGTCCGATCCGTTTGAAGTGGTGGTGGATACCATTGCGCCAGAAAAACCAACCATTGGCGGCGTAACGGATAACACCGGCAGCATTACTGGCCCGATTAATTCAGGCGACGTAACCGATGAAACTCGTCCGGAGTTCAGCGGTGAAGGCGAACCGGGCAGCACCATTACTCTGAAAGACGAAGACGGTAATGTACTGGGTACCGCAACGGTGGACGAAGACGGTAAGTGGACCGTTCAACCAGAGCAGCCGTTAGGCGAAGGCGAACACAGTTTAGTGGTCACTGAAACCGATAAAGCGGGTAATGAAAGTGATCCGTCCGATCCAATCGACTTTGAAGTGGATACTACCGCACCGGCTAAACCGGAGTTAGGTAGTGTTATTGATAACGAAGGTGATATCACCGGCGCTATCAAACCGGGTGATGAAACTGATGATAAGACCCCGACCTTTACCGGTGAAGGCGAACCGGGTAACACCATTACCGTTAAAGATGGCGATAAAGTTATTGGTACCGCTATCGTTGATGAAAACGGTGCATGGAGCTTCACGCCAGAGACTGAACTGAGTGATGGCCCGCACAGCATCACCGTGACGGAAACTGACAAAGCGGGTAACGAAAGCGATCCGTCCGACAGCTTTGATTTCGTCGTGGATACCACCCCACCGGATGCCAAAGATCTGTCTATCACTGGCGTGATGGATAACTACGGTGAAATCACCGGCAACATCACCAACGGTGGTGCCACCGATGACAGCCGTCCGGTTATCAGCGGTACCGGTACTGAAGGCGATACCATTATTCTGTATGTGAACGACGGCACCGGTAACCATGAAATTGGTCGCGGTACGGTCGGTTCTGACGGTAAGTGGAACATTCAGCCAGAAACCCCATTACTGCCGGGCAGCAACCAGTTTACTGCGGTTGAAATGGATCCGGCCGGTAATAAAACTGACCCAAGTGACTCATACACCGTGACTCTGGACGTTTCCCGTCCAAGCGAGCCGGTGATTGTGAACGTGCTGGATAATGTGGGTGATATTATCGGTCCATTGCAAAAAGGTGATGTGACTGACGATAACAAACCAACTATCACTGGTACTGCTGAAGCAGGCTACACCATCCGTATTTACGATGGCGCCACCCTGTTAGGGACGGCAACGGCTGACAGCAAAGGTGTCTGGACATTTATTCCGGATACGGCACTGTCTGACGGCAAGCACAACATTACCGCTACCGCTACCAGCCCGGTGGGTCAAACCAGCGATAAGACCGGTATTTTCAACTTTGAAGTGGATACCAAAGCGCCTGACGCAGTGGAAAATCTGGTAGTGACCGATAACGTCGGTGATTATCAGGGGCCACTGAGCAACGGCGATACCACCGATGACAACACCCCGACCTTCAGCGGTAAAGCGGAACCGGGCAGCACCGTCACTATCTATGACGATGGTAAAGTGCTGGGTACGGCGAAAGTGGATGGCGAAGGCAAGTGGACGTTTACACCAGATTCAGCACTGACTGATGGTGATCATAACTTCACTACCACCGTGACCGACAAAGCGGGTAACGTGAATCCAAATGGTCCGGGCCTGTCTCTGACGGTTGATACCTCAAACGATCCGGTCAGCATCACCGCATTAATCGATGATGTGGGTACCGTAACCGGCAATATCACCGCTAATGGTGTGACTGACGATACTAAACCGGAAATCACCGGTCAGGGTAAACCAGGCGCAACCATCAAGGTGTACGACGGTTCAACCCTGCTGGGTGAAACCACGGTGAAAGCCAACGGTAGCTGGAGCTTCACGCCAACCACTGAACTGAAAGAAGGTGCACACAGCATTACGGTTACCATGACCGATAAAGCGGGCAACCTGACTGGTCCAACGGCAGCGTTTGACTTTACTGTTGATACCACTGCGCCAAACACACCGACCATTGATTCTGCCTTTGATGACGTAGGCAGCAAGCAAGGTTCACTGGCCAGCGGCAGTATGACTGATGACTCCACGCCAACCCTGAAAGGTACGGCAGAGAAAGGCAGTCTGGTTACTATCTATGACGGAAGTAAAGTTCTGGGTTCGGTGACAGCAGACAATATCACCGGCGAGTGGAGCTTCACACCGTCTACCCCAATCAGCGAAGGTGAGCATAAGTTCCATGTGACGGCTACCGATGCGGCGGGTAATACCAGCTCTCCATCTGCTGACTTTATCCTGACCACCGACTATACCGGTCCGGATGCCAGCAATCTGAAGATCTCTGGTGTAACGGATAACTACGGTGAAATCACCGGCAATATCGAAAACGGTAAAGCCACCGATGACAGCCGTCCAACCATTCACGGTACCGGTACCGCTGGCGACACCATCATTGTGTATGCCGAAGATGCCACCGGTAAGCATGTGATTGGTAGTACCACGGTAGGGTCTGACAATAAGTGGAGCTTACAGCCTGAATCGCCATTACTGCCGGGTGAGAACACGTTCACCGCAGTAGAAATCGATCCGGTGGGCAACTTCACCGATCCAAGCGCCGAGTACGTCGTCACGCTGGATATGTCACGTCCAACCGAGCCGGTTATCGTTAACGTGCTGGATAATGTGGGTGACATCACCGGTGCATTGCAGAAAGGCGATGTGACGGATGATACCAAACCAGTTATCACCGGTACTTCTGAAGCAGGCTATCTGGTACGTATCTATGACGGTGCAACGCTGATTGGTTCTGCCACCGCTAACGAAAAAGGCGTGTGGACGTTCGAGCCAACCACGGCACTGGCAGAGGGTATGCACAACATTACCGCTACCGCCACCAGCCCGCTGGGACAAACCAGTAAACCTACCGGTATCTTCAACTTTGAAGTGGATACCAAGGCACCTAACGCGGTTGAAAACCTGCAGGTATTCGACAACGTGGGTGATAAACAGGGTTACATTCTGGATGGCGATACCACCGATGACGCGACGCCAACCTTCAGTGGCAAAGCCGAAGCGGGCAGCACGGTTACCATCTATGACAATGGTAATGCCATTGGCTCTGCCAAAGTCGACAGTAACGGTAACTGGTCATTTACCCCGGACAGCAACCTGCCGGATGGTGAGCACACCTTTACTACCTCTGTCACTGATAAAGCTGGTAACACCAATACCGATGGCCCATCACTGACTATCACTATTGATACTACTAACGTTGTGGTCAGCATTAGTGCAATCATTGATGATGTGGGCGATAAGCAGGGCAATATCACACCAAACGGCGTGACTGACGATACCAAACCGGAAATCACCGGTGAAGGTAAAGCGGGCAGCACCGTGACCATCTATGACGGCTCTGTGAAACTGGGTGAAACCACGGTGAAAGCCGACGGCACCTGGAGCTTCACGCCATCCACCCCACTGAAAGAAGGCGCGCACAGCATCACCGTGATTGCCAAAGATCAGGCGGGTAACACCAGCGATCGTACTTCTGCGTTCGAGTTCACCGTGGATACCACTGCGCCAACCATGCCGACCATTGAGTCAGCCCAGGATGACGTGGGTACAAAACAGGGTACTCTGAACAATGGCGATAAGACCGATGACTCCACACCAAGCCTGACCGGTACTGCCGAGAAAGGCAGCGTGGTGAAGATCTATGATAATGGCGCGCTGTTAGGCTCAACAGTTGCTGACAGCACCACCGGTAAGTGGACGTTCACACCATCGACGCCAGTACCAGAAGGTGAGAACAAGTTCCATGTGACAGCGACAGATGCCGCGGGTAACACCAGCGTTCCATCTGCTGACTTCATTCTGACTACTGACTATACCCGTCCGGATCTGGACTCACTGAAGATCACCGAAGTGATCGATAACGTGGGTAAAGTCACCGGTAACGTGGAATCAGGTAAAGAAACCGACGACAACCGTCCAACCATCTGGGGTGAAGGTACCGCCGGCGACACCATTTTTGTCTACGTGAAAGACGATATGGGTGAGCGTCTGCTGGGTTCAACCACCGTGGGTAATGACGGCAAGTGGAGTCTGCGTCCGGATGTGGTTCTGAACACCGGTAAGAACGAATTTACCGCGGTAGAAATGGATCCAGTGGGTAACCAGGTTGGACCAAGCGCTGGCTATGAGATTGTGCTGGCCGGTAACCCGCCACAGCCACCAACGATTGACCGCGTGGAAGATAACGTGGGCTCTATCACTGCACCGTTGCAAAAAGGCGACGTGACCGATGACAACACGCCAACCCTGAAGGGAACCGCGGTAGCCAACGGTACCGTGACTATCTACAACAATGGTAACGTGATTGGTACGGCGAAAGTTGACGACAAAGGTAACTGGAGCTTTACCCCAGATCCTGCACTGGCGGACGGTAAGTACAATATTACTGCCGATGCGACTAACACTATCGGTCAAACCAGTGATAAGACCGGTATCTTTGACTTTACCGTTGATACCACGGCACCGGGTGCAGTCGAAAACCTGTTGATCAGCGATAACGTGGGTGCGTATCAGGGTCCGCTGAAAGACGGCGACACCACCGATGACAACACCCCGACCTTTAGCGGTAAGGCTGAAGTGGGTGGTACCGTTTCTATCTACAACGACGGTAATCTGCTGGGTACGGCGAAAGTGGATACCAATGGTAACTGGAGCTTCACCCCAAGCACACCGCTGCCGGATGGTGAGTACAAGTTTACTACCACCGTGATGGATAAAGCCGGTAACGTGGGCGATGCCAGCCCGGTTGTGAACATCACCGTCAATACTGAAGCGGTTGAAGTCAGCCTGGATAAACTGATTGATGACGTAGGCGATATCACCGGGCCGATTGCACAAAATGGCGTAACCGATGATACCCGTCCGGAAATCACCGGTACTGGTAAGCCGGGCAGCATCATCAAAGTATACGATGGTACAACTCTGCTGGGCTCCACCACGGTTAATGCGGATAAGAGCTGGAGCTTCACCCCGACCACTGATTTAGGTCAGGGCAGCCACAGCATCACCGTAACGGCCACTGATTTGTCCGGTAACACCACCGATCCAACTTCAGCATTTGTATTTACTGTTGATAACGTGGCGCCATCTGTACCAACCATTGAGTTAGCAAAAGATGACGTGGGTGCTATTCAGGGTAACCTGACTAACGGTAGTGCAACGGATGACCCAACACCAACCCTGACCGGTAAAGCCGAGAAGGGCAGCATCGTTAAAGTGTACGACGGTGGTGCACTGTTAGGTTCCGTGGTAGCAGATGAAACCACCGGCCAGTGGACCTTTACGCCAACCTCTCCATTAGTGGAAGGCGAGCATAAGTTCCATGTCACGGCGACCGATAAAGCGGGCAACGTGAGTCTGCCATCCGCTGACTTCGTGCTGACCATGGACTTTACCGGTCCGGATCCGGATGCACTGAAGATCACCGAAGTGATCGACAACGTAGGTAAAGTCACCGGTAACGTGACATCCGGCTCTGAAACCGACGATAACCGTCCAACTATCTGGGGTGAAGGTACGGCTGGCGACACCATCTTTGTCTACGTGAAAGACGATATGGGCGATCGCCTGCTGGGTTCAACCACCGTGGGTGGTGACGGCAAGTGGAGCCTGCGTCCTGATGTGGTTCTGAACACCGGTAAGAACGAGTTTACTGCGGTGGAAATGGATCCAGTGGGCAATAAGGTTGGTCCAAGCGCTGGTTATGACATCCTGCTGGCCGGTAACCCGCCACAGCCACCAACGATTGACCGCGTGGAAGATAACGTGGGCTCTATCACGGCTCCGCTGCAAAAAGGCGACGTGACCGATGACAACACGCCAACCCTGAAGGGAACCGCGGTGGCCAACGGTACGGTGACCATTTACAACAACGGTAACGTGATTGGTACGGCGAAAGTTGACGACAAAGGTAACTGGAGCTTTACCCCAGATCCTGCGCTGGCAGACGGTAAGTACAATATTACTGCCGATGCCACCAACACCGTGGGTCAGACCAGTGATAAGACCGGTGTGTTTGACTTCACCGTGGATACCACTGCACCGGGTGCGGTAGAAAACCTGCTGATCAGCGATAACGTGGGTGCGTATCAGGGACCATTGAAAGATGGCGACACCACTGATGACAACACCCCGACCTTCAGCGGCAAGGCCGAAGCGGGCAGCACCGTCTCCATCTACAACGACGGTAACCTGATTGGTACGGCGAAAGTCGGTACCGATGGTACCTGGAGCTTCACGCCAAGCACACCGCTGCCGGATGGAAGCTACAAGTTCACCACCACCGTGATGGATAAAGCGGGTAACGTGGGCGATGCCACACCGGTTGTGAACATCACCATCAACACCGAAGCGGTTGAAGTCAGCCTGGATAAACTGATTGATGACGTGGGCGATATTACCGGGCCGATTGCACAAAACGGCGTGACCGATGATACCCGTCCGGAAATCACCGGTACCGGTAAAGTAGGCAGCATCATCAAAGTATACGATGGCGCGACGCTGTTAGGTTCAACCACCGTTAATGCGGATAAGAGCTGGAGTTTCACCCCGACCACCGATTTAGGTCAGGGCAAGCACAGCATCACCGTGACGGCTACCGATCAGTCCAACAACACCACCGATCCAACCTCGGCGTTTGAGTTCACTATCGATACGGTAGCACCGACTCAGCCGACTATTGAATCGGCGAAAGATGACGTGGGTGCTATTCAGGGTAACCTGAACAATGGCGCCGCCACCGATGACCCGACGCCAACCCTGACCGGTAAAGCCGAGAAGGGCAGCATCGTTAAAGTGTACGACGGCGATGCATTGTTAGGTTCCGTAGTGGCTGACGAAACATCAGGTCAGTGGACCTTTACGCCAACCTCTCCATTAGTGGAAGGTGAGCATAAGTTCCATGTCACCTCAACGGATAAAGCGGGCAACGTGAGTCTGCCATCCGCTGACTTCGTACTGACCATGGACTTCACCGGTCCGGATCCGGACGCACTGAAGATCACTGAAGTGATCGATAACGTGGGTAAAGTCACCGGTAACGTGACATCCGGTTCTGAAACCGACGATAACCGTCCAACCATCTGGGGTGAAGGTACGGCTGGCGACACCATCTTTGTCTACGTGAAAGACGATATGGGCGATCGCCTGCTGGGCACCACCACTGTGGGTAGTGATGGCAAGTGGAGTCTGCGTCCGGATACGGCGCTGTCCACCGGTAAGAACGAATTTACTGCGGTGGAAATGGATCCGGTGGGTAACAAAGCGGGTCCAAGTGACGGCTATGACATCCTGCTGGCCGGTAACCCGCCACAGCCACCAACGATTGACCGCGTGGAAGATAACGTGGGCTCTATCACTGCGCCATTGCAGAAAGGCGACGTGACCGATGACAACACGCCAACCCTGAAGGGGACGGCGGTGGCCAACGGTACCGTGACTATCTACAACAACGGTAACGTGATTGGTACAGCGAAAGTTGATGACAAAGGTAACTGGAGCTTTACTCCAGATCCTGCGCTGGCGGACGGTAAGTACAACATTACTGCCGATGCCACCAACACCGTGGGTCAGACCAGTGATAAGACCGGTATCTTTGACTTTACCGTGGATACCACGCCTCCGGCTGCAGTCGAAAACCTGCTGATCAGCGATAACGTGGGTAACTATCAGGGTCCGTTGAAAGACGGTGATACTACCGATGACAACACCCCGACCTTCAGCGGCAAGGCCGAAGCGGGCAGCACCGTGTCTGTCTACAACGACGGCAACCTGTTAGGTACGGCGAAAGTCGGTACCGACGGTACCTGGAGCTTCACGCCAAGCACACCATTGCCGGATGGAAGCTACAAGTTCACCACCACCGTGATGGATAAAGCGGGTAACGTGGGCGATGCCACACCGGTTGTGAACATTACCGTCAACACTGAGACCGTTGAAGTCAGTCTGGATAAACTGATTGATGACGTGGGCGATATCACCGGGCCGATTGCACCAAACGGCGTAACCGACGATGCTCGTCCGGAAATCACCGGTACCGGTAAAGTGGGCAGCATCATCAAAGTATACGATGGCGCGACGCTGTTAGGTTCCACCACGGTTAATGCGGATAAGAGCTGGAGCTTTACGCCTTCTTCCGATCTGTCTCAGGGTAAGCACAGCATCACCGTGACGGCTACCGATCAGTCCAACAACACCACCGATCCAACCTCGGCGTTTGAGTTCACGGTTGATACCGTGGCACCAAATGCACCGACTATCGAGTCGGCGAAGGATGACGTGGGTGCCATTCAGGGTACGCTGACTAACGGCATGGCAACGGACGATCCAACGCCAACCCTGACCGGTAAAGCCGAGAAGGGCAGCATCGTTAAAGTGTACGACGGCGACGCGCTGTTAGGCTCGGTGGTAGCAGATGAAACCACTGGCCAGTGGACCTTTACGCCAACTTCTCCATTAGTGGAAGGTGAGCATAAGTTCCATGTCACGGCGACCGATAAAGCGGGCAACGTGAGTCTGCCATCCGCTGACTTCGTGCTGACCATGGACTTCACCGGTCCGGATCCGGATGCACTGAAGATCACTGAAGTGATCGATAACGTGGGTAAAGTCACCGGTAACGTGACATCCGGCTCTGAAACCGACGATAACCGTCCAACCATCTGGGGTGAAGGTACGGCTGGCGACACCATCTTTGTCTACGTGAAAGACGATATGGGCGATCGCCTGCTGGGCACCACCACTGTGGGTAGTGACGGCAAGTGGAGTCTGCGTCCGGATACGGCGCTGTCCACCGGTAAGAACGAATTTACCGCGGTGGAAATGGATCCGGTGGGTAACAAAGCGGGTCCAAGTGACGGCTATGACATCCTGCTGGCCGGTAACCCGCCACAGCCACCAACGATTGACCGCGTGGAAGATAACGTGGGCTCTATCACGGCTCCGCTGCAGAAAGGCGACGTCACCGATGACAACACGCCAACCCTGAAGGGGACGGCGGTGGCCAACGGTACCGTCACTATCTACAACAACGGTAACGTGATTGGTACGGCGAAAGTTGATGACAAAGGTAACTGGAGCTTTACCCCAGATCCTGCGCTGGCAGACGGTAAGTACAACATTACTGCCGATGCCACCAACACCGTGGGTCAGACCAGTGATAAGACCGGTATCTTTGACTTTACCGTGGATACCACGCCTCCGGGTGCGGTAGAGAACCTGCTGATCAGCGATAACGTGGGTAACTATCAGGGTCCGTTGAAAGACGGTGACACCACCGATGACAACACCCCGACCTTCAGCGGTAAAGCCGAAGCGGGCAGCACCGTGTCTGTCTACAACGACGGCAACCTGTTAGGTACGGCGAAAGTCGGTACCGACGGTACCTGGAGCTTCACGCCAAGCACACCGTTGCCGGATGGAAGCTACAAGTTCACCACCACCGTGATGGACAAAGCCGGTAACGTGGGTGATGCCACTCCGGTTGTGAACATCACTGTTAACACCGAAACGGTTGAAGTCAGCCTGGATAAACTGATTGACGACGTGGGCGATATCACCGGGCCGATTGCACCAAACGGCGTAACCGACGATACCCGTCCGGAAATCACCGGTACCGGTAAAGTGGGCAGCATCATCAAAGTATACGATGGCGCAACTCTGCTGGGCTCTACCACCGTTAATGCGGATAAGAGCTGGAGCTTCACCCCGACCACCGATTTGGGTCAGGGCAAGCACAGCATTACCGTAACGGCCACCGATCAGTCCAACAACACCACCGATCCAACCTCGGCGTTTGAGTTCACGGTTGATACCGTGGCCCCAACTCAGCCAACCATTGAATCGGCGAAAGATGATGTGGGCGCCATCCAGGGCACGTTAACTAACGGTATGGCAACGGATGATCCAACGCCAACCCTGACCGGTAAAGCCGAGAAGGGCAGCATCGTTAAGGTATACGATGGTGGTGCGTTGTTAGGCTCGGTGGTAGCAGATGAAACCACTGGCCAGTGGACCTTTACGCCAACCTCGCCATTAGTGGAAGGTGAGCATAAGTTCCATGTCACCTCAACGGATAAAGCGGGCAACGTGAGTCTGCCATCCGCTGACTTCGTGTTGAATATGGACTTCACCGGTCCGGATCCGGACGCACTGAAGATCACCGAAGTGATCGATAACGTGGGTAAAGTCACCGGTAACGTGACATCCGGCTCTGAAACCGACGATAACCGTCCAACCATCTGGGGTGAAGGTACGGCTGGCGACACCATCTTTGTCTACGTGAAAGACGATATGGGCGATCGCCTGCTGGGCACCACCACTGTAGGTAGTGATGGCAAGTGGAGTCTGCGTCCGGATACGGCGCTGTCCACCGGTAAGAACGAATTTACCGCAGTGGAAATGGATCCGGTGGGTAACAAAGCGGGTCCAAGTGACGGCTATGACATCCTGCTGGCCGGTAACCCGCCACAGCCACCAACGATTGACCGCGTGGAAGATAACGTGGGCTCTATCACTGTGCCATTGCAGAAAGGCGACGTGACCGATGACAACACGCCAACCCTGAAGGGGACGGCAGTGGCCAACGGTACCGTCACTATCTACAACAACGATGTGGCGATTGGTACGGCGAAAGTTGACGACAAAGGTAACTGGAGCTTTACTCCAGATCCTGCGCTGGTGGACGGTAAGTACAATATTACTGCCGATGCCACCAACACCGTGGGTCAGACCAGTGATAAGACCGGTATCTTTGACTTTACCGTGGATACCACGCCTCCGGGTGCGGTAGAGAACCTGCTGATCAGCGATAACGTGGGTAACTATCAGGGTCCGTTGAAAGACGGTGACACCACCGATGACAACACCCCGACCTTCAGCGGTAAAGCCGAAGCGGGCAGCACCGTGTCTGTCTACAACGACGGCAACCTGTTAGGTACGGCGAAAGTCGGTACCGACGGTACCTGGAGCTTCACGCCAAGCACACCGTTGCCGGATGGAAGCTACAAGTTCACCACCACCGTGATGGACAAAGCCGGTAACGTGGGTGATGCCACTCCGGTTGTGAACATCACTGTTAACACCGAAACGGTTGAAGTCAGCCTGGATAAACTGATTGACGACGTGGGCGATATCACCGGGCCGATTGCACCAAACGGCGTAACCGACGATACCCGTCCGGAAATCACCGGTACCGGTAAAGTGGGCAGCATCATCAAAGTATACGATGGCGCAACTCTGCTGGGCTCTACCACCGTTAATGCGGATAAGAGCTGGAGCTTCACCCCGACCACCGATTTGGGTCAGGGCAAGCACAGCATTACCGTGACGGCTACCGATCAGTCCAACAACACCACCGATCCAACCTCGGCATTTGAGTTCACGGTTGATAACGTGGCTCCGACTCAACCAACCATTGAATCGGCGAAAGATGACGTGGGCTCCGTTCAGGGTACGCTGACAAACGGTATGGCAACGGATGACCCGACGCCAACCCTGACCGGTAAAGCCGAGAAGGGCAGCACCGTTAAGGTGTACGACGGCGAAACGCTGTTAGGCTCTGTGGTGGCTGATGAAACCACTGGCCAGTGGACCTTTACGCCAACCTCGCCATTAGTGGAAGGTGAGCATAAGTTCCATGTTACGGCGACCGATAAAGCGGGCAACGTGAGCATGCCATCCGCTGACTTCGTGCTGGAAATGGACTTTACTGGTCCGGATCTCAGCAAGCTGAAGATCACCGGCGTGGACGATCAGGTAGGTAACGTAACGGGCAACGTTGACGACGGTGACTTCACCGACGACAGTCGTCCAACCATCAGCGGTACCGGTACGGCGGGTGACACGATTTATATCTATGTCTCCCATGAGTCAGGTGCCAATGTGCTGTTGGGTACAGCGATTGTTAAGGGCGATGAAACCTGGACCTTCCGTCCGGAGAATGCGCTGGCAGAGGGTAGCAATAAGTTCACTGCTTACGAACGCGATCCGGTCGGCAACGAAGTGGGACCAAGTAACGATTACACCGTGACATTGGATGGTACTCCGTCAGTTGCTCCAACGCTGGATAGGGTTATCGATGATGTAGGTACAGTAACGGGCGAGCTGAAGAGCGGCGACGTGACTGACGATACCAAACCAACCTTTGAAGGTAAGGCATCGGCAGGCAGCACCATTCATGTGTACGACGGCACCACACTGTTGGGTACAGCTAAGGCTGACAGCAATGGTGACTGGACGTTTGAACCATCAACGGCGCTGAAAGACGGTACGCACGACATCACCTTTACCGCGACTTCACCAATTGGTCAGGTGAGCGATCCAAGCGATGTGTTTGTCATTGAAGTGGATACTAAGGCACCGTCTCCGGTAGAAAGCCTGCTGATCACTGATAACGTCGGCGATTATCAGGGTGAGCTGAAAAATGGCGATACCACTGATGATGCAACACCAACCTTCAGCGGTCAGGCAGAAGCGGGCAGCATTGTCACCATCTACAACGATGGCGTGGCGATTGGTTCAGCCAAAGTGGGTGATAACGGAAGCTGGACATTTACTCCGACTACCGATCTGCCGGATGGTAACTACAAGTTCACCACCACGGTTACCGATAAAGCGGGTAACCAGGGTGCGTCAACACCAGTGGTTAACATCACCATTGATACCAGTACGCTGTCCGTCAAGATCGATAACCTGATCGATGACGTAGGTACGGTAACCGGCGATATTCTGCCAAACGGCATTACTGATGACCTGCGTCCGGAAATCGTGGGTACGGTCAGCAAGCCAGGCAGTATTGTTACTGTGTATATCGATGGAGTGAATCAGGGTACGGCCACGGTGAAAGCCGACGGCACCTGGAGCTTTACGCCAACTACTGACCTGGGTCAGGGTGAGCATAAAGTGACGGTGACGGCGAAGGATACATCAGGCAACGTGACTGACATGAGTCCGGAATTTATCTTTACTATCGATAATATTCCACCGACTCTGCCAACCATTGATAAAGCCGTGGATAACTTCGGCGATGTCACCGGTGATATGAACTCAGGTGCGTTTACTGATGATAAGACCCCAACCCTGCACGGTACCGGCGAGAAGGGCAGCTTAATCACCATCTATGATGAGAATGATCAAGTGCTGGGTAGTGTATTGGTTAACGATCAAGGTAAGTGGAGCTACGAGTTACCAGAGCAGGCCGAAGGTCGTCATGACTACTACGTCATTTCATCTGATAAAGCGGGTAACGCCAGTGCGCCATCTGCTGATTTCATCCTGAATATTGACGGTACCCCACCAGTTGCAGCGGTGGTAATTGAAGGATACCACGATGATGTTGGCACCAATAAGGGGCTGATACTGGGTAGTGGTACCTCCACCGATGATACCTCTCCGATATTGAAAGGTACCTGGAGTGGCGACCTTGACAGTACCGATGTCATCCAGATTTATCAGAATGGCATTCTACTGGGCATCGCAACGGTCGATCTGGTTAATCGTTCATGGACATTTGCGGTAAGCGGGCTGGTTAATACCAACACCTATACCTTTACTGCCGTTGCCGTTGACGTTGCCGGAAACAAAGCCACCATTTCACCGGACTTCTTGTTGACTATCGATTTGGATCCGCCAACGCAGACCATTGATATTCTCAATTACACCGATGATGTTGGTCTGTCACAAGGTAAGTTTGGTACCAATACGACAACAGACGACCGTACTCCAACGCTGAACGGAACCATCAGTGCTCCTCTGGAGGCAGGTGATGAAGTACGTATTTACGATGTTGCTACCGGTTTAATGCTGGGTACGGCAACAGTACATGCGGACAACGTTTCTTGGAGTTTCGATCCATCTGCGTTGAAAGATGATATGACCTATACCTTCCGTGCTGTTGTGGCGGATAAGGCGGGTAACGAAGGGACTGTGTCCAATAACTTCGTAATATCAATTGACCTGACGGTGGTAATTAACGTTCAGGATACGCTGGATACCACACCAATTATCACGGGTTCTACCGGCTTTGATATTCTGCCGGGCGAATACCTTGAAGTAACGGTGAACGGTAAGAAATACAGCTCGCAGAACGGTAGCGTGGTGATCGATTTCCGTAATAACACATGGTATGTCCAGATCCCGGACAGCGATGCGTTACCTATCGGAAAATATGACGTGAAAGCGGTGCTATATGATGTTTATGGTGCCAGCATCACTAATGACGATACGCTCAATGAGCTTACCGTATCGCCAACATCTACCGTTACGGTAGGTGCGGGTGGCGGCGATCCGAACCAGAAGGGTACTGCGGTTACGCTGAGTGAAAATGGTACATGGAGAATCCATAGTAACCAGGCCATGCTGGAGTCGAAGGCAACTTCGTCATCAACGCTGGGTGATTTCACTACGACGAAACTGGTCAGTAACACCGGTACCGGGTACGACGCGAATAACTACGTACAGAACGCTACCTTTATGGACTATAACCGTGATGGTCTGATGGATCTGTTTGCTATAGATAGTAACTATAACGACGGTCAGCAGATGTTCTACTACAACGGTTCTACCTATGTAGCATACCAGGTGGGGGCAAACACCAACACGTCTCAGTCCGGCGACTTTGCCGGTGATGCGGGTACTGATGGCAGTGCCAACACCTGGAGCTGGTACGGCGGGATTATCGCTATCGATAAAGACGGCGACGGTTATGTTGATATGATCAACGGTGACCAGACGCCTAACGATAGTGCTATTCGTGGTGGTTATGGTTCGCAGATCGTACTGAATAATGACGGTACGATCACCGGTATGAGCAAAGATGGTACGTTCGCAACGGACTATGCGGCCAACGCTTCGCACCAACCAATCGGGCTGGATCAGTCACAACCTGATATGGAACTGTCCGGTGTGGACATCAACAACGATGGTATCGTTGACTTTGTAATGCACAGTCAGAACATCGTTGCGGATGGCTCACGTATTGATAAGGACGGGGCAACCAATAGTTCAGCTGCACGGAGTACCGATCAGGCCCGTCTGGTGGTGGTTAACGGCACCAACAACGGAAACTGGAAGGTCAATCAGATCGTTGAGAACGTGTTCCAGCGCGGCTCGGATGATGACCCGAATATCGGTAACGGTGTTGCCATGACCTGGGGCGACTTTAACGGCGACGGCATGATGGACTTGTTCCTGGGCCGTGGAAGTGCCAGCACCACTAACTCCGGTGCTGCTTCTGGCACCAACGCAGCACAGCACGCCAGTCGGATCTACTTTAACGACGGAACCGGCAAACTGGTGTTCGATGACCCGAACAACGACGGTATTTGTAACCCAACCGCCGCAGGAATGTATACCTTTAATGACGACACCCTTGCGGGTGGTGCATCTCTTGCGCTGGACTGGAACCACGACGGTAAGATGGACGTTATCGAACTGCCGGGCATGGGTAACACCGGCGGTATGTCGAACGCCAGAGCGTCCGGACCGGTTAACCTGTACACCAATACAACAACCGGTAGCACGGTGAGCTTTGACACCACGAATCTGCTTACCCAAGTGGGTAAAACGACGATTGGTGGCACGAGCACCTCGCAGCAAGTCACTGGTGCTATCGCCATTGATATTGACTGGGACGGCGACCGTGACCTGTTAGTGTTCACTAACGGTGGTGTTACTACCTACATTGAGAACAAAAATGATGTTGGTTACGGCACGGCTATCCACCTGCGTATTCTGGATGCGGGCGGTATTAACTCCCTGTATGGCAATACGGTACAGCTGATTGATGAGGCCACAGGCCAAGTGGTTTCCACTCAAATCATCAACCCGCAGTCCGGCAACCAGACCAACGACAGTACGGCGATTGTTGACTTCTATAACCTGGATGCCAGCAAGTCATACAGTGCAGTCATCCTGCGTTCAGAGAAGGGGGCAGTCGCCAACGTGGGTGGTGTGGCCAGTGTGGACAGCACCACCGTTCAGAACGTCAACAAGGCATGGGCTGGGTTGAAGGCAGAAGAGGCTAACCATGCCTATGTGCTGACTACCGAGTCTGAAACCAACGTTGCGAACGCCAGCGCCAACGGCGGCACCAACAAGACGGGTATTGTGGGAACCGGCTACAACGATACATTCTTTGCCACTCAGGGTAATGATTTGTATAACGGCGCGGGCGGTACCACGGAGATATCCGGCGTTAAGTCCTGGAGTGATACTGGCGGTCTGGACATCGTTGACTACAAACTGGCAGGTAATACAGCACTGACCATCGATCTGAGCAAGACGACTATGCAGAATACCGGTTTCGGTAATGCACAGTTTGTGAATATCGAAGGGATCGCTGGCGGTGGCGGTAACGACACCTTTACCAGTGGTACAGCAGCGCATAACTACTTTGAAGGTCGCGGTGGCGATGACACCTTCCATCTTGGTAGTAATGGTCAGGATACGCTGATGTATAAGTCGCTGAGCTTATCAGCCAATAATGGTGGCAACGGTCGCGATACGGTCTATAACTTCGCGATTGGTACGGTGGAAGCAACACCAAATGCTGACATTATTGACGTAAGTGACATGTTGGTTGGTTACATCGCGGATGCTGACGGTGCGGCTCACTATATTAATGGTGTTGCAACCATTGATGCCGGTGACCGGATTACTCAGTACCTCTCTGTGTCCTACAGCGGTAATGACACTATTCTGTCTATTGACCGTGATGGTGATGGCTCAGCTTATAGCAGTACCGAGTTGCTGACATTGAAAGATACCAAAGCAACTCTGGAAGAGCTGTTAGCGAACCACCAGATAGTCATCGACGATGGAAAAGTGTCTGCGACAACCAGCGACTTCCAGGCCATCACGCAAATGTTTAGTGTGGGTGACGACATTATGTTCGGTACCGAGCGCGAAGACATTCTGCTGGGCGGTCTGGGCGACGACACCTTTATCGGCATCGGTAAAGGGGATCAGGTATCGGGTGGTGACGGTAACGACATCATTAAGATTATCTCTACAGACTTCGCTCATATTTCCGGTGATGAGGGTATCGACACCCTGATCCTGGATACCACCGGCGAACTGTTAGACCTGAGTGCGTTGAAAGACAAGCTGAGCTCAGTGGAGATCTTCGATATGGGCAACGGTGGCAACACCATGAACGTATCGCTGGAAGATGTCCTGCGCCTGGGATCAGAAGAACTGGCAATTAACAGTGGCAATAAAGCGATTGTGGTCAACGGCGAAGCCGGCAGTACCCTGCAGTTAGAGGGTACTGATGGTCAGTGGACCATGTCGCAAAGCAATTACCAGTATCAAGGTAACACTTATAACGTCTGGACTATGGGCGCCTCAGGAATTGAGGTGCTGGTCGAGAATACGGTGAACCCGGTCATCCTGTAATGGCTTAACCGAAGGACTGCCGTAAGGCAGTCCTTTCGGGACACTGATTAATTTACCAATAACTGAATAACCCAGGAGTAAATATGTTTAGGGAAAACAAGGGGTCTGAAGTGAATAAGCTGACAACGCTATTACGCGTATCTGCTGCGGGTGTGATTCCTGCTTTATTAGCCTTCAGCGTAACAGCTGCCAGTGTACCGGCGAATGATGTGATGGAAATCAGTTCAACGGAAGAAGCAGCTACTGTTTCTGCACCGGTAGTACTGACCCATACCGGTACTCAATACGTACCGGTAGCCAGAGTCAGTGAAAATCTGGCTCAGGTGGTGTTCTATCGTCAGCCGGGTGATGCGGATGTGGGCGTATCAAACGTTTATGTCGATCGTGAATTCCAGGGTGCATTAAGAAACGGTGAGTTCACCGTGTTCTGTGTGGAGCCGGGAAAACACATCATCGAAGCCTATGCGGATGATGCACCGAATTATAACGGTAAAGAAACGCCAAAATCGGTCGCTAGATTAAATGGTGGCAAAACTTATTTTATCGAAGCTAACCGCGTACCGGGTGTGGGTACACCAATCGCAGTCACTCGTACCCAGGCCGAAAGCAAACTGTTTGGCTACAAAGGTGGCGCGACCATTAACCGTGCCTCCGCAGTACGCGCCTGTGACTACGTCGGTGGTTCACCGTTAGGCAACGTACTGTTCAGCTTCGCCGGTAAAAACGTATCGGATATTGAAGCGGGCGGTACAGAAATCGTGCAAAACATGGCAAACCACATCAATGGTCTGCCTGCGGGTTCGAGTGTCAACATCGTCGGCCACGCCGACCCGGTGGGTAACCCATCGTTTAACCAGAAGCTGTCAGTACAGCGTGCAGAAACCGTGAAGAAGATGTTGATCTCCTACGGCGTCTCACCATCAGTACTGTCTGTTAGCGGTCAGGGCGCCAACAACCCAACGGTTGACTGCACCGGCCTGCCAAACAACGAACGCAACTTCTGCAACCGTGCTAACCGTCGCGTCGACACCATGATCCAAACCGGCGCAGGTTATTAAGAGTAATGAAGTAAACCAAACCGGTTTGGTACCTGAATTTGTACCAACCGGTTTGATAGTTAGAAAAGAGATTGGTCTTGAATTTATCAAAGCCAATCGGAGGGAGAGGCCGCCGTGGGGGTCGACTTGGCGTAAGCCAACGAAGCGCCCGTAGGCGGGCTAGGCCCGACGCCCACAAGGGTAAAGTACAAATGGTCTTCCGGCCGGGCACAAAGGCGATATAAGCACATTGCTTTTACGGCCGGAATATCCGCGGAAGCTAATAGTAAAAGATGTTAATCGGAGGGTAATGCCCGACGCCCTCCGAATTAAAGTACAACCGGTCTTCCGGCCGAACACAAAGGCGATATAAGCACATTGCCTTTACGGCCGGAATATCCAAAAAAGCTTATTTAATAATATTAAGCAACACATTGAGCTAATGATATGGACAGCGGATTTCCACCATCAAGAAAACCGAAGTCTGCTACCCATATCAAAAAATAGATGAAGCACCAACAACAGGAATAACAATAACTATGAGTCAGGATTTCGCCCCCGCAACGGACGCTCAACAGGACAGCTTACTCTGGTCCGTTCAGTGGCTGGCAGCATATTACAATAAACCGGCCAGTGCCGCGGTACTGTACGCCGGGCTGCCTAAAGAGCCGAAACTAACTTCCCAGCTTGCCCTGCGCATGCTGGACCAGATCGGCATGGGCGTTGCCTGGGTGGAGCGGGATTTAGACCAACTGTTCTCTTACCTGTTCCCGGTGGTGCTTACCCGTAAAGACGGTAGCCACTGTATCGTTACCGAACGCAGCAGCGGTAAAGGTGCCGGTTCATCCTATCGGGTGATCCTGCCGGAAAACGGCGGCGAAGTAACTCTGTCTGCCCGTGCGCTGGAAGAGATGTATTCCGGTTACGCCCTGCTGTGTAACCCTAAACCCAAACTGGATGAACGCAGCAACGACTGCCTGCCGGAACCGAATAAAGAAGGCCACTGGCTGTTCTCCACCCTGTGGCGCTACCGCCACTACTTTGCCAGTGCGGCCCTTGCTGCGCTGTTAGCCAACGTCCTGACGCTGGCCTCCACCTTCTTCACCATGAACGTGTATGACCGGGTGGTACCGACTCAGGCCTATGTGACTTTATGGTCATTAGGTATCGGCGTATTTATCGCCATCATCTTCGAATTTGTCTCAAGGTTAGTAAGATCTCACCTGTTTGATATTGCGGGTAAGAAAGCAGATTTACTGCTGGGAACCATGTTGTTCAGGCAAGTGCTGGGGATCCGCATGGAGAGCAAACCGCAATCCTCTGGTGCCTTTGCTAACCAGTTGCGTGAATTTGAATCGGTGCGCGATTTCGTTACCTCCGCGACGTTATCAACGCTGTCGGATCTGCCGTTCTGTGCGCTGTTCCTGTTTATCATCTATCTGGTAGCCGGTCCGCTGGTGCTGGTTCCGTTGTGTGCGGTGCCGATTATCCTGATTGTCAGCCTGTGCGTGCAGTGGCCGCTGGCAAAAAACATGAAGGAAAACCTGCGGGAAATCTCCCTTAAACAGGGCCTGCTGATTGAAACCATCGACGGGCTGGAATCGCTGAAAGCTGCGCAGGGTGAAGGGGTGATGCAAAAGCGCTGGGAAGACTTCAGTGCGCTGGCAGCGGCCACCTCAATGAAGACTAAAGCGTTATCCAGTACCACCACCACCTTTGTCAGCTTTATGCAACAGCTGACCACGGTGGCCATCGTTATCTGGGGTGTCTATCTCATCCATGCCGGTGAACTGACCATGGGTTCGATGATCGGTGCGGTGATCTTATCGGGTCGTACTCTGTCGCCACTGGGTTCGGTAGTGGGTCTGACCCTGCGTTTCCAGCAGGCGAAAGCCGCGCTGAGTTCACTGAACCAGTTAATGAAAATGCCTACCGAGCGTGACGAGAAAATTCACTATCTGTCGGCTCCTAACTTTACCGGCAACCTGCGTTTAAAGAACGTCAACTTCAGTTACCCGAGCGGCAACATGATGATGAGTGCGCCGGTGGTACTGCAAAAAATCAATATCTCTATCCGTCGGGGTGAGCGGGTGGCGATCCTCGGCAGCATCGGCAGCGGTAAATCTACTTTATTGAAAGTGATGGCACGACTGTTCCAGCCGGGTGGCGGTCAGCTGATGATCGACAACGTGGATGCCACTCAGGTAGACCCGGCAGACTGGCGCACCTCGGTAGGCTATGTGGGGCAGGACAGTCGTCTGTTTTTCGGCACCCTGCGGGAAAACGTCACCATTGGTAATCCATCGGTGGCGACCGAAGAGTTATTACAGGTAGCCCGTATGACCGGCCTGGACAAAGTGGCGATGCGCCACCCGTTAGGCTTTGAAATGCCCATCGGCGAAATGGGACAGGGTATTTCCGGCGGTCAGAAACAGCTGGTATCACTGGCCCGTTGCCTGCTGTTAAAACCCAAAATTCTGCTGATGGATGAACCGACCAGTTCGATGGATGCTATGACCGAATTGCAGTTTATCAATAAGTTAAAAACCTCCATTACTGACCAGACGGTGGTGCTGGTCACTCACCGCTTCTCACTGCTGGAGCTGGTGGACCGGCTGATTGTGCTGGATGAGGGCAAGGTGGTGGCGGACGGACCAAAAGATGAAGTTATCGCCGCTCTTAAAGCTAACGGTAAGGCGCAGTAACCGATGTTTTTAGATGGTGGGTGTAAGAAAATCACCCACTTTCGACAAGGACGTCAGTAATGGATAGCAACAGATGGCGCGGATAGCGCCGGAGAATACGGTTCAATGACAGACAAGATACAAAAAGTGGGTGGTGGATTACCGGCACCAACAGGAAAAGTAAAAAGCAGCGATCTGCCGTTTATGCGTGACCTGCAGGAAGCGCTGATCGAGCAAAAGACGCCGTTCAGCCTGATCATGCTGTATTTAATCGGCGCGATCCTGATTATCGCCCTTGTCTGGGCGAAGTTTGCGCGGGTGGAAGAGATCACCCTGGGAGAAGGGCGGATTATTCCTGCCAGCCGAGAGCAGATTATCCAGAGCCTGGAAGGCGGGATCCTGGAAGAGCTGAACGTGCGTGAAGGGGACATTGTTGAGAAAGGTCAGGTGCTGTTGAAAATTGACCCGACCCGCGCCGGCGCAGTATATCGCGAAGGGGTTTCCAAGGTGATTGGCCTGAAAGGTACCATCACTCGCCTGCGGGCCGAAGCTTACGGTACGCCGCTGGTGTTCCCGGCAGACGTGATGGCGGTGCCGTCAGTGGTGAAAGATGAAACCCAGGCTTATAGCGCCCGCAAGCAGACGCTGGATGAGAGTGTTAAAACGCTGCAAACCAGCCTGAAGCTGGCGGAAGATGAAATCAATCTGTCCGAACCGCTGATGCAAAAGGGGTTAATGTCCGAAGTGGAACTGCTGCGGATGCGCCGTCAGGCTAACGAGTTCCGCCTGCAAATTGCTGAACGTCAGAACCGCTTCCGCTCCGAGGCCAACGCCGAGTTGAACAAATTCGAAAGTGAGCTGGCACAAAGCGTGGAGAACGTAGCGGCCCGGGAAGACGTGATGAACCGGACCACCATCGTGGCCCCGGTACGTGGCACGGTGAATAACATCAAAGTGACCACCGTTGGCGGGGTTATCCAACAGGGCGGTGAGATCATGGCGATTATCCCGCTGGAAGATCAACTGCTGGTGGAAGCGAAGATTAAACCGTCGGATGTGGCATTCCTGCATCCCGGCCTGAAGGCCACGGTCAAAATCACCGCCTATGACTATGCGATATACGGCGGCTTAAGCGGCACGCTGGAGCACATCAGTGCCGATACCCTGAAAGATGAAGACAAGATGCGTCAGGGTCGTGGTGATACCACCTATTACCGGGTGTTAGTGCGTACTGACAAAGCGGCACTGACCGCCAAAGACAAGGTCTTCCCGATTATGCCGGGCATGATAGCCACGGTAGAAATCAGAACGGGAGAGAAAACCATACTGGATTACATCCTGAAACCAGTCTTGAAAGCCAGAGAAGCGTTCCGGGAGCGTTAATAAATATATGAAGATGAAACAACTGGCCCTGCTGACACTCTCCTTATCGGTGACGGTGACAACCGCCATGTCAGCACAGGTGGACGATAAATTATTACAGGCGTTACAGCCGGGGCGTCGTGCGGGTGCGGTCAATCAGCCGCCTCCACCGGCGGTCAAACCGAAAGTGGTTGATATGCCGGTGGCTCAGGCCGAACCGGTAATGATTACGCCAACCCCGGTATCAGCTACACCTGCCCGTGAAGTGACCCCGGCAATTGTTGTGCCCCCTCCTGCACCGGTATCGACCGTGGGTCGTGACGGTAACAGCTGGTCGACAGGCACTAAGCCCGCAGCTGTGCCTGTGTCGACTGCCAGCAGCCATAAAGGCTGGCAGCAGGATGCGCCGACTCAACCCGCTTCTGAACCCGTTCGCCAGCCATCAGGCGATGATAATCAGGTGCTGGAGCTGATGGATATTGACGCCACAGAGACCGCCCCAAAAGCAGTGGCAAACAGCACGCCAGCGCCGGTGGTTGTGGCAGAGCCGCAACCGGTTAGAACCGCACAAAATCCGGCACCGATTGTATCAATAGCAGCACCAATCACTACAGTGGGTCGTGATGGCAAACTCTGGGTAGTAAAAGATACCGGGGCTCAACCCGCTAAAGCCAGTACGCAACCAGACGTAAAACCGTTGATTTCTACGATGGCATCTTCCGATCCTGATGCGCTGGAGTTTACCGCAATTAATGCGCCAGAGACTAACGTTGACACTGTCGCGAGTAGTACTCCTGTTTCAGTGGCAGAGCCAGAACCCAAACGCAGTGCGAAAAATCCGGCTCCGATAGCCTCGATGAGTGGTGTGGCGGTAGCAGAACACAATCTGAAACAAACTGTTGCGGCTGTAGCGGCCGGGCAGCCAGTGAAATCCACAAAGGGTGTGGATTCCCATGATACTGAGCAACTGGCTTTTACCGATATTTCATCGTCAGACGATATACCTGCGGTAACTAAACCGGCATCTGGTAAAGCATTGGTGGATACCCGTCCGGTTACCCGATCCGTGCCGGTCATGCAAACCACAACGGCAAGTGCAGAAACTGCGACTGAACAGGATATTCTGAACTGGGTAGTGACTGATACCTCACTGAGCTCACCGGAAAATGGTCAAAGTGCTGAGAGCAATGTGAAGGCTTCTGGCTATGCCAATAAACTGCCGGTGGCGGGTAAAGGTATTCCATCCATTGAGTTTGTAAAAAGTACCGTACGCCAGGCACTGAACTTTAGTCCGGAAATCCGTAACGCTCAGGCTGCATTTACTGCAGCTAAATATGATGTGGATGAAATTAAAGGTACCCGCTGGCCGCAGGTGAAAGTGGGTGCTAACTCACCAGTATCCAGTTTTGGTAGCGGTTCCAGAAATAATTACTCTTCCGATGTGAGTGATACCAGCGGCTCAGTATCCATGACCACCACGGTGTATGACTTTGGTAAAACCGGCAGCGGTATTCAGAGTGCTGAAGAGACGTCTAAATCGTCCTTACAACTGGTGAAGTTAACCCGCAATCAGATCGCCTATCAAACCATTGAAGGGTTGCTGGAGTTAAATAAATTCCAGAAAGACATCAAAGTGGCAAAAGCTTATGAAAAGCGCATGGCCGATTTGGTAAATATGTTGTCGCAAATCACCCAGACCGATAAAGGCCGGGGCAGTGAACTGGTTCAGGCCCGGTCTAAACTGTTACAGGCCCAGACCAACGTACAGCAACTGGAAAGCAGCTGGCGCGACACCCAAATCAAAATGACCCGTCTGTTAGGGCGCGAAGTTCAGATACCGGAAAACTTACAGTGGGATGATTCTGCACTGTCGACTCAAACCATTTTGACGGCGCTGGACAATCATCCGCAAATAATGAAGGCAAAGGCAGATGTACAGGCCAGCTTGCACAAAGCCGATGCTATCAAGTCATCCAGCTACCCGAATATCAACTGGGTAGTGTCAAAAAGCTCTGCCAGAGACAGCAACGGCGATGAACAGGCCTGGTATACCGGGATCAACGTAGAGTGGGATCTGTTTACCGGTGGTTCGGCCTCGGCATCTCAGGCAGCGGCCGTACAGCGCGCACAAGCGACTCAGATGCAGTTTGAGACAACGGTACTGGAGCTGAAATACAAAATTCGCAGCATGATCCAGGTACGAGACTCCGCCTTTGAACGGGCAAAAGAGTATCAGGCACTGTCATCAGAGACGGATCGGGTGAGGAACATGTTCTATGAACAGTGGTACTACCTGGGTAAGCGTTCATTGCTGGATGTACTGACAGCAGAGAATGACCATTTTAATAACCAAATTTCGGCTATTAACAATGAGTTTGATGGTTATACCGCCAATATCAGCATCATGGCGGAATCAGCAATGTTATTGGGATGGCTGGGAATGCCAGTCTATTAGTGGTTTAAGGTGCTATCGATTACTGGAGCGATAGCACCGATTAGAAGTCAAACCAGCATTAAGTATTGAGTAAGTTCAATGGACTGGTTTTCGTTACTATACGGAGGTTAATAATGAAAAGAGAAATTCCTATTTGTCACCACTGTGGCGAAGCAAATGGCGTTAAGAAGCATGGTATTGCTAAATCTGGCCATCAGCGTTATTACTGTGCGCTGTGTAAGAAGACGTTTCAAACTAACTATATCTATAAGGGTAAAGAGCAGAATATTGCTGCCCAGGTCGAGCGTCTGCTTACTGATGAGCTGACACCTGAACAGATTAGTAATGAGATCAGAGTGCGGCTTTCTACGGTAGAGCAGCATATTAAACATCTGGCTCGGATGTCGAATTGATCGACTAAAATCAATATTTTTTTGCATAATTATTTTGAATAAGGCCACCTAAAGGGTGGCCTTATTTTTTATAAGAATAATGGTTGGCTAACCCTGAACGGCGGAATTAACAACAATAGTTACTTATTCAAATTTTTTATGGTTCATGCTCTTTTATTATACAATAAATACTAACCTAGGTAATAGTTTCTGATTGTTATCACTCTTGTTCCCTACCTATTTTTGATTGATTGCAATTGTGTCTTCAACAATATTTCTCAGATTGAATTTTGTGGCTTAAATCTATGCTTGGTTTTCATTTTTGTTGTTTTTAGTTTTTATTTTCAACATTTTCATTCTATTTTTTTAATGATAATTTTTTCATCTATTTGTTTTAATTGAGTAAAATTTAATATATTTATTATTTTAATTTTTTTAAATATGTTGTTATTGGTATTTTTTATTATTTATTTTTATTTTGTTTTAACGTGAGCTGCCTATTAAAAAGAGTGCTAATTTTATTTTTATATTAATTTAATGCGTTTCTTTGTTGTTATTTTATCTCTTTTTTTGTTATATCTCTTTTTTTTGTTATATCTCTTTTTTTTGTTATATCTCTTTTGTTTTGTCTATTCGCCAGATCAAAATAAGATGATTATTCTTTATTTTGCCTTATTGTTTGGTTTTTAAATCCTTTATCTAACCATAAATAGATAATTCGATCGCGTAAGTATTGTCTTATGGGTTAATATGTTTTCTTAGTCGGATATTGTGACGTAATTGCATCGTTGCGTTCGTCTTTTGAGAAGAGTTCGGTTAAGTGTGCTGTCATATACCTAACAGAATGCTTCTTTCTAGGAATATGTAAGGATAAAGGAGTTATTCTAAATGAATAAGAATGTCAGTTTATTGGTTAATTCAGGAAGTGGTCCTTCCCAGATAGTTTCCCTTGACGCGGGTAAACCCATCAAAATAAAGATCCAACCCGGTACTAAATACCTTCTTAAAAACCAAAATGATAATTTCGCACCTGAAAACGCAACTCTGCAGCGTAATGGTGATGATTTATATGTCATTTTAGAAGGAGATAGCACACCAGCGATAGTTATTGAAGACTATTATATTTCTGGCAATAACACGCCATTGTTGGGTATGGCAGAGGATGGTCAGGTATATGCCTATGTAATCACGGATGGTTCGGGTTTAGGTGATGGCTATCTGTTTAATGATGGTAGTTTTGCCCCTGTTGCGTTAGGTGGAGCTTCGCAAGGGGATGGTTCTTATCTGTTTGCCGAAACTGAAAATGACTATGGTTTATTAGCATTATGGCCATGGTTCTTAGGTGCAGCAGTTATCGGTGGTATTGTTGGCAATGCTATCTATGAGCATAACAAAGATGATAAATCATCTCCGGCTCCAGAGCCTGCCTCTGTACCAACCATTAGCGGCGCAACCGATATCACCGGTACTATCACAGGTGAGATTGCCTATGGTTCTGTTACCGATGAAAAAAATCCAACAATTTATGGGACTGGTGAAGCAGGTAACACCATTACTGTTTATGACAATGGTAAGGCGATCGGTTCTACCGTTGTTGGTAGCGATGGCAAATGGAGCTTTAAACCGGACACTGCGCTGGCTGATGGTTCACATAAAATAACAATTACTCAAACCAATCCAGCAGGTTCAACCAGCGGTCATTCTGATGATCTGACATTTACTGTTGATGCCACTGCACCAAATAAACCGTTGTTTAGCGATATTCTGGATGATGTGGGATCGATTCAGGGGCCAATTGCCAACGGCGCAACCACCGATGATGCTCGTCCTGAGTTCACCGGTAAAGGTGAAGCTGGTAACACCATTACGATTTTCATCGATGGAAAAGAAGTGGGTAAAACCACCATTGGTGAAGATGGTACCTGGAGCTGGACGCCAACCGAAGATCTGGCGGATGGACATTATCAGGTTACCGTTACGGAAACCGACAAAGCTGGTAATACCAGCGAGACCTCTCCAACTTTCGATTTCAATGTTGATACTACCGCGCCAGATAAGCCGCCGCGCCTTGAAGCCTATGATGATGTGGGTGATAAGACCGGGCTTATCGAAAATGGTGATATTACCGACGATGCTCGTCCGGAATTTAAAGGCTGGGGTGAAGCCGGCAACACCATTATTATTTATGACAATAGTGATGGTACCGGCCGCAGCGGAGGCAAAGAGATTGGTCGTGCTACCGTTGGTGATGACGGTACCTGGAGCTGGACGCCAGATTTTGATTTAGCGGATGGTAGCCACAGCATTACTTATACCCAAACGGACAAAGCCGGTAATGTCAGCGAGCCTTCTGACTCCCGTGACTTTATCGTTGATACCGCAGGCGTTAATCCGCCAGACTCTATCACCATCATGGATAATACCGGTGCTATTACGGGACCTATTCAGTCTGGTGATAAAACTGATGAAACCAAGCCAGAATTCTCTGGTAAAGGTACACCTGGCGGCATTATCACTATTTATGATAACAATGAGCCTATCGGTAGCGTCGTTGTTGGTGAAGACGGCAACTGGAGTCTGATCCCGGATGTGGCGCTGGAAGAGGGTAGTCACAGTATTACCACTACTGAAACCAGCAAGTCAGGTAACGAAAGTGACCCTTCTGCTCCTATCGATTTTGTGGTGGATACCACACCTCCTTCCAAACCTGAAATCGGTGGCGTGACGGATAATACCGGTGATGTCACCGGGCCAATCACCTCCGGTGAACCAACGGATGAAACACAGCCGGAGTTTAACGGCGAAGGTGAACCAGGCAGCACCATTGTTATCAAAGACAAAGATGGTGAAATCATCGGTAGTACCATCGTTGACGAAGACGGCAAGTGGACGGTTAAACCAGAACAACCGCTGGAAGAAGGTTCTAACAGCCTGGTGATCACAGAAACCGATACGGCGGGTAATGAAAGCGACCCGTCCGATCCGTTTGAAGTGGTGGTGGATACCACGCCGCCTTCCAAACCTGAAATTGGCGGTGTCACCGATAATACCGGAAATGTGACCGGGCCAATTACCTCTGGTGAGCCAACGGATGAAAAACAGCCGGAGTTCAGTGGCGAAGGCGAGCCGGGCAGCACCATTACCCTGAAAGACGAAGACGGTAACGTGCTGGGCACCGCAACGGTAGATGAAGACGGTAAGTGGACGGTGAAGCCGGAGCAGCCGCTGGAAGAAGGCTCTAACAGTCTGGTGATCACAGAAACCGATACGGCGGGTAATGAAAGCGACCCGTCCGATCCGTTTGAAGTGGTGGTGGATACTATCGCACCTGAGAAACCAACTATTGGTAGCGTGATCGACCATACCGGTACCAATGCTGGCGACGAAATCCAACCTGGTGATGAAACGAATGAAACCCGTCCGGAATTAACCGGCGTTGGTGAACCGGGCAGCACCATTACTCTGAAAGACGAAGATGGCAATGTACTGGGTACCGCGATCGTGGATGAAGGTGGTAACTGGAGCGTCAGACCAGATCTTCCATTGGAAGAGGGTTCTAACAGCCTGGTGATCACGGAAACCGATACGGCGGGTAACGAAAGCGACCCGTCCGATCCGTTTGAAATGGTGGTAGATACCACACCACCGACCAAACCAGGCATTGATAGCGTTATTGACGATCAGGGGAGTGTCACTGGCCCAATCCTTAACGGTAGTCAAACTGACGACACTACACCAACGTTCTCTGGAGAAGGTGAGCCGGGTAATATCATTACGATTACCGACGGCGGTAAAGTTATTGGTAGTACCGTTATTGATGAGAATGGAGCCTGGACGTTTACACCAGAAACTCCGCTGGAAGAAGGTGCGCACAACATTGTTGTGACTGAAACCGATAAAGCGGGTAATACCAGCGATCCTTCGGACAGCTTTGAGTTTGTGGTGGATACCACACCACCGGATGCCAAAGATCTGAAGATTACTGGTGTTGAAGACAACTTCGGTGAAGTGACAGGAAATATCACCAGCGGTAGTGCCACGGATGACAGCCGTCCAACCATTCATGGTACCGGTACGGCAAATGACACTATTATCGTGTATGCGAAAGATGCTACAGGTAATCATGTGATTGGTAGCACCACTGTTGGTGCTGATGGTAAATGGAGTCTGCAACCAACCACGCCATTACTGCCGGGTGAGAATGTCTTTACCGCGGTGGAAGTGGATCCGGTAGGTAACGCAACCAATCCAAGCGATTCCTATACCGTTATGCTGGATCCTTCACGTCCAACTGAAGCGGGTTATCTGGTTCGTATTTATGATGGCGTAACACTGATTGGCTCAGTGACTGCCAACGATAAGGGTGTCTGGACGTTTACTCCGGATACCGCACTGGCAGACGGTAAGCATAATATTACTGCAACCGCTACCAGTCCGGTGGGACAAACCAGCGATAAGACCGGTATCTTCAATTTTGAAGTGGATACCAAAGCACCTAACTCGGTTGAAAACCTGCAAGTCTTCGATAACGTCGGCGATAAGCAGGGCTATATTCTGGATGGTGATACCACCGATGATGCTACTCCAACCTTCAGCGGCAAAGCAGAAGCGGAAAGCACGGTAACCATCTATGACAATGGCAATGCGATTGGTACCGCTAAAGTAGACAGCAATGGTAACTGGTCGTTTACTCCGGACAGCAAACTGCCGGATGGTGAACATATCTTTACCACCAGCGTCACCGATAAAGCCGGTAACACCAACACAGATAGCCCGTCTCTGACTATCACTATCGATACAACTGGTGTTGTGGTCAGTATTAGTGCGCTAATTGATGATGTGGGCGATAAGCAGGGCAATATCACACCAAATGGTGTGACCGACGATACTAAGCCGGAAATTATCGGTGAAGGTAAACCGGGTAGCACCGTAACTATCTATGATGGTTCAGTGAAGCTGGGTGAAACTACGGTCAAAGCCAATGGCACCTGGAGCTTTACACCAACGACTCCACTGAAAGAAGGCTCACACAGTATTACCGTGATTGCCAAAGATCAGGCGGGTAACTCCAGCGATCGCAGTTCAGCGTTTGAATTTACCGTCGATACCACTGCGCCAAATATGCCAACTATTGAATCCGCACAGGACGACGTGGGTAGCAAGCAGGATACTCTGCACAGCGGCGATAAGACCGATGACTCCACGCCAACCCTGACCGGTACTGCCGAGAAGGGTAGTGTGGTGAACGTTTATGGTAATGGTGCGCTGTTAGGTTCGACCATTGCTGACAGCACCACCGGTAAGTGGACATTCACACCACCAACGCCAGTAGCAGAAGGTGAGAACAAGTTCCATGTAACGGCAACTGACGCAGCTGGCAACGTGAGTAAGCCATCAGCCGACTTTGTGCTGACCATGGACTTCACCGGCCCGGATATTGACGCACTGAAGATCACCGAAGTGATTGATAACGTCGGTAAGGTCACCGGTAACGTTGAATCCGGTAAAGAGACCGACGATAACCGTCCAACCATTAAAGGGGAAGGCACGTCCGGTGACACCATCTTTGTGTATGTGAAAGATGACTTAGGCGAGCGCCTGCTGGGTACCGCGACAGTGGATACCAACGGCAAGTGGAGCCTGCGTCCGGATACGGTACTGAACTCCGGTAAGAACGTGTTTACCGCAGAAGAAATGGATCCGGTGGGCAACAAAGTCGGTCGCAGTAATGAGTACGATGTGACGCTGGAGAGTACGCCACCGTCACCACCAACCATCGATCGGGTGGAAGATAACGTTGGCTCTATCACCGGTGCGCTGCAAAAAGGTGACGTGACCGATGATAACACCCCAACCCTGAAAGGGACGGCGGTGGCCAACGGTATCGTGACCATCTACAACAACGGCAACGTGATTGGCTCTGCGCAGGTGGATGACAAAGGGGCATGGCAGTTCACGCCAAATCCGGCGCTGAAGGACGGTTTCTACAATCTGACGGCTGATGCTACTGACCCTGTAGGCCGGGTCAGTGATAAGACCGGTATCTTCAACTTTGAAGTGGATACCACTAAACCGGATGCGGCGCAGGATCTGAAGATCACCGATAACGAAGGGGATTATCAGGGCCTGCTGTACGATCGCGACACTACCGATGACTCCACGCCAACCTTCAGCGGTAAAGCGGAAGTGGGCAGTGTGGTGACCATCTATAACGACGGTACCGCCATTGGTTCGGTTAAGGTTGCCGATAACGGTAGCTGGACCTTTACCCCAAGCGATCGCCTGCCGGACGGTGACTACAAGTTCACCACCACGGTGACCGATAAAGCGGGTAACGTCAGCGATGCCAGCCCGACAGTGAATATCACTATCGACACCTCCAAAGTACCGGTCAGCATTGACCGCCTGTACGACGATCAGGGGGATATCACCGGCAATATCGAGCCAAATGGTGTGACCGACGATACCCGTCCGGAAATCTTCGGTAGCGGTAAAGCCGGCAGTGTGATTACTGTCTATGACGGCGCCACTGAGCTGGGCAGCACCACCGTGAAGGCGGATGGTAGCTGGAGCTTTACGCCAAATGGTGATTTAGGTCAGGGTAAACACAGCATTACCGTTATCTCGAAAGAGCCGTCCGGTAATGTGGAAGGCCCAACGGCGGCGTTTGAGTTTAATGTAGACTCCGTAGCGCCTGGCCGTCCGACCATTGACTCGGCCCTTGATGATATGGGTGCCATTCAGGATCCGCTGTATCACAACAGCGCCACCGATGACCCGACACCAACCCTGATGGGTAAAGCGGAAAACGGCAGCATCGTTAAGATCTACGTGGACGGTGCCCTGCTGGGCAGCGCGGTAGCAGACAGCACCACCGGTGCCTGGAGTTACACGCCAACGTCGGCACAGACCGAAGGCAAACATACCTTCTACGTCACTGCGACGGATAAAGCGGGCAACGTCAGCCAGCCATCGGCCGACTTTGTGCTGACCATGGACTTCACCGGTCCGGATCCGGATGCGCTGAAGATCACCGAAGTGATTGATAACGTCGGTAAGGTCACCGGTAACGTTGAATCCGGTAAAGAGACCGACGATACCCGTCCAACCATTAAAGGGGAAGGCACGTCCGGTGATACCATCTTTGTGTATGTGAAAGATGACTTAGGCGAGCGCCTGCTGGGTACCGCGACAGTGGATACCAACGGCAAGTGGAGCCTGCGTCCGGATACGGTGCTGAACTCCGGTAAGAACGTGTTTACCGCCGTAGAAATGGATCCGGTGGGTAACAAAGTCGGTCCAAGCAATGAGTACGACGTGACGCTGGAAACCACACCACCGTCACCACCAACCATCGATCGGGTGGAAGATAACGTTGGCTCTATCACCGGTGCGCTGCAAAAAGGCGATGTGACCGATGATAACACCCCAACCCTGAAGGGAACGGCGGTGGCCAACGGTATCGTGACCATCTACAACGACGGTAACGTGATTGGCTCTGCACAGGTGGATGACAAAGGGGCGTGGCAGTTCACGCCAAATCCGGCGCTGAAGGACGGTTTCTACAACCTGACGGCTGATGCCACCAACCCGATTGGTCAGGTCAGTGATAAGACCGGTATCTTCAACTTTGAAGTGGATACCACCAAGCCGGGTGCGGTACAGGATCTGAAGATCACCGATAACGAAGGGGATTATCAGGGCCTGCTGTACGATCGCGACACCACCGATGACTCCACGCCAACCTTCAGCGGTAAAGCGGAAGTGGGCAGTGTGGTGACCATCTATAACGACGGTACCGCCATTGGTTCGGTTAAGGTTGCCGATAACGGTAGCTGGACCTTTACCCCAAGCGATCGCCTGCCGGACGGTGACTACAAGTTCACCACCACGGTGACCGATAAAGCGGGTAACGTCAGCGATGCCAGCCCGACAGTGAATATCACTATTGATACTTCCAGCGTACCGGTCAGCATTGACCGTCTGTACGACGATCAGGGGGATATCACCGGCAACATCGAGCCAAATGGTGTGACCGACGATGCCCGTCCGGAAATCTTCGGTAAGGGTAAAGCCGGCAGTATCATCACCATCTTTGATGGTGCCACTGAGCTGGGCAGCACTACCGTTAAGCCAGATGGTAGCTGGAGCTTTACGCCAAGTGGCGATTTAGGTCAGGGTAAACACAGCATTACCGCGGTGTCGAAAGAGCCATCTGGTAACGTGGAAGGCCCAACGGCAGCGTTTGAGTTTAGCGTGGATACCGTGGCACCGGCTCGTCCGACCATTGAATCGGCCATTGATGACGTAGGAGCCATTCAGGATCCGTTGTATCACAACAGCGCCACCGATGATCCGACGCCAACTCTGATGGGTAAAGCGGAAAACGGCAGCATCGTTAAGATCTACGTGGACGGCGCCCTGCTGGGTAGTGCGGTAGCAGACAGTACCACCGGTGCCTGGAGCTACACGCCAACCTCGGCACAGACTGAAGGCAAGCATACCTTCTATGCAACCTCTACTGATGCAGCAGGCAACGTCAGCCAGCCATCCACTGACTTTGTGTTGACCATGGATTTCACCGGTCCGGATATTGATGCGCTGAAAATTGTTGGCGTAGACGATCAGGTCGGTGATTACAAAGGCAACATTAAAGACGGTGAATATACCGACGATACCCGTCCAACCATTAAAGGCGAGGGTACCGCAGGCGACACTATCTTTGTTTATGTAGAAGATGGTGCAGGTAAACGCGAACTGGGTACGGCTAAAGTTGACATTAATGGTAAGTGGGAACTGCGTCCATCTCAGGCTCTGTCTACCGGTGATAACGTATTTACCGCCGTAGAAATGGATCCAGTAGGTAATAAGGTCGGTCCAAGCGATTCGTACAAAGTTATTGTTGATAGCACCGTACTGTTAGCACCAGTACTGGTAACGGTTCTGGACGATCAAGGGCCAATTACCGGCGAACTGAAGAGTGGTGATGTTACCGATGACGCCAAACCGGTGTTTGAAGGTACAGCAGCAGCCGACAGTATTGTTAAGATGTATGACGGAACCACTCTGTTAGGCAGCGCGAAGGCCGACTCTCTGGGTAATTGGACAATTACACCAGATCAGCCTCTGAAAGATGGCTCTACTTACAACATCACGTTCACTGCGACTTCAACCATTGGTCAGGTGAGCGATCCAAGTGATGTATTTGTAGTGACTGTGGATACCACGCCACCTTCACCGGTTACAGACCTGAAGATCACCGATAACGAAGGAGATTATCAGGGCTTACTTTACGATCGTGATACTACTGATGACGCTACTCCAACCTTTAGTGGTCAGGCGGAGCCGAACAGTATTGTCACTATCTACAACGATGGTGTTGCTATTGGTTCTGCTACCGTTACCGCCGGTGGAACCTGGACATTTACTCCAACTACCGAGTTACCGGATGGTAAATACAAGTTCACCACCACGGTAACCGATAAGGCGGGGAATATTAGTGATGCTACTTCTGAAATTAATATCACTATTGATACCAGTACGTTGTCCGTCACGATCGAAAAACTGATTGATGATGTTGGTACCATCACTGGTGATGTTCTGACGGGTGAAATTACTGACGACCTGCGTCCTGAGATTGTGGGTACTGGCAGTAAACCAGGCAGCATTATCACAATCTTTATTGATGGTGTGAATCAGGGTACTGCGACGGTGAAAGCCGATGGCTCCTGGAGCTTTATCCCAGCTACTGATTTAGGTCAGGGTGTACATAAAGTTACGATTACCGGTAAAGATGCATCTGGCAACGTAACGCCGGTTAGTCCGGAGTTTATCTTCACTATTGATAACATTCCGCCAGCCGCACCAACCATTGAAAAAGCCGTGGATGACTTCGGTACTATCACTGGCGACCTGAAAACCGGCGATAAGACCGACGATAACACGCCAACCCTGCACGGTAACGCTGAGAAGGGCAGCATCATCACCATCTATGATGAGAATGATAAACCGCTGGGCAGTGTGGTCGCTAACGATCTGGGTAAATGGGTGTATGAGCTACCACCGCAGGCAGATGGCCGCCATGACTACTATGTCATCGCGTCTGATGAAGCGGGTAACCAGAGCACACCAACGCCTGACTTTACGCTGACTATTGATACTCAGGGACCAACAGGTGGCGAACTGAAGATCGACAAGGCCGTCGATAACGTTGGCATCATCACCGGTGATCTGAAGTCTGGCGAAGGTACTGACGATAACCGTCCGGAACTGACAGGTACCGGTCATGAAATCGGCAATACCATTATTATCTATGCAGAAGGTGAAGATGGTATTAAACGTCAGGTAGGTAGTACCACTGTCGGAGCCAATAACATCTGGACTCACGAACTGGTTCAGTCCAGTGCGTTGGCTGACGGCACCTACAAATTTACCGTGGTTGAAGTGGATGCTGTAGGTAATACCGCCGGACCAAGTCCTGAATTTATCATTACGATAGATACGTCAGTATCGGATGCGAAAATCACCATTACTGATATTTCTGATGATAGCGGAAGCTCTAACACTGACTTTATCACCAACGACAACACCCTGTTGATCAACGGTACTCTGGATAAAGCGCTGTTGGCAGATGAATGGGTAAAAATCAGCCTGGATGGTGGTAATACCTGGACTCGTGCAGCGTCGGTAACCGGTACTAACTGGACCGTTGACCTGCAAGGTACGGTGCTGGCTGATGGTAAATACACTATCCAGGCTCGCGTAGTGGATGATGTGGGCAACATTGGTAATAAAGACTCTCATGACATGACTATCGTTACGGTAGGTCGTGATATGGAAGGTCTGAATACCACAATCAATATCACTACTGATACCAACCATGGTCTGGTGAGTGGCGATCTGTTTAGCCAAAGTGCTACCTCAACTAACACTGATATGGTTACCCGTGACCGCAACGTCACTATCGGTGGAACCCTGACGGCTGCACTGAAAACGGGTGAGCTGCTGCAAATCTCACTGGATAACGGTGCTACATGGCATAACGTTGCGATGGCTGGTAACAGCTGGAGCTACGTGTTACCAGAAGTTTCTGCTGATACGGTTTATAACGCTAAGCTACAGGTAATTGATAACGTTGGTAACGTGGGTATCAATACCGCGTTCACTAACGATTATAAAGTGACCATTGACCTGACAGTACCAGATAGCATTCAGGATGCACCGGATGTTAACAAGATTGTCAGCACTCAGGATGACTTCAACTTCGACAGCAGCCGTTACGGCCGGGTAGAAGCAGGAGCTATCGTGTCACTGATCAGCGATGTGAACGGCAACGGTACCTATCAGGAAGGTCTGGATCAGGTGCTGGGCTTCGCTGTCGCAGATGGAAATGGCAACTGGACGCTGAATACCAAATTACCAGCAGGTGCACATAACCTGGCATTTATGGTATGGGATGAAGCGGGTAACCACTCAAGCCTGGGTGGTGTTACCAGCGTGGGGGTTACTGATGGTGCCGGTTCTACGTTAATTGAGCAAAGCTGGGGGGGAACCGTCAGCCCGGGACGTGGATTAAACTCTGCGGCGGTAACCATTAGCCAGGATGGTACCTGGTCATTCTTCCAGGCGGCGGCAGGAACTTCTGGCTCTACTACGGCGAACGCCGGACGGGTTTATACCGCAACCGACCGTGAAAACTATGAGTCTACTTACCTGGCACAACCAAGTAACGTTACTGATGGCAGCTATGATCGCTACATTAACTCAGCGGTATTTGCCGATATCAACCGTGATGGCTATACCGACGTAATGTCACAGGTGAGTTCTTATGGTAACGGTGGTCGTACCGCTTACTGGCTGCAAAATGCGGACGGCAGCTTTACGGCGAATGCAGTAGACCAGGGAACATTAAACCATCTGGGTGGTGTAGTCGCCTATGACCGTCACGGTGATGGATATCTGGACTTTGTACTGGCTGACTCTGAGGCTGACTCCATTTCGTTTATGAAGAACGAAGGTGGCGTGCTGAGCTATGAGAAAGTCTCCGGGTTCGATAATGGTCATCCGGGCGGCGCTATACCAGGCAACCTGAGTGTGATGCACGAAGTCGGTGCGGTAGATATCGATAACAACGGTACCATCGATATCACGGCGCACATTGACTACAACGGTGCGGGTAGCTACGTAGGTAACACTTCGCGCGGTCTGGGAATTCTGTATAACCAGACAACGGGTTCTTCAAAAACCAATTTCGGCTCCGTCGGCTATTACGCCAACGTGTTCAGAAATGACGGTCACGAAGACTACGGTAACCTGTCCATCTCTATGACCTACGCGGATTACAACGGCGATGGCTGGTTGGATCTGTTCCTGAGCCGTGGTTCGAAGAACAGTGCTAACAGTAATGAAAGCCGTATCTATCTGAACGATGGTACCGGCAAGCTGTTAGCTTCTGATAATCAGGCCTTGTGGTTTGGTGACAGCCTCGACGGCGGTACCTCACTGGCGGTGGACTGGAACCATGACGGTAAAGTCGACATCATCGAAGTACCTCGCTCAGGGGTGAATGATAGTCCGGTGCTGTATACCAATACCGGCACTGACACCTGGGGTGCCAATGCCATCAGTCTGACGGGTACCCAGAAGTTCAACAATCTGACTGGTGCTATCGCGCTTGACTACGACTGGGATGGTTCGATGGACCTGGTGTTGTACCGTGGTGGTACAACAGCCAACGTGGTGAAAGGTGACAGTGCGGCTCCAACCCTGCTGGTGAAAAACACCAATATTGCGGCGGATGGTACCAGCCTGCAGATCCGTATTGTTGACGGTGAAGGCATCAATACCTTCTACAGTAACACCGTCAAACTGTACAACTCTGCCGGTGAGCTGGTGGCTACACAGCTGATTAACCCGCAGGCATCCGGCTCCAGTAACAGTATGGGTCTGGTGAGCTTCTTCGGATTAGATCCAAATGAAGTGTACTCGGTGCAATTGCTGCGTATTACCAACGGTGTTGAAAACCATGTTGGTGCTACCTCCACTATCGGCGGCTATACCAACGGTACAGTGAATGAGACCTGGGGTGGCCTGACTACCAGTAAGGCTCATGACGCCTATGTATTAACGGCAGAAAATACCAATGATGCCATCAATACCACAGGTGCCAGCGGTATTACCGGTACCGGTTATAACGATACCTTCTTCAGTTCAGCAGGAAATGATACCTACACCGGTGGTGGCGGTTGGAACCTGATTATGAACGGCGAAGCGGTATGGAGTGAAACGGAAGGTCTGGATATTGTTGACTATAGCCGTGCTACTTCAGGAGTAACCGCTAACCTGAGAACGGGTACAGCAACCGGACACGGTAACGATACGCTGGTGAGCATTGAAGGCTTAATCGGTAGTGCTTACAACGATACTTTCACTGACAGTGCAGCCAACAACCAGTTTGAAGGCGGCGCAGGTGATGACACCTTCAACCTGTATAACGGCGGTAACGACAAGCTGATATACCGGGTAGTCGCTGGTAAAGAAGGTGACGCAGCGGGTGGTACCGGTCATGACACGATATTTGGCTTTAAGGTCGGTGACCTGCGGACAGATAAGAACGCAGACCTGATCGACCTGAGCGATCTGCTGAACTACTCCGGCCCAATCTCCTACTACATGGACGAAGGCAAGATGACTCTGGATTACGCATCACGCGGCGTTCTGGATTATCTGAAGGTGGAGTTCAACGGTAGCGATACGGTTATCAGCATTGACCGTGATGGTAAAGGTGGAGCCTATGGCTTCCAGGAGTTAATCACATTGAAAGGTGTGAATACCGACCTGGAGACCTTGCTGGTCAACAACCAAATCGAAGTGGGTGATGACAATATTGTGGCTAAGACGGCAACGACCGAGTCTCTGCTATCGATTACTCAGATGTTTACCGGTGGTGACGACATTATGTTCGGTACCGATAAGGCAGACGTTCTGATGGGTGGTCTGGGTGACGATACCTTTATTGGCATCGGCAAAGACGACAAGGTCATGGGCGGTGAAGGCAACGACACCATCAGCATTATCTCTACAGACTTCGCTTCAATCTCTGGTGATGAGGGTATCGACACCCTGATTCTGGATATGTCGGGCGAACTGCTAGACCTGAGTGCGCTGAAAGACAAACTGAGCTCAGTGGAAATCTTCGATATGGGTAATGGTAATAACACCATGAACGTATCGCTGGAAGATGTCCTGCGCCTGGGATCAGAAGAACTGGCAATTAACAGTGGTAACAAAGCGATCGTGGTTAACGGCGAAGCTGGTAGCACCCTGCAGTTAGAAGGTGCTCGGGTTCTCCGTCAGGTGAGTTTACGGTGATTGTGGATTATGACCTCCACATTCATCCACCGTTGCCGGAAGAGCCGTCAGTGCCGACCATCGATTCTGTATCTGCTGATTTCCGTGGCGATCTGACTAACGGTACCGCCATTAATAATGGTTCACCGACGCTGAAGGGCACTGCAGAGCAGGGCAGCGTGGTGAACATTTTTGATAATGGCACCCTTCTGGGCTCGACCATGGCTGACAGTGAGGGTAAGTGGAGCTTTACCCCGGCAACCGAACTGCCGGAAGGCGAACATGCCTTTACCGCGGCGGGCAATACGGGTTCTCCGTCAGGTGAGTTTACGGTGATTGTGGATTATGACCTCCACATTCATCCACCGCTGCCGGAAGAGCCGTCAGTGCCGACCATCGATTCTGTATCTGCTGATTTCCGTGGCGATCTGACTAACGGTACTGCCATCAATAATGGCACACCAACGCTGAAGGGCACCGCAGAGCAGGGCAGCGTGGTGAACATTTTTGATAATGGCATCCTTCTGGGCTCGACCATGGCTGACAGTGAGGGTAAGTGGAGCTTTACCCCGGCAACCGAACTGCCGGAAGGTGAGCACGCCTTTACCGCGGCGGGCAATACGGGTTCTCCGTCAGGTGAGTTTACGGTGATTGTGGATTATGACCTCCACATTCATCCACCGTTGCCGGAAGAGCCGTCAGTGCCGACCATCGATTCTGTATCTGCTGATTTCCGTGGCGATCTGACTAACGGTACCGCCATTAATAATGGTTCACCGACGCTGAAGGGCACCGCAGAGCAGGGCAGCGTGGTGAACATTTTTGATAATGGCACCCTTCTGGGCTCAACCATGGCCGACAGCGACGGTAAGTGGAGCTTTACGCCGGCAACCGAACTGCCGGAAGGTGAACATGCCTTTACCGCGGCGGGCAATACAGGTTCTCCGTCAGGTGAGTTTACGGTGATTGTGGATTATGACCTCCACATTCATCCACCGCTGCCGGAAGAGCCGTCAGTGCCGACCATCGATTCTGTATCTGCTGATTTCCGTGGCGATCTGACGACTAGCGGTGCCGCCATCAATAATGGTACAGCAACGCTGAAGGGCACCGCAGAACAGGGCAGTGTGGTGAACATTTTTGATAATGGCATCCTTCTGGGCTCGACCATGGCTGACAGTGAGGGTAAGTGGAGCTTTACGCCGGCAACCGAACTGCCGGAAGGTGAGCATGCCTTTACCGCGGCGGGCAATACAGGTTCTCCGTCAGGTGAGTTTATGGTGATTGTGGATCACGATCTCTATATTCATCCACCAATGCCAGAAGAGCCACCGGTTCCACCAACGATTGATGTGGTGATTAATGACGCTCAGGAAGTGGTGAACAATGGCGGCGTCAGTGATGACTTTACGCCAACGCTGCTTGGTAAAGGCGGGCTGGGAGATATCATCCATGTGTACGATCGTGGTGTTCTGCTGGGTAGCGCAGTCGTTAATGATGATTATAACTGGAGCTTTACCCCTGAGTTGCCATTATCCGATGGGAATCATGTTTTCTTTGTTACCGCAACGAATGCTGAGGAAGAGGTAAGTCAGCCATCAGCTGATTATGTGGTTATCCTCGATTATACGGCTTCTTATCCGGAGCTGGTGATTACTGAAGTACTTGATCAAGTTGGTGCTGTCACCGGTAGTCTTAGTATTGGTGATATGACGGATGATAATCGTCCGGTTATTAAAGGTACTGGTACCGTTGGCGATATGGTTATTGTCTATACAACCGATCAGCATGAACTGGGAAGAACTATGGTTGATGCTGATGGCTCATGGAGCTTGCGTCCGGTAAATCCACTACCAGAGGGTGACAATGCGCTGACGGCTGTCGGGGTGAATGCGGATGGTGATATGACTATGCCAACGCCACCATTCACGATTATTATCTCATGTGGTATGCCTTTATTCACTGCACAGATTGAAAGCGTATTGGATGATGTGGGCGCGCAACAAGGGATGCTACAAAAAGGTGATATTACCGATGACAGCCTTCCAACGCTGAAGGGTGTTGCCAATAGTGGCAACGTTGTTTCTCTGTATGACCATGATGTATTAATTGGTTCAACGCAGGCTGATGCAAGCGGTAAGTGGTCATTTACGCCAATATATGTATTGGCAGATGGTGAACACAAGATTACGGTTATTGCGAAAGATATGCATGGCAATGTCAGCGATCCATCCGGCGTGTTTAACTTCACCGTTGATACAACGGCTGATGCCGGAGAGGGCGTAATGACCGTTGCTCTGGGTGATGTTCTGCGTGTTGGTTCGGATGAGTTAACGTTTGCTGCTGATAGCGAGAAAGAAAGCGCGCTACAGACAGAGAATGGCGTGCAGAATCATTATCAATCGGAAGGCAGCAGTTATAACGTCTGGACCATGGGAGCTTCAACTGTTGAGGTTCCGCTTGAGAATGTGGTGAACCCTGTCATTCTGTAATTGACTAACCAGATAACGCGATCGTCGTTCAGCGATCGTTAAGACAAAAAACGACCTGCTTTCAGGTCGTTTTTTTATGGCCTTAAATCTTCAGTTCAACCAATAGAGCCTGGTACTCAAGCATTCGCATGCTTGAGTTTCAATTAGATATGGTTACACATCACGTTTCTCTATTTTTAGTTAAATTCTCTAAATATTTCATTAAGTTGAAATTTAATTCTGTTTTGTGTTTTTGTAATATTCTATGATTGTGTGTGTTTTGTGGGAGTGGTAGTGGTTAATCATTCTGAGTGAAATTATCGGATATCACCTATTTCCATTCAGAGATTTGGTGGATTTCAATGGAATAAAGTGTTTTGTTATCTTTTCCCTTTGAAAAGATATGAGTGTTTTCATTCGTTGTTAAACATCGATAGCGTATGTTAATCAACGTCAATTCGATTAAATAGCGTCGCTACACTCATTTTTATTATCTAATTTTATGTATTTAAAGGTTTTTTATGGAAGCCTGTCTTTTCTGTTATATATAATCTGTTTTTCTATGTTTTTTTGACTTTATCAAGTTTAAAGTATAAAAAAATTATTTTTTCATTTTAATTGTGTTGGTTATTTTATTTTAAATAACTTGTTTGATTTGTATTTATTTTAATTTCTATGATTATTTTTTATAATTTATTTTATATTAAATTATTTTTATTAACTACCTGTTGAATTTTATTTATATGAAATTTAAAGTAATTTTTTATTTCTTTATATCAATAACAACATTTTACTTGGTGTTATTGAGTGGCATTTCCTTTAGGTTTTAAGTTAGTATATCAACCTTTTTATTATGTGGATTTTATAACATTTTTTTAAATTATTTAGATTATGCATTCGCGTAATCATGCGATTTTCTGGGAATGAATAGGAATAAAGGAGCTATTCTCATATGAATAATAATGTCAGCTTATTGGTTAATTCAGGAAGTAGTACCTCGCAGGTAATGTCTGTTAATGCCGGAAGACCTATCAAAATCAAAATTCAGCCGGGTTGTAAATATCTGCTAAAAAATAAAACTGATAACTATGCCCCAGAAAACGTGACTCTTCAGCGTAACGGTGATGATCTGTATGTCATTTTAGAAGGTGATTCTACCCCCGCTATCGTTATCCAGGACTATTATGTTTCCGGTAATAATGAACCAATATTAGGTATGGCCGAGGATGGTCAACTTTATGCCTATATGGTAACAAATGGTTCTTCATTAGGTGAAGGTTATCAGTTTGAAAATGGTGCTCTGGCATCAGCGGCGCTTGGTGGCAGGCCTTTAGGTGATGGTGCGTATTTATTTAATGATACGGATCACGATCATGATTTACTGGCGCTGTGGCCCTGGTTTCTGGGAGTAGCCGCACTGGGAGCATTGGCGGCCGTTGTCTTTAATAAAGATGATGACAGTAGTAGCCCTGCACCTGCGCCACTACCCGCTTCCGTACCTGGTCTTAGTGGAGTAATGGATGCGACAGGTTCTATTACTGGCCCTATTGCCTATGGTTCTTCAACCGATGAACAGAAGCCGTTGATTTATGGTACTGGTGATGCGGGTAACACTATTACCATTTATGACAATGGAAACGTTATTGGTAGTACCACTGTGGGTGCCGATGGTAACTGGAGTTTTAAGCCTGCAGCGGCATTAGGCGAAGGCGATCATGCCATTACCATTACTCAGACAAACTCTTCTGGTTCAACCAGCGCCTCATCTGATGATTTTTGGTTTACCATTGATATCACTGCACCACAAAGACCACTGTTTAACGATATTATTGATGATGTTGGTTCTATTCAGGGACCGATTACCAACGGCGCTGTTATTGATGATGCCCGCCCGGAAATTACAGGCTCAGGGGAAGCCGGTAATACTATTACCGTTTTTGTTGATGGTAAGGAGTTCGGTACAACTATTGTCGACAGTGAAGGTCACTGGAGTTTTACCCCCGCTTCAGATTTCACCGATGGTCATCATCAGATAACAGTAACCGAAACGGATAAAGCCGGTAATACCAGTCCAGTCTCACCAACATTTGACTTTACGGTCGATACGATAGCGCCTGCGATACCAACAATTGAATCAGCAATCGATGATGTGGGCACTATTCAGGGGCGATTAAGTCATGGTGGCGCAACCGATGACCCGACACCAACCCTGATAGGTAAAGCCGAGATAAATAGTATCGTTAAGGTATACGACGGTTCGGTGTTGTTAGGTTCTGCAGTTGCCAATGGGATAACGGGTGAATGGGTCTTCACACCGGCGAAGCCAATTTCAGAAGGTGAGCACCGCTTCCATGTGACCGCAACCGATAAGGCAGGCAATACCAGCCAGCCATCCTTAGATTTCGTCCTGACCACTGACTACACTCCACCAGATCGCAGCAAGTTGGCTATTACCGGTGTGGAAGATCAGGAAGGTGCTACCGTTGGTAATGTTATCAATAATGGTATGACGGATGATGCTCGCCCCATCATTAGTGGTACCGGTACTGCCGGCGACACTATCGTCGTGTATGTAAAAGATGCCACGGGCAGTCATGAAATTGGCCAAGCTCTGGTTGATAAAGATGGCAAGTGGAACCTACAACCGGCCACCCCATTACTGCCGGGTAATAATCAATTTACTGCAATAGAAAGCGATCCTGTAGGTAATGCCACTACGCCAAGCGATCCATACAGCGTTAATCTGGACATCGTTAAGCCAGTTGAACCGGTCATTGTTAACATTGTGGATAAGGTAGGGCCAATTACCGGAGCACTGCAAAAAGGTGCTATTACCGATGATAACCAACCAACTATCACCGGTACGGCCAGAGCCGGTTATACCGTTCATGTTTACGATGGTGTATCCCTGTTGGGTTCAGTGGTCGCGGATAGCAAAGGCGTCTGGCATTTAATGCCAGAAAAAGCGCTGGCTGACGGCAAGCACAATATCACGGCTACTGCGACCAGCCCTGAGGGTGACGTCAGTAAACACACCGGTGTGTTTACTTTTGAAGTGGATACCAAGGTACCCGCAGCACCAGAAAGTTTGGTCATCAATGATAATACGGGCCAGGAGCAAGGGCCATTAAACGATGGCGACACCACTGATAATAACACGCCTGCCATTAGTGGAAATACCGAGCCCGGTAGTACGGTTGTTATTTATGATAACGGTGAAAAGATCGGTGAAGTGACGGCCGATCCGGAAGGAAACTGGATATTTGTTCCAGATGCTCCTCTGGCTGATGGTGAACATGATATTAGCGTTACGATAAGGGATGAAGCCGGAAATACCAATACGGACGGTCCGGAAATATCGATTATTATTGATACCAGTAAGGTTCTGGTCAGCATTACTACCTTAATCGATGATGTTGGTTCTGTTACCGGTAGTATCAAACCTCAGGGGACAACGGATGACGTACGTCCTGAAGTGATAGGCCAGGGTAAAGTCGGTAACCTGATTAAGGTTTATGATGGTAAAACGCTGATAGGCACAACAACGGTTAAAGCCGATGGAACCTGGAGTCTCACTCCGACAAAAGATTTAAGCGAAGGTAAGCACAGCATTACCGCAACGGCCACTGACCTGAGCGGAAACCTCAGCAATCCAACCGCAGCATTTGAATTCACGATAGATATTTCAGCTCCGGCGATACCAGTTATTCAATCAGCAAAAGATGACGTGGGTTCAATTCAGGGTGCGTTAAGCAGCGGTAGTATGACGGATGACTCTACCCCAACCCTGATTGGTAAAGCAGAAAAAGGCAGTATTGTCATCGTATATGACGGCATTATTCTGTTGGGTTCGGTGGTAGCAGATAGCGTAACTGGAGAGTGGAGTCTCACTCCGGCTACGCCCATTTCAGAAGGTGAACACAAGTTTCACGCTACCGCGACTGATGCAGCAGGCAATATCAGTAAACCATCAGCAGACTTTATTTTAACCACCGATTACACCGCGCCAGATATTAGCAAACTGGTAATTACCGGTGTGGACGATCGGGTTGGCGATATTACCGGTAATGTTGAGAATGGCGGCTTAACCGATGACACCCGTCCAGTTATCAATGGTACCGGTACTGCTGGTGATACCATTGTGGTGTATACGAAGGATGCATCCGGTCGCCATGAAATTGGCAGCACAACAGTAGATGCCAACGGTAAATGGAGCCTGATACCAACGTCCCCATTATTGCCGGGGCAAAACCAGTTTACCGCCATGGAAATGGATTCGGTGGGGAATACTACCGATCTTAGTGCGCCTTACAGCATTAAACTGGATGTTAATAAATTGCCGGTTCCGGTTATTGTTAACCTACTGGATGATGTCGGCCCAATCACTGGACCGCTGGAAAAAGGCGATGTCACTGATGATAATCGACCAACCATCGTCGGTACGGCCGAAGCGGGTTACACCATTCATGTATACGATGGCATCACCTTATTAGGAACAGTAGTAGCCGATAGCTACGGTGTGTGGATATTGACTCCGGCGACGGCTCTGGTTGATGGTAAACACAATATCACCGCCACGGCGACCAGTCCGACAGGTCAGGTTAGCCAACCAACCGGCGCTTTCAATTTTGAAGTGGATACTAAGGCGCCAAATGCAGTAGACCCTCTGACTATCAAAGACAATGTAGGGGAGCACACCGGGACACTGATTAACGGTGATACCACGGATGACAATACGCCAACCTTTGAAGGTAAGGCCGAAGCGAATAGCACCATCACCATTTATGATAATGGCAATGTGATTGGTTCGACCACGGCAGATGCGGACGGTAAGTGGTCGTTTACGCCAAATGATGCATTGACCGATGGTGATTATGCTTTCAGCACCACAGTGACCGATGCCGCAGGCAATACCAGTGCCGCAAGTCCGGATGTGCATATCATTATTGATTCCAGCGCTGTTGTGGTGAGTATCTCTAAACTGGTGGATAACGTAGGCAGCATCACGGGCAATATTACCCCTACTGGCGTGACAGACGATACCCGTCCGGAAATTATTGGTGAAGGTAAATCAGGCAGTGTAATCAAGGTGTATGACAACGTTAATACGCTGCTGGGTTCTACCACCGTTAAATCTGATGGAAGCTGGAGTTTTACCCCAACCTCTGATTTAAGCGAAGGTTCCCATAGTATTACTGCGATTGCTACTGACAAAGTAGGCAATGTCAGTCAACCAACATCAGCGTTTTAATTCTCAGTAGATACCACTGCGCCAGCTATTCCAACCATTGAATCAGCACAAGATGATGTGGGCGCAATACAAGGCACATTATTTAACGGCGGCATGACCGATGATCCAACGCCAACGCTGTTGGGCAAGGCCGAAAACAGTAGCATTGTGAAGGTGTATGACGGAAGTATTCTGTTAGGTTCTACGGTTGCCAATAGTTTGACTGGGGAATGGCACTTCACGCCAGCAACACCGATCTCTGAGGGTGCACACCAATTCCATGTTAATGCTGTTGATGCAGCAGGCAATACCAGTAAGCCATCCGCAAACTTTATTTTAACCATCGACTACACCGCTCCGGATATTAGCAAACTGGCTATTACCGATATTGACGATCAGGTAGGGCTGAAAACGGGTAACGTACTGCCAGGAGAGACTACCGATGATACGCGCCCAACCATTAATGGTACCGGCACTAAAGACGATACAGTCATTGTGTTTACTACCGACAGCTCCGGTAAACATGAGATTGGTCGCGCCACAGTAGATGCCAACGGTAAATGGCATCTGAAGCCGGTATCACCATTACTTCCGGGCAAGAACGATTTTACTGCCATAGAAGTTGACCCTGTGGGTAATCAAGCTGGCCCAAGTGCGGAATATCGCATTTTAATTAACACTCAACCGCCAGAACCACCGGTGATTGAGCGGGTGGAAGATAACGTCAACAATATCGACGGTATGGTTATTGCCCTGCAAAAATCTGATGTTACTGATGACAATACGCCAACTGTTATTGGTACGGCAGTAGCAAATGGTATCGTGACTATTTTTAACCAGGATGTGGCGATTGGTTCGGTAAAAGCAGACGCTGACGGTAAGTGGACTTTCACTCCATCACCCGCTTTGGTCGATGGTAAATATGAGATTCGCGTCAGCGTTATCGACACTATCGGTAGAATCAGTGAAAAGACTGGGCCGTTTGATTTTACCGTCGATACGACCGCGCCAGCCAAAGCTACCGATCTGGTCATTATTGATAATGAAGGCGACTGGACTGGCGCGTTGAGCCGTGGTGATACCACGGATGACAGCACACCAACCTTTACCGGTAAGGCTGAAGCCAATGGCACTGTTACCATCTACAACGGTAATTCGGTGGTGGGTAAAACTGATGCGAACAGCAACGGTGACTGGACGTTTACCCCAAGTACCGCACTGGCTGATGGTGACTATACCTTTACCATTACAGTGACTGACAAAGCTGGCAACACCGGTGTAGCAACAGATAAGTTTGATCTGACTATTGATACCTCCAAAGTGACGGTGAAAATTGTCAAACTGCTGGATGATGTGGGTGATATCACCGGTGCGATTACTCCGAATATCGGGGTGACCGACGATACGCGCCCGGAAGTGATCGGTGAGGGTAAAACTGGCAGTGTCATCAAAGTGTATGACGGTGAAAATCTGCTGGGTTCTACCTCGGTGAAAGCTGATGGTAGTTGGAACTTTACGCCATCTTCCGATCTGGGGCAGGGTAGCCACAGCATCACGGCGACGGCCACCGACAAAACGGGAAATACCAGTCCAAAGACCTCGCCGTTTGTGTTTGAAATTGATTCGGTGAAACCCTCCGTGCCAACCATTGATTCAGCGATTGATGACGTGGGTGTTATTCAGGGTACGTTGAATAATAACAGCTGGACCGATGACCCAACGCCAACCCTGATGGGTAAAGCTGAGAAAGGCAGCGTTGTGAAGGTGTATGACGGTGAAGCCCTTTTGGGCTCGGTGACTGCAAACAGCACCACCGGTGAATGGAGTTTCACCCCAGTATCCGGCTTATCGGAAGGGGAACACAAGTTCCACGTGACGGCAACGGATAAAGCGGGCAACGTCAGTGATAAGTCTGCTGATTTCATTTTGACTATGGATTTTACGGCACCGTCATTCGATGCTTTATCTATCGCCGGTGTGAATGATCAGGTGGGAGTATTAACCGGTAACGTTGCCTCTGGCGGCGAAACTGATGATACCCGTCCAACCATCAGTGGAACCGGTACGGTTGGCGATACTATTACTGTTTACACCAAGGATAGCTCCGGTAATCACATTATAGGCACCGCGAAAGTTATTGCTGATGGTACCTGGAGCCTGAGACCGGCTTCGCCGTTATTACCGGTGAGAATAAGTTTACGGCAAAAGAGATGGATTTGGTGGGCAATACGGTGGGGCCATGTGAGGAGTATAGCATTACCCTGAACGTGGTACCGCCAGCCCCACCGGTGATTGAGCGGGTAGAAGACAATGTCGGTAACCCGAATAATGCCGTAGTCGCCCTGCAAAAAGACGATGTAACCAATGACAACACGCCAACCATTATTGGTACGGCGGTAGCCAACGGTATCGTTATTATTTTCAATAATGACGTGGCGATCGGTTCAACAAAAGTCAGTGCAGACAATAAGTGGAGCTTTACGCCTTCACCCGTGGTGATACCACGGATGACAGCACACCAACCTTTACCGGTAAGGCAGAGGCCAACGGTACCGTCACCATCTATAACGGTAATACCCTTGTGGGCAAAACCGAGGTCAACAGCGGTGGTGACTGGACATTTACCCCAAGTACCGCACTGGCCGATGGCGATTATGAATTTATCATCAAAGTGACTGACAAAGCGGGTAACACGGGTGCAGCGACAGATCAGTTTAATCTGACCATTGATACTACTAAAGTAACAGTGAAAATAGTCAAACTGCTGGATGATGTGGGTGATATTACCGGCCCGATTACTCCAACCACTGGGGTTACTGACGATACGCGTCCGGAAGTGGTCGGTGAGGGTAAAACTGGCAGCGTCATCAAAGTGTATGACGGTGAAAATCTGCTGGGTTCTACCACGGTGAAAGCCGATGGCAGTTGGAGTTTTACACCATCCTCAGATCTGGGTCAGGGTAGCCATAGTATTACCGCCACGGCGACGGATAAGGCAGGTAATACCAGCCCTAAGACGACGCCATTTGTGTTTGAAATCGATACGGTGAAGCCATCCGTACCAACCATTGATTCAGCGATTGATGACGTGGGTGATATTCAGGGCACGTTGAATAACAACAGCTGGACTGACGATCCAACACCAACGCTGGTGGGTAAAGCCGAGAAAGGCAGTATCGTGAAGGTGTATGACGGTGAAGCCTTCCTGGGCTCGGTGACTGCAAACAGCAGCACCGGCGAATGGAGTTTTACGCCGGTTTCAGGGTTACCGGAAGGGGAACACAAGTTCCACGTGACGGCAACGGATAAAGCGGGTAACACCAGTGATAAATCGGCCGATTTTACCCTGACTATGGACTATACCCCACCGCCATTTGATGCTTTATCGATCACTGGTGTGGACGATCGGGTAGGCGCATTAACCGGTAATGTTATCTCCGGCGGCGAAACTGATGATACCCGTCCAACCATCAGCGGTACCGGTACTGCTGGTGACACTATTACCGTCTACACCAAGGACAGCTCCGGGAATCACACTATTGGTACCGCCAAAGTTATTGCTGACGGAACCTGGAGCTTGAAACCAGCCTCTCCATTACTACCGGGTAAAAACGAGTTCACGGCAGAAGAAAGCGATCCGGTGGGTAACAAAGTTGGCCCATGTAAAGAATACATCGTTACGTTAAACGTGGCTCCGCCAGCACCACCGGTAATTGAACGGGTGGAAGATAACGTCGGTAACCCGAATGATGCCGTAGTCGCCCTGCAAAAAGACGAGGTGACCAATGACAACACGCCAACCATTATTGGTACCGCAGTAGCCAACGGCATCGTTACTATTTTCAGTAACGATGTGGCAATTGGCACGGCAAAAGTGAGCGCAGATAACAAGTGGAGCTTTACCCCATCACCTGCGTTAATCGACGGTAAGTATGAGATCCGCGCCAGCGTTACCGACACTATCGGCAGAGCCAGTGAAAAAACCGGTCCGTTTGGCTTTACTGTCGATACCACTGCACCAGGTAAGGCCACCGATTTGGTGGTTATCGATAATGAAGGCGACTGGACTGGCATTCTGACCAGCGGTGATATCACCGATGACAGCACGCCAACCTTTACCGGCAAGGCGGAAGCGAATAGTACCGTGACAATCTACAACGGTAATACCGTGGTGGGTAAGGCCGATGTAAATGGCAGCGGTGACTGGACATTTACCCCAAGTACCGCACTGATTGATGGTGATTATAAATTTACCATTACGGTGACCGATAAAGCGGGTAACACGGGTGCAGCGACAGACCAGTTTGATCTGACCATTGATACCTCCAAAGTAACGGTGAAAATTGTCAAACTGCTGGATGATATAGGTGATATTACCGGCCCTATCACCCCGGGAACCGGCGTGACTGATGATACCCGTCCGGAAATCATTGGCGAGGGTAAAACTGGCAGCATCATAAAAGTGTATGACGGTGAAAATCTGCTGGGTTCCACAACAGTGAAAGCTGATGGAAGCTGGACTTTTACACCTACAGTAGATATGGGCCAGGGTACCCACAGCATCACCGCTACAGCTACCGATCTGGCGGGGAATACCAGCCCTAAGACTTCACCATTCATTTTCGAGATTGATACGCTGAAACCGTCGATGCCAACCATTGATTCAGCGGTTGATGATGTGGGTGATATTCAGGGCCCACTAGCCAATAACGGCTGGACCGATGACCCAACTCCAACCTTGATTGGTAAAGCCGAGAAAGGTAGCACGGTGAAAGTGTATGACGGCGATGCTCTGCTGGGTACCGTTGTGGCAAACAGTACTACTGGTGCATGGAGCTTTACTCCGGCCTCAGGTTTACCGGAAGGGGAACACAAGTTCCACGTGACGGCAACGGATAAAGCAGGCAACGTCAGCTCTCCATCAACAGACTTCATTTTGACTTTGGACTTCACACCTCCACCATTTGATATGTTGGCGATCACTGGTGTAGACGATCGGGTCGGTATTATTACGGGGAACGTCAAATCAGGTGGAATTACCGACGATAGTCGCCCAACCATCAGTGGTACCGGTACTGCTGGTGACACTATTACTGTGTACACCACTGACAGCACCAATAATCATGTGATTGGTACTGCGAAAGTGGATGACAACGGTCAATGGAGCCTGCGACCAGCAGTGGCATTGATTCAGGGCGAAAACAAGTTCACCGCAGTAGAAACCGATCCGGTGGGCAATTCAACTGAACCTTGTGCACCGTACACTATTACCTTAGACACCTTTATATCAGACGCAAAAGTTACTATTACTGCGATCACTGAAGACCGTGGTAGCTCAAGCACTGACTTTATCACCAATGATAATACGTTGTTGATTAGCGGTACGCTGGATAAAGCACTGAAATCTGATGAGACAGTAGAAATTACGCTGGATAGCGGCAAAACCTGGACTAAGGCAACAACGCTGACCGATAGCGCCTGGACCGTTGATCTACAGACTAAAGTGCTGGCTGATGGGGATTACACCATCAACGCCCGCGTGGTGGATACTGCCGGTAACGTTGGTAGCACCGACTCTCATGCGTTGAGTATTATCAGCGAAAGTCGTGATATGAATGGTTTGGGCACCACGACAAAGGTTACCACTGATACCTGTCATGGTCTGGTATCCGGTGACCTGTTCAGCCACAGTGCAACACTCACTAACACTGATATGGTTACCCGTGACCGTAACGTGACGGTTACCGGTACTCTGAGTGCTGCATTGCTGGCCGGTGAAAAACTACAGATCTCGCTGGATGACGGCACGACCTGGAAGACGCTCACGATGGCAGGTAATAACTGGAGTTATGTGTTACCTGAAGTTTCTGCGGACACCACATATAACTTTAAACTTCAGGTGATTGATAATGCCGGTAATCTGGGCAGAAATACTACGTTCGCCGAGAGCTACAAAGTCGTCATCGATCTGACGGTACCGGACATGATTACTGCCGCTCCGGATATCGCTAAGCACGTCAGCACCAAAGATGCCTTTACTTTTGACAGCAGCCATTACGGCACGGTGGAAGCCGGAACTATTGTTGCACTGGTTAGCGATGAGAACCGTAACGGTAGTTATCAGGAGGGTTTGGATCAGGTGCTGGGCTTTGCTAAAGCAAATGCAGATGGCACCTGGAGCATGACCACAAAACTGCCTGCCGGGGCTCATAACCTGGCGTTTATGGTATGGGACGAAGCGGGTAACCACTCAAGTATGGGGGCCGCCACCAGCGTCGGGGTGACTGACGGTGAAGGCAGCTTGCTGATTACTCAAAAGTGGGGCGGAACAACGGATTCGGACGGTCGTGGCCTTAACTCGGCAGCAGTCACAATCAGTCAGGACGGTTTGTGGTCGTTCTTCCAGAGCGTACGTGGTACCTCCGGTACAACGACCGCGAACGCCGGTCGTGTGTATACCGCAACCGATCAGGAGAACTACACCTCTACCTATCTGGCTCAGCCTACCACTGCAAACGGTGCGGGTTATGATGTCGATAATAACTCCTACAGTCGCTATGTTAACTCAGCGGTATTTGCGGATATTAACCGCGATGGTTACACCGATGTGATGTCACAGGTTAGTTCATACCTGAATAATGGTCGTACCGCCTACTGGTTACAGAATGCAGACGGTACCTTCTCGCCAAAAGCGGTGAATCAGGGGTCGGATAACCATCTGGGTGGTGTGATTGCCTATGACCGTGAAGGTGACGGTTATCTGGACTTCGTGTTGGCAGATTCTGAAGCTGACTCTATTTCATTCCTGAAGAATGATAAAGGCGTACTGTCTTACGAAAGTGTATCCGGCTTCACTAATGGTCATCCGGGAGGTGCTCTCCCAACTGGTCTGAGTATTATGCATGAAGTGGGTGCGGTGGATATCGATAACAACGGTACTGTCGATATTACTGCGCACATTGACTACAACGGTGCAGGTAATTTCGTTGGTAATACGTCCCGTGGTTTAGGCATCCTGTATAACCAACTGACCAATAATGGTTCAGGAAAAACTAACTTCGGCTCTGTTGGTTACTATGCCAACGTATTTACCAATGATGGCCATGAAGACTATGGCAATCTGTCCATCTCGATGACCTATGCGGACTTTAATGGTGACGGCTGGCTGGATCTGTTCCTGAGTCGTGGTTCTAAAGCCGGTGCGAACAGCGATGAAAGCCGTATCTACCTGAACGATGGTACCGGTAGATTGATTGCTCAGGACAGTCAGGCACTGTGGTTTGGTGACAATCTGGCTGGTGGTACCTCGCTGGCAGTGGACTGGAACCATGACGGTAAAATGGACATTATCGAAATTCCACGATCCGGTGTGAACGGTAGCCCAACGTTGTATACCAATCTGGGTACTGATGTCTGGAATGGCGGTGGGGTCAGCCTGACGGGCTCGACTAAGTTCGATAATATTACCGGAGCTGTAGCGCTGGATTACGACTGGGATGGCTCGATGGACATCGTGCTATACCGTTCCGGCAGTGATGCTGACGTGGTGTCCAGTACTAGCTCTGCCCCAACGCTGTTGGTGAAAAACACCAATATTGCGGCGGACGGTACCAGCCTGCAGATCCGTATTGTTGACGGTTTCGGCATCAATACCTACTACAGTAATACCGTTAAGTTGTATGACTCTAAAGGTGCCTGTGTTGCTACACAGTTGATTAACCCGCAGGCATCCGGCTCCAGTAATAGTATGGGTCTGGTCAGCTTCTTCGGATTAGATCCTAATGAAGTGTACTCGGTGCAATTGCTGCGTATCACCAACGGTGTGACTGACCATGTGGGAGCAGTTCCACTTATCGGTGGCCTTGCCAACAACACGGTTAACGTGAACTGGGGCGGTCTGACAACCAGTAAGTCGCACGATGCTTACGTACTGACGGCAGAAAGTTCTGACGCTACCAACAATACAGTAGGAACGGCCGGTATTATCGGTACCGGTTATAACGATACTTTCTTCGGCTCTGGTGGGGATGATACCTACACCGGCGGTGGCGGCTGGAACCTGATCGTCAGCGGTCAGTAAGTCTGGAGTGAAACAGCGGGTCTGGATATTGTTGACTACAGCCGTTCAGCCGCCGCCATCACGGCCAATTTGGGTACCGGTATTGCAACCGGCTGGGGTACCGACAAGTTAGTCAGTATTGAAGGTCTGATTGGTTCTGCACAAGGTGATACGTTCACGGATAGTGCGGCGAATAACCTGTTTGAAGGACGCGGTGGCAATGACACTTTCTACCTGACTAACGGTGGTAACGATGTACTGATGTACAAAGTGCTGGCCGGTAAGAGCGGTGACGGTAGGGGCGGTAACGGCCATGACACGGTATATGGTTTCACCGTGGGTAATCTGCTGACCAATGACAATGCCGATTTGATTGATTTGGGTGATGTACTTAATTACTCAGGTTCATACTCCTGCTTTATGGATGACGGCAAAATGACGCTGGATTTCGCCTCTCAGGGAATACTGAATTATCTGAAAGTAGATCAGTTGAATGGCGATACCATCATCAGCATTGACCGTGATGGTAAAGGTGGTGCTTATGGCTTTGAAGAGCTGTTAACGCTGAAAGGTGTGAGTACTGATCTGGTAACGCTGTTATCTAACAACCAGATTGAAGTCGGTGACGATACGCTGTCCAGTGCATCTTCCGCTACACATTCTTTGTTATCGACTACTCAGCAGTCACTGCTATCTATTTCTCAGATGTATACCGCCGGTGATGACATTCTGTTTGGTACCGAGAAGGCAGATATCCTGATGGGTGGCCTCGGCAACGATACCTTTATCCATATTGGCAAAGGTGATCAGGTCATGGGTGGCGCGGGTAATGATGTTATCAAGCTGGCTTCAACAGATTTCGCTTATATCTCTGGTGATGAGGGTATCGACACCCTGATTCTGGAAGGTAAAAACGAGCTGTTAGATCTGGGCGCGTTAAAAGACAAGCTGGAATCAATAGAGATATTCGACATGGGTGACGCAAGTAACACCATGAAAGTATCTCTGGATGATGTTCTGCGTCTGGGTTCAGAAGAACTGGCAATTCACAGTGGTGATAAAGCAATTATCGTCAATGGTGAAGAAGGCAGCACCCTGAAGTTAGAGGGTGGTGACGGCCAGTGGACGATGTCGCACAGTCATTATCAACATGCAGGTAATACCTATAACGTTTGGACCGTAGGTACTTCAGGTATTGAAGTACTGGTCGAGAACACCGTCAATTCAATCATTATGTAACTGAATGACTAAAGCAGCTGCCTTAAGGCGGCTGCTTTAGTTTTATACAAATTTATTCAGGGGCATCCATTGGGTGATACCTCATTTAGTTAAGCATTGTTAGCACAAACAGTGAAGGCAACGAATAGAAGGCAGATCTCTCAGGATGTATCTGTCGAATTACTACTTATCTGTAGCTCGGATAACGGTAATTCAACGGCAGTACCGGTGAGATAAGTAAACAAGATATCACCGGTATAACCGTGAAAATCGTCGGGTAAGTGCGTTGACTTAATCGATGTCAGTCAAGGGGTGGGAGAACGCCTTGCTGGTTAATAATCACGCAGGATGAGTGAAATCTGACCTGTTTTTTCGGATGGTTTTACTTTTTAAAGATACGGAAATAGTGATGACAGGACATTTGTCTGACGTCATCAAACGCTGAGTTAAGCGTTAAGCACTTAATGGAATGCCTATTTCTGAAAATGGAATATAAGGAATTAATTTAAATGAATACTAATTTTATTGATAACAGTCGCGATGCTACCCCTGCTTTTTCTGGTGTAGGTATGCCAGGAAGCATTGTTACTCTGTTTGATAATGGCATGATGATCGGTGAGGCTCTGGTTGGCGAAGATGGCCTGTGGAGCCTTTCTGCTAGTGCATTGCCAGGCGGTATACATAACCTTTCTGTTCATGGAATGGATAGCTTCGGTAACAACAATTTCATGTTGGGATCGGCGATTATGGAAGTAGGTGAAATTGCACAACCAGTACCGCAGCCAGAGCAACAGCCACAGCCTGAACTACAACCAGAACCAAGTCGTACATTAGTAACACCAGTCATTAGCGGTGCGTATGATCATATTGGTGCTGATGTGGGTAACGTTAAATCTGGTGAGATCACTGATGACGCTCGCCCGGTTATTAGCGGTACCGGTACTGTCGGCGACATCGTTGTTGTATACAACACTGATAGCAATGGCCAGCATGAAATTGGCCAGGCTGTTGTTGATGCAGAAGGTAACTGGAGCGTAACGCCTTATGGTTTTGCCACTCTGGCAGTGGGTGAAAACCAACTGACCGTGGTAGCAATAGACCCTGCTGTAGGTACACGTAGCGAAGTCAGCGAGCCGTACACACTGGTAGTTGAATCATTTATTCCAGCACCGGTACATGGTGAAGTGATGCAAGGTACTGCTGGTGATGACGTGTTTGCTAATGTTGGCGAAGCGGATCAGGTACTGGCTGGTGCTGGTAACGATCTGATTAACCTGAAATCACTCAACTTTGCTCTGGTCGATGGCGGTGAAGGTATTGATACGGTAGCACTGTCAACTCAGTACGCTAACTTATACCTGAACGGCGTAAAAGACACGTTAACGTCAGTAGAAATCTTCGATCTGGGTAATGGCCATAATACCATTACTGTTTCTATGAATGACGTTCTGCGTATGGGTTCTGAAGAGCTGTCAGTTCACGGTGATAAGAAAGCGCTGGTTATTAACGGCGAAGACGGTTCTACCTTAGCGATCGAAAACGTTCACGAACAGTGGATCCAGTCTGGTGGTCAGGATAGCCAGTGGACCATGTCACAGCATGATTATCAGTATGCTGGTAACACCTATAACGTCTGGACTATTGGTAACTCAAGTGTTGAGCTGCTGGTCGAGAATACGGTTAATACCATCATTATGTAATTGAAAATTAAAACGGTCACCATCAGGTGGCCGTTTTTACATCTAAATTTCAGACACAAAAAAGAGGAGGTGAAAAACAAACAGGCCACTCAGGCACAAAAAATAGCGGGTTGGATAGTGGCGTAATGGAAGAAAAAACCACTGACAACCCTGATGCTAATCGTTGAGTGGAAATATTAAGTTTAATAGGAAGTGGTAAGGATCGCTTCTGTTGTCAGCAAAATTGCAACAGTAAGCGGATATATTGCACCGAATTTCGCTTATTAGATATACCAGCTGATAACAATAAAAAGGAAGTCCAGTTTCAGAACCTGAGATTGTGTTCTGTTAAGAGTAATGCACTCAACGGACAATCAAAAATGAAGAATGGATAAGGAGTCTGTTCTCGTATGAGTAAAAATATTAGTCTATTAGTTAGTACAGGGGGCGCCAGCTCTCAGGCTATATCTCTTGATTCAAACAACCCTGTCAGGATTAAAATTCAGGAAGGGCACCAGTACATCTTAAAAAATCAAGATAATAACCATTCACCGCAAAATGTGACGCTAAAGCGGCACGGTAACGATCTGTATGTGATTTTAGAAGGCGATACCGATCCTACGATTGTTATTGATAATTACTATGTTTCAGGTAATCACCAGCCATTATTAGGTATTGCTGAAGATGGTCAGCTTTATTCCTATATTACCAGTGATGCATTGGGTGAAGGTTACATGCTGGCTGACGAGGGTGTTACTTCCGTCGCGTTAGGCGGCTCTTCACTGGGTGATAGTAGCTATTTATTTGAGAGTGTCGAATATAGCGATGGACTGATGGCATCATGGCCATGGTTCTTAGGTGCCGCAGCGATTGGCGGTATTGGCTATGCTATTTATGATAATAATAAAGATGATGATAGTTCCTCCTCATCCTCATCCTCATCACAGCCAGCTGTTCAGGCAGAATCCCAACCGATCTCTCAATCGGAATCTCAACCAGAATCTCAATCGATCGCTCAATCAGAATCAGAGCCGGTACCTTTACCGACTCCAGATGAAGCTATCAATGTTATTGATGATATAACTACTCCAGCTCAACCTGTCGCCAGTAGCCTTGTGATTGACAGTCAGTCAGGTTCTGTTTTATCAGGGACAAAGCTTGCCAGTACTTTACCAACATTTTCAGGGGAAGGTGAACCGGGTAGCGTTATTACCTTTATGGATGATGCTACGGTAAGTAAACAGATCGTTATGGCTAAAAGCGGTAAGCATTTGCTTATGGCTGATAATGCAACCGTAATGTCTGACAGCAGTTATGTCATTGGTCAGGTAGTCGTTGGCGCAGACGGTAAGTGGAGTTTTACGCCAGATAAACCTTTATCTGAAGGTTCTCATCATATCACAATGATCGCTACCGATAAGCTCGGTAATCAAAGTACTGTCACAGAATTGATGGCGTTCGAGGTAGATATCACTGCGCCAGAAACACCTGTAATTAATACGGTGCTGGATTCGTCTGGTGATTTGAACCACCCAATCTTATTGGATGGTATTACTCGTGAAGCTAAACCGATCATCACGGGTCAGGGAGAACCGAAAAGCGCTATTACTATCACCGATCATGGTGAGGTAATCGGTCATGTCATTGCTGATGAATACGGAAACTGGACATTTACATCAGAAGTTGCATTAAGCGAAGGTGCCCATAGTATTTGCGTTGCCGCAGCAGATGGGGCTGGTAATGGTAGTCAAATATCCAATGCTTTTGTATTTAATGTAGATACTTTAGCACCTGAACAGCCAGTTATTAGCAACATTACTGACGATAAAAACCCATCTTTTGTGGGTGAGGGTGAGCCAAACAGCACGGTCACTATTTTTGATAATGGCGTGTTGATTGGTCAAGCTTCTGTCAGTGGTGAAGGTCAGTGGGTATTCACACCGAAGGAACCGCTGAGTGAAGGCGCTCATAGTATTACTGTATGTGTGACTGATAGTGCGGGTAATGTGAGCGATCCGTCAGCAGCATTTGAGTTTATCTCTGAGGCCATAGATTTGCCGACGGAGCTGGCTGTACCGACCATTGAGTCTGCGCGAGATGATGTTGGTTTAATACAAGGAACCTTGCACAGTGGGGACTTCACAGATGCATCGACTCCAACGTTAAGTGGTAAAGCCGAGGCTAACAGTGTAGTGAATGTGTATGGCGACTCGATGTTGCTGGGGTCTGTGGTAGCTGATAGCAATGGCCAGTGGAGCTTTACACCAGCGTCTGCATTATCAGATGGTCAATATATATTTACCGCAACAGTAACAAATAGTGCCGGTAACGTTAGCACCTCGTCGGATATTTTTGTGTTGACGGTGGACACTATCGCTCCAGAAGCTGCTTCCATTCTAGAGATCGCTCAGTATCTATGTGGCTCAGCGCAGCTCGTCATGGGGACTGCTGAAGCTAATAGCGTTGTCACTGTATACGATAATGGCCGTGTAATTGGTAGTACGACGGTTGATTCTACTGGTCTTTGGGAGCTTCGTCTGGATCCTGTTTCAGAACCTGGTGAGCATGCGCTCACAACGGTCGTAACAGATAGAGCGGGTAATATTAGTGAAGCCAGCCCTGAACATCATTTCTATATTAATGTGCGAAGTATCAGTATTACGGGTTTAAGTGATTGGAGTGGTGATATAACGGGTAATATCTTCCCGGGTAGTGTAACCGATGAGCTTCGCCCGCAAATCACAGGCTTGGCAGAAGTGGGTTACGTCATTAAAATTTATGATGGCAGTACTCTGTTGGGTTCAACCACAACTCTTGAAGACGGTAAATGGAGCTTTACGCCAACCGACGATCTGGCTCAGGGGGAGCATAGCATCACTGCTGTAGCAATCGACGCAAATGGTATTGTTGGTGAGCCTACCTCAAAAATTACTTTTACTATTGATATCACTCCACCAGATGCACCGACCATAGAATCAGTTTATGCGGATTTCCGTGGTGAGCTAACTAGCGATGTCATCATTAATAATACGTTACCGATGTTAAATGGCGTAGCTGAGCACGGTAGTACTGTACGTATTTTCGACAATGGCGTCTTAATCGCTATAGTTGAGGCGGATAGCACCTCGGGTAAGTGGAACTTTATGCCAGAAAAAGCGCTCTTGTTTGGAGAGCATATTTTCACTGCAGAGGCCTCCGATGTAGCAGGCAACAGCAGCAGTCAGTCACCTGAGTTTGTTGTAATTATTGATAGTGAACTTTGTATTATTCCGCCAGTTCTGGAAGAGCCTGTAGAGCAAACCATACCAGCAACCATCGAGAAGCTGATTGATGATGTTGGCAGTATCATCGGTGAGATTGCGCCACATGGTGTAACGGATGATGTTCGTCCGGAAATCGTCGGCAGGGCCAACGCCGGTAATATTGTTAACGTCTATGGTAATGATGGACTGCTGGGTTCAGCCCTGACGGATGCTGATGGTAAATGGAGTCTGATTCCGGCTATGGATTTGGCTGAGGGTACCCACCGCCTTAGCGCCATAGTCATGAATCCGGAAGGTCCTGTCAGGGATGTGGCTTCAATCTTTGAGTTTACCGTTGATACCATTGCTCCGGAAAAACCTCTACTTGACTTTAATATTCGTATTTATGCGGAGGGAGTCCCTTCCGATATGGAACTGAATAGCCAGAATGATGAGGGCAAGGATGCGTGGTTTCGTGGATTTCTGGGGCAAAGTGAACCGGGAGCTACGATCACCATTATTGATAACGGTCAGGTAATCGGCCAGACCACCGTTGATGCATCAGGATGGTGGACATTTATGCCGCAGCCAGCATTAAGTGGTGGAGATCATGAAACTTATGTTACAGCGATGGATAAAGCGGGCAATATCAGCGAACCATCCAACACACTCACTTTCAATCTGGAAGGCAGTAGTTCTGAGCCTCAAAGAGCAGCAACCATTGATCATCTGATTGATGATGTTGGCAGTATCATCGGTACGATTAACGCTCACGGCATAACGGATGACGTTCGTCCGGAAATCGTTGGCAGGGCCAATGCCGGTAATATCGTTAACGTCTATGGTAATGATGGACTGCTGGGTTCAGCCCTGACCGATGCTGATGGTAAATGGAGTCTGATTCCGGCTATGGATTTGGCTGAGGGTACGCACCGCCTTAGCGCCATAGTCATGAATCCGGAAGGCCCTGTCAGGGATGTGGCTTCAATCTTTGAGTTTACCGTTGATACCATTGCTCCGGAAAAACCTCTACTTGACTTTAATATTCGTATTTATGCGGAGGGAGTCCCTTCCGATATGGAACTGAATAGCCAGAATGATGAGGGCAAGGATGCGTGGTTTCGTGGATTTCTGGGGCAAAGTGAACCGGGAGCTACGATCACCATTATTGATAACGGTCAGGTAATCGGCCAGACCACCGTTGATGCATCAGGATGGTGGACATTTATGCCGCAGCCAGCATTAAGTGGTGGAGATCATGAAACTTATGTTACAGCGATGGATAAAGCGGGCAATATCAGCGAACCATCCAACACGCTCACTTTCAATCTGGAAGGCAGTAGTTCTGAGCCTCAAAGAGCAGCAACCATTGATCATCTGATTGATGATGTTGGCAGTATCATCGGTGAGATTGCGCCACATGGTGTAACGGATGATGTTCGTCCGGAAATCGTCGGCAGGGCCAACGCCGGTAATATTGTTAACGTCTATGGTAATGATGGACTGCTGGGTTCAGCTCTGACGGATGCTGATGGTAACTGGAGTTTGACTCCGACTATGGATTTGGCTGAGGGTACGCACCGCCTTAGCGCAATAATCATGAATCCGGAAGGTCCTGTCAGAGACGTGGCTTCAGTGTTTGAGTTTACTATTGATATCACTGCACCAGCGGTACCAACCATTGATTATGCCTTTGATAACGTAGGTCATCTCACCGGTATGTTAAAAAACGGTGATGTTACCGATGACAGCACCCCAACTCTCCATGGTTCAGCGATAGCAAACAGTGTTGTCGATATCTATCTTGGTGGCGAGAAGATTGGTAGCGTAACGGCAGATGCAGAGGGTAAGTGGGCATTTACCACTACACCGATTGATATACGTGAACATGTGTTTACCGTAACGGCAACGGATGCGAATGGTAAGGTCAGTGAGTCAAGCCAAGAGTTCCGTTTAGCGGTTGATAATGTACACTATGTTCCCACTACTATCGTTTACGTGATTGATAGTGTTGGTGATATTACAGGTCAAATTCGAAAAGACAGTGTTACTGATGATCCTCGTCCATACATTGCAGGAACAGCGGATAAGCACAGTATCGTTGAGATTTATGATGGAGAGACCTTACTGGGATCAACAAGGGCATTATCTGATGGTGAGTGGAACTTTACACCACCGTTTGATCTGGCTCAGGGCGAGCATAGTATTACTGCTATCGCAACTGACATCATTGGTTATGTTTATCCTCCATCCAACGCGTTTAGCTTTACAGTTGATACCACCCCACCAGCGATGCCAACTATCGAATCAGTCTCTGCAGATTTCCGCAGCGATATGAGCAGCGGCACTGCCACTAATGACGTTACGCCAACGCTAAATGGTGTAGCAGAGAAGGGTAGTCTCGTCACTATTTTTGATGGTAACGTCAAATTAGGTTCGGTACAGGCAGATAGCACTACGGGTAAATGGAGTTTTACGCCATCATTTGATCTGACTTATGGCGACCATACATTTACTGCGTTATCTGTTGATAAAGCAGGCAATGAGAGCACCCAATCGTCAGCGTTTGTTGTGGTTATTGATGCTGATATTTGCATTATGCCACCGCCTGTGGAGCCAGCAGAAGTACCAGAGATACCGACCATTACTGCTCCGGTGGTGGTATATGATAATTTGGGTGAAAACATCACGTTGAAAGAAGGTGATGTAACTGATGATTGCACTCCATCTCTATCTGGAACGACCGAAGCTGGCAATATTGTGACTATCTACGATCACGGTGTTGTTATTGGTTCAACCATATGCTGGGATGGTACCTGGAAGTATTCTACTTCCGATGCACCTCTGGCGGATGGTGAGCATCAGTTTACTGTTACCACTATGGATAAGGCTGGGAATGTTAGTGAGGTTAGCTCTGAAGTTAATATCACTATCGATACCAGTGGAATCTTACCTTCGGTCATGTATCTCAGTGATAACGTTGGAACTGTAAGAGGCCATGTCGCAGCCGATGGTTCAACCGATGATCTCCGTCCTTGGATTACCGGTAGCGGTAAAATTGGTAGTGTCGTCATGGTATATGACGATGGGGTATTGTTGGGTTCATCCACCGTGGGGGCCTGGGACGGTCAATGGTATGTAAAACCATATCTTGATTTAGCCGAGGGCAAGCATAGCATTACATTAGTTGCCACCGACAAACTGGGTAACCATACTGAATCAATCTCTACGTTTGATTTCTTTGTGGATACTATTGCACCAGCGATACCGACCATTGAGTCAGCCATAGATAATATGGGATCGATACAGGGTTTATTGGGCAGCGGCGGTACAACAGATGACTCAACGCCAACTCTGACCGGTAAAGCTGAAGTTGGTAGTATCGTGAAGGTGTATGACGGTAGCGTTCTGTTAGGCTCGGCAACAGTAGATAGTCTGAGCGGTGAGTGGAGCTTTACACCAGCGGCGTATTTGGCTAAAGGTGAACATCAGTTCTATGTTACGGCTACAGATACTACAGGTAACAACAGCCAGCCATCAGAGAACTTTAGTCTGATTCTTGAATATAGCCAACCTGATAGCGCTAACCTGGCAATCACTAATGTACACTCAGATGGTCCTGTCGAAGTAATGAATAATGGACCTATGCACACTGGTGATATTGAGAATGGTGGTGCAATTAGTTATGGCCAACCTCTCATTAGTGGTACAGGTTTTGCGGGTGATGTAATCACTCTATACTCCAATGGATATTATAGTAATCTTGAATTGGGAAGCACGACTGTCGATGCTAACGGGAAGTGGAGCCTGCAGTTAACCACTTACTTACAACTGGATGATAATGAGCTTTTTGCAGTTGGAGTAGATGCTCAGGGGAATGTTACTGGCACTAGCGCACCATATGCCGTTACTTTCTATGGTATATGGGCAGATTCTGTGATGCCGGACCTGGTTGCAGAGAACGATAGTCTGGTACTTGCCAACGTAGAGGATGAAGGTTCTGAGAACGCAGATGATGCTACAACAGGCACTCTCCTACACTCAACGAATCTGGTCTTCTTCGGCAGTGAAGGCACTGACACCTTGATCCTGAATGGCCAGAACGAACAATTGAAACCGGAGTTAATGCAGGACAAATTAACTTCTGTGGAGATTTCCGATCTGGGTAATGGCAATAACATCATGACAGTCAGTTTGAATGATGTCTTACGTGTTGGTACAGAAGAATTGGCAATCAATAGCGGAAACAAAGCGATTGTTGTCAATGGTGATGAGGACAGTACACTGCAGTTAGAAGAAACTGATACTCAGTTGAATGTGTCGCAAAGCGAACATCAATATGCTGGCAATACTTATGACGTCTGGATCAATGCTTCTTCAACCGTTGAAGTCCTGCTAGAAAACACAGTGCATGTAATGTTGTAATGCACTAACAAACGGAACGATCGCCATCCGGCGTTCGTTCTGATAACAAAACCGGCCCGTTGTTCAGGCCGGTTTTATTGTTTACTGAAACAGCGACTAATGAAAGACCCCTTGCAAAATAGTGTTCACTATTAAATTTGTTACGGCAACCAGCACCAAATCATCACCCACCGCGTACCATTCATAGCCAGGATAGTGAGGGAGGCCGTTTAGCATGGTCACCGGTACCCTTTTTTTAGCAATGCCCGGAGGCAGCGGTTTACCCCGTGCTAAATTTTTGGCAATGCCTGGTGGCAAAGGCTTATAGCCAATAATGCCGTAGTTAACCGCCATTCCCCGAGCCTGATCGAACGTAATGGTTACGCTGACATTATCGTGGTCATCGTGCCCGTTTTCCTTATTTTTATTACCTTTGTTGCCTTTATCTTTATGGTCATACTGTTTCTGGCTATTACCTTTGCCATTGCCTCCGGGATCGGCATTTACCGGAGTCGCTCCCAACACCAAAGGTATGAATGCTGCAAAGATGATAGCAGAGAGTTTTTTGTTCATATGTGAAGCCTTATCTGAATGATTTGCTGTCTGAATGAATATTAGCAGCGATTAAACAGCGCTTCCGTCAGCATGGATAAGCCGACTGTAAAAGAAGTGATAATGGTTGTAACGGTAGATAAGATCGGATGAGGCAATCTGAAAACCTAATCAATTGGCATCAATGGATATTCCGGTCGTAAAATCTGAAGTGCTTATATTCGCTTTGTGCTCGACCGGAAGACCGTCTGTACTTGGCTTCAGTGCGTGTTGGGCCTGGCCGGGTTAGGGGCACTTCGTTGGCTTACGCCAAGTCGACCCCAACACCCGTCCCTCCCAACAATTGGCTATTTTAAAACACGAAACCGAACAAATCGGTTTTTTATCAACTACAGCAACTGAGTTTGAGCTTCAGCCGCCGCCAGCGCTACCATATTCACGATACGTCTAACGGAAGCGATCGGCGTCAGAATATGTACCGGCTTGGAAATACCCATTAGTACTGGACCCACGGTCACACCTTCTGAAGAGGAAACTCGCAGCAGGTTATAGCTGATACGAGCCGATTCCATATTTGGCATAATCAGGATATTTGCTGCGCCTTTCAGCGGGCTGTCCGGCATCACGTCGTTACGAATACTCTCTACCAGAGCGGCATCGCCGTGCATTTCGCCATCAATTTCCAGCTCCGGAGCGGCCAGTTTCACCAGCTCCAACACCTTGCGCATTTTACGGGCGCTTGGGCTATCTGAGGTGCCAAAACTGGAGTGTGACAGTAGCGCGACTTTAGGCTCGATACCAAAGCGACGTACGGTCTCCGCTGCCATTAGCGTGATTTCTGCCAGCTGTTCCGGCGTTGGATCATCATTCACATAGGTATCAGCAATAAAGGTATTGCCGCTTGGCAGAATAATCGCGTTCATCGCACAGGCAGTATTCACCCCGTCACGATAGCCAAATACTCCTTTCAGCACCTCATAATGCTCATGATAACTGCCGATAGTACCGCAAATCAGGCCGTCAGCTTCACCACGTTGCACCATAATGGTACCAATCAGGGTTGGGTTACCGATTAATGTACGCTGTGCCTGCTCGCGGGAAACGCCTTTACGCTTCATCAACTGATAGTACTCATTCCAGTACTCGTTGAAACGCGGATCGGATTCGTTATTCACAATCTCAAAATCTTTACCCGCAGCAATTTGCAGACCCAATTTTTTGATGCGCATTTCAATCACGCTTGGGCGACCGATCAGAATCGGATAGGCCAGCCCCTGAGAAACGATGTCCTGAGTGGCGTGCAGTACGCGCTCTTCTTCCCCTTCAGCCATCACAATTCGCTTCAGCTGTTTCTTCGCCTGGGAGAAGATTGGCTTCATAAACAGATTGGTTTTATAGATAAACTGGGTCAGATGTTCAACGTAAGCATCCATATCGGTAATTGGACGCTCAGCAACACCGGAATCCATTGCTGCTTGCGCTACGGCCGGAGCGATTTTTACAATCAGACGCGGGTCGAATGGTTTTGGAATCAGGTATTCAGGCCCAAAAGAGAGCTCCTGATCGCCATAGGCAGAAGAAACCACATCGCTCTGCTCTGCCAGCGCCAGATCGGCGATGGCGCGTACCGCGGCCAGTTTCATCTCTTCGTTGATTACCGTTGCGCCAACATCCAGCGCGCCACGGAACAGGAATGGGAAACACAGAACGTTGTTTACCTGATTCGGGTAATCCGAACGGCCGGTACAGACGATAGCATCTGGACGAACCGCTTTAGCCAGCGGTGGCAGAATTTCTGGTTCAGGGTTAGCCAGCGCCAGAATCAATGGATTCTTGGCCATGCCTTTCACCATGTCCTGTGTTAACACACCAGGACCTGAACAGCCAAGGAAGATATCCGCACCGTCAATGACTTCGGCCAGGCTGCGTTTACCGCTGTCTACTACCGCGTAAAGCGCTTTATTCTCTTCCATATTCTCATCGCGGCCCTGATAGATAACGCCGCGTGAGTCACAAACGGTAATGTTCTTTTTGTCCATACCCAGCGCAACCAGCAGGTTCAGACAGGCGATGGCTGCTGCACCGGCACCGGATACCACCAGCGTAACGTCGCTGATTTTTTTGTCCACAACTCGCAAACCGTTTAATACCGCAGAGGCGCAGATAATGGCAGTACCATGCTGATCGTCGTGGAACACAGGAATCTTCATGCGCTTACGTAGCGCTTTTTCGATCTGGAAGCACTCGGGTGCTTTAATATCTTCCAGGTTGATTCCGCCAAAGGTTGGTTCCAGAGAAGCGATAATTTCAATCAGCTTTTCCGGGTCAGATTCGTCAACTTCAATATCAAATACGTCAATACCGGCGAACTTTTTGAACAGCACGCCTTTACCTTCCATCACGGGTTTTCCAGCCAGGGCACCAATGTTGCCCAAGCCGAGTACGGCTGTGCCGTTAGAGATTACCGCTACCAGATTGCCACGGGCAGTATATTTGTAAGATGCCTGAGGATCGGCGGCAATTTCTAAGCAGGGCGCAGCAACGCCCGGCGAGTAGGCCAGTGCTAAATCACGCTGGGTAGCCAGTGGTTTGGTTGGCGTTATTTTAATTTTTCCTGGTACAGGAAACTGGTGGAAATCAAGAGCGCTTTGTTTTAATTGTTCGTCCATTATCGTGTCCTTTTCAGGGTGGTACAGGGCGACGCCGTGATACCCCGGAATAGATATAGGGTAATTATTAAAGACTGATGAGATGCAGCATCGTTATTGTTGGTCTTTCACTATAACTGTTTCTTTACGTACTTATTCATTATAAAGCACAGTTAGACAGCAATCTTAACATTAAATTAATAATTGACCACGCAAACATCAGTGGTGTTATCGCTTATTGTGACAGGGAATAACTATTAAGCCTTTCCCCCACGCGTCTGAATTATTAATTGGTCCTTAATCGGTTAAATTGTCATCATTGAATGATTATTTATCATAAATATCATTTGGTTGAAAAATTTAATTATTTTTCTTTTCGTATTACATACCAGAGCTAATACCATCAACTATGCTTACTGTGTATCGGTTAGAAAGGGTCTTTCTTCAGTTTTAGGTTGCATTGACGCTTTTTAAGGAACCTATCCGGTCGCAGCATGAGGATATGTAGTCGCTATCAATAAGATGGATTAACTAAAAGGTGAGTCGACAATGAGTGCAAAATTTGAAATTTTTCTGAGTAAAAACAATGAATTCTATTTCCGCTTAAAAGCAGGAAATGGGCAAATCATTCTGGGTAGTGAAGGTTATACCACCAAAGCTAACTGCCAGAATGGTATCAAGTCAGTGAAAACCCATTCTCAGGACAGCAAATATTTTGAAAAGAAAGTGACCTCTAATGACAAGTTCTCTTTCAATTTAAAAGCATCTAATGGTCAGGTTATTGGTACCAGCCAGACGTATACCTCTGAACAGTCACGAGACGCAGGTATTGCTTCTGTTACTCATAATGCACCTGATGCAACCGTCGTAGATTTGACTGTAGAAGCCTGATTGCTTCTGCCAACAGGATTTTTACACCCTGTAGTGCTTCGTCCGTTAGTGCCTTACATGGCTAACGGACTTTTTTCTTTATTGCGCCAGCTTCAATAGGCTGTTGAGAATTAGAACTGGCGTAATAGCGATGGTTTTGCTGCCAGACGATACAGGCAGTGTTGCAGTAGCGGGTGATCTTTCGCCAGCGCCGGATGGTCAAAATAGTCTGGCGATAGCGTCATTCCCAGCCTTTCCATCACCGCTCTGGAGCGCTGATTAGTTATGGTGGTAAAGGCAACAATCTCTGGCAGTTCAAGCTGTTCAAAGCCCACCTGCAGGGCGCGTTTTGCCGCCTCAGTAGCGTATCCTTTTCCCCAAAAATCCTTTGCCAGTCGCCAGCCAATTTCCACACAAGGGGAAAAGGGAAGTTCATAGGTTGGAATATGCAGGCCGACAAAGCCAATAAATTGGGCGGTGGCTTTCAATTCAACCGCCCATAAACCCCATCCGCGTTCAGCAATTAGCGACTGGCAGCGATCGGCCATGGCATCGCTGGTGGCTTTATCCAGAGTAGAAGGGAAAAACTCCATTACCTGAGCGTCAGCATTAAGTGCGGCAAAGGGGGCGCGATCTTCAGGACACCACTGCCGTAGCTGCAAGCGTTCGGTTTCAGGTTCAATTAGCTTGGACATCAGATACCTTAATTAAATATTCATCTATACCAGAGTGTAGGCCTTCTCCAGGCCGTCATCTTTGTCGTCCTTATCCTGTTTATCATCCTGTTCATGATGTTCACGAATGATAATTACTGGGGGTTCAATATCCTCATCAACAGCCAAAGCCGTCTCTGTGGAGTCGTCCACTGGGCCGTCCGTCTCCACAATGTCCTGCTGATTAACGATCTCTGGCGCTGGCATGCTGTCCTGAATCATCTGTTCATCAAAGCTGGGGTTAAGTGCCGGAGAAAGCGGAGAACTCATCAGGCTGTCTGGCATAGCAATATGCGGCAATGGGGCATCTTCCACAAAATGCACTTCCTGCTTTTTCGCCGTGCGACTGAGCAGTACCAACACTACGCTACATAACGCAAAGAAAGCATACAGAATATTACCCCCCAGCGGTTGCATCAGGGCACCAACAATCAGAGGGCCGATACTGGCACCTACGCCAAATGACATCAGTAAACAAGCCGCCAGCGAAACCCGGCGCTCTGATTCAATCAGGTCATTGGCCAGAGCCACGACCAATGGATAGAGGGTAAATTGCAGCATGCCCACTACAAACCCGATTCCCAGTAAAAGCGTAAAAGAGATATGGGTCAGTATGGCTAATGGTAACGCGGCTAATGCCAGTAACAGAGCAATTATTCGTAATAAAACTAATCGATTATAACGATCGGAAAGCCAGCTAAAAGGCAGTTGAGCAATCAGACCGGCACAAATAGAAACCGCCATAAACATCCCCGTCTGTTCAGTGGAAAGGGATTGCAGGCTGGTATAAACCGGAGCCAGACCGTAAAAAGAGCCCACCACCATGCCGATCACCACAATAGAGGCCAGCACTTTGGGAATCGAGCCAATAAAATAACGCAGCTCCATAGGCGCCGGTGAAATCTGCTGCACGTGGCTACGGGTGGTCAGAGCAATAGGTACCAGACAAAGTGAGAAACAAAGGGCAATAATCAGCAGGGTTTGAATGCCTAAATCAGGCTGCATAATTAAAACAATCTGTCCCAATGCCGTTCCCAGATAAGAGGCGGCCATATAAAAGCCAAATACCACACCCCGTTGGTTAGGTTCCGCCTGATCGTTAAACCAGCTTTCCAGTACCATATACTGACACATCAGGCACAGGCCAATAATCAGCCTCAGAACCACCCACACCATCAGAATCTCGGTGATACCGTGCATCAGTACCGCTGCGGTAATAATACCGGCACAGGCGACATAGGTTCGGATGTGCCCGACCCGAATAATCAATGAGTAACCGACCTTCCCCCCAATCACCAGACCAATATAGTTTGCGGCAATAATTGCCCCAATAAAGGCACCGCTAACGCTGGTTGATGCTAATCGCAGGGAGATATAGGTGGTCAGCAGCCCGGAACCCAACAACATAATCATGGTTGTGGTATACAGGGGGAAAAACACGCCAAGGGCTTTTCTCACGGATCCTCCGGTGGAGTTTTTTTAACCAGCATCCGATGGTAACAAAATATACCCGGAAGAAATAGTAACGGACGGTTTTAGTGCGGGATCGGCCTGAATGACACAAAGCGTTCTCAGACGTTTGATTGATCGCTTTTCCCCCGATATGATGCAGCACTAAGGAATTGGAACGAGGTGAAAGTCATGAATGGAGAGCAGGCATCTGTACCGGCAATCGGTATTGATTTAGGGACAACCAACAGTCTTATTAGCGTTTGGCAAGATGGCAAAGCTCATCTTATTCCCAATGCACTGGGGGAATATCTGACCCCTTCCGCCATCAGTGTTGATGAGGATGACTCTATTCTGATTGGTCGTGCGGCCTTGTCTCGCCTGACAACTCACCCGACGAAAACCGCTTCACTGTTCAAACGCTATATGGGTAGCAATCGCCAGTACAAACTGGGTGATAAGACTTTTACTGCGCCTGAACTTTCCGCTCTGGTACTCAAATCCCTTAAAGCGGATGCTGAGGCCTGGTTAGATCAACCGATTACCGACGTGGTTATCTCCGTTCCTGCCTATTTTAGCGATGAGCAGCGCAAACAAACCCGTTTCGCTGCGGAGCTGGCGGGGCTTAATGCCGTGCGTTTAATCAATGAACCAACCGCAGCAGCGATGGCCTATGGCCTGCATACTCAGGAATTTGGCCGTACGCTGGTGTTTGATCTGGGGGGCGGAACCTTTGACGTTACCGTACTGGAATATGCGCTGCCTCTGATTGAAGTTCACTCTTCTGCCGGTGATAACTACCTTGGTGGGGAAGATTTTACTCACGCGCTGGTGAAAGCCTGCCTGAAAGAGTGGAAGCTGGACGAAAGTACCATTACACCGGAAGCGATAGCTCGCCTCAATGACAGTGCCGAAGAGATAAAATGCGGCCTGAATAATCAGGAAAGCGTGCTGAATTGGCACTGGCAGGACAAAGAGTGGAGTTATAGCCTTGACGATCAACAGGCTGAAAAGCTGTGGTTACCATTGCTAAATCGCCTTCGTGCCCCGATTGAACAGGCGCTGAGCGATGCTCGCTTACAGCCAAGCCAATTGGATAATCTGGTGCTGGTGGGTGGCGCTTCCCGCCTGAGCGTTATCCAGCGCATGGTGGTGCGGCTGTTTGGCAAAATGCCCCATCAGCATCTGGACCCCAGCACCATTGTAGCATTAGGTGCAGCAGTGCAGGCCGCCTGTCGCTTGCGTAACGAAGATATTGACGAAGTTATCCTGACGGATGTTTGTCCGTACACGCTGGGAATCGCCACCAGTAACGATAAAATATCGGGGATCTTCTCACCGATTATTGAACGTAATACCGTGGTGCCAACTTCCCGGGTTGAAACCTTCTATACCAATCATCCGGAACAAAAATTTATTCGGGTGGCGGTCTATCAGGGAGAAAGCCCTCGGGTAGATAACAATATTCTGGTGGAATCGTTCGAAGTTCCGGTAGAACCCAATGGCCGTATTCAATCACTGGATATCCGCTTTAGTTACGACATCAATGGACTGCTGGAAGTGGACGTCAACATGCTGGAAACCGGCAGCACCCACTCCAAAGTCATCGACCACAGCCCAATAGGGCTGAGCGACAGCCAAAAACAGGCCAGCCACGACCGACTTAAAGCGCTGAAAATTCACCCGCGAGACGCCATTCCAAACCGCGCACTACTGGCTCGCCTCGAACGCGCCTGGTCCCAATCCCTCGGCGACCAGCGCATGCAAATTGGCATCTGGCTACAAGAGTTCGACCAAACCCTGGCCGAACACAAAGAAGAACTGATTACTCAAGTACGAGAAAGACTCATCGACTACCTGAACTCGATGAAGTTGTAATGTTTAGTTAGTTGAATTAATTACGACAATATTTGATGGGTTTTATCTGTTAATAAAGCCAATCGGAGGGATAGGGTGGCGTGGGGGGCGACTTGGCGTAAGCCAACGACAAACAGGCAAAGCCTGTTTGAACAGCGCTAGCGCTGGCCCGTCAGGGTGAAACACCGCAAGGTGTTTCATAACTGCCCGTAGGCAGCCTAGGCCCGACGCTCTCCAGACTTAAGTACAGGTGACCTTCCGGCCGGGCACAAAGTCAATATAAGCACAATGCCATTACGGCTGGAACATCCACCGTTGTCCATTTCAACAAAACCACAACAGCACTACAATCCCCCCTGACACATATACTTCAACTCCAGATAATCATCGATCCCATACTCAGAGCCTTCACGCCCCAATCCTGACTGCTTCACACCGCCAAACGGAGCCACTTCATTCGACAACAAACCGGTATTAATACCGACCATACCGTACTCCAGCGCCTCGCTGACGCGCCAGATGCGGGCACTGTCTTTACTGTAGAAATAGGCGGCCAGCCCATAAATGGTGCTATTGGCCAGACGGATAGCTTCTTTTTCATCATCAAAAATCACCAGTGGTGCAACCGGACCAAAGATTTCTTCCTCCAGTAACTTTGCACTCTCAGGAACATCGCCCAACACGACTGGATTAACAAAGTTACCGCCCAGTGGATGAACCTTGCCGCCGGTGAGCATTTTTGCTCCGTGGGAAACGGCATCATCAACCAGCGACTGTACTTTTTCCACCGCCTTCTGATTAATCATCGGGCCGATATTAACCCCTTCATCAAGTCCGTTACCCACCTTCAGCTCATTTACTTTGCGAGTGAACTGTTCAGCAAAGGTAGAATAGACATCACGATGGATATAGAAACGGTTAGCACAAACGCAAGTTTGTCCGGCATTACGGTATTTGGCCGCAATCGCACCTTCCACAGCGGCGGGAATATCCGCATCGTCAAAAACGATAAAAGGCGCATTACCTCCCAATTCCAGTGACACTTTCTTAATCGTCTCCGCACTTTGTCGCATCAACAGGCGACCCACTTCGGTGGAGCCGGTAAAGGTTAGCTTACGGATATCCGGATGAGCCGTGAGTACGCCGCCAATCGGGCCGGAACGCCCGGTGACGACATTAAATACCCCGGCAGGAATACCCGCTCGTCGTGCCAGCTCCGCCATCGCCAGAGCAGAATAAGGCGTTTCGCTGGCAGGTCTTAACACCATGGTACAGCCCGCAGCCAGTGCCGGAGCTGCTTTGCGAGTGATCATGGCCGCCGGAAAGTTCCACGGTGTAATTGCAGCGCAAACGCCGATGGGTTGTTTTATCACCATCAGGCGCTTATCCGCCGTTGGCGATGGGATCACGTCACCATTGGTACGTTTACACTGTTCGGCAAACCATTCAATAAAGGAAGCAGCATAACGAATTTCGCCTTCGGCTTCGGCCAATGGCTTGCCCTGTTCACGGGTCATGATCATGGCTAAATCTTTGCGGTTCTCGATCATTAAATCGAACCATTTACGCAGCAGTATTGAGCGTTGCTGAGCCGGTAACACTTTCCAGCCGTTTAGCGCCAAACGTGCAGCGTCCACGGCAACCAGCGTATCGTTTTCGTTCATATCGGGCACCTGGCCCAAACGTTCACCGGTAGCGGGGTCAAATACCTCGAGGTGGTTTTTACTGCCGGCATCCAGCCAGATACCATTGATAAACGCCTGTTGTTTAAACAACGTTGGATCATTAAGTTTCATTAGATTGACCTCCGGAAACAGATTTCAGGGTAGTCTTTAAGGATAGACCATCGAATGCGGGCAATTTGTGATGGGCTATCGACATCCGGATAAAGAGCGGGTGCCGATAGCGGCTAACTGTCAGATTTCACTACAGTCGTTCAGCAATCGCTTTGCCAACTTCCTGAGTTGAGGCACTGCCGCCCATGTCGCGGGTTTTTGGCCCCTGAGCGATTGCCTGTTCAATGGCGTGTAGGATGCCATCATGAGCCTGTTGATAGCGATTATCCCCTTCACCCAGAAAGCTCAGCATCATGGCCCCGGTCCAGATCATGGCAATCGGATTAGCAATATTCTGACCGTAAATATCAGGTGCGGAACCGTGCACCGGTTCAAACATCGACGGGAAGTTACGTTCCGGATTGATATTGGCAGACGGCGCGATGCCAATGGTGCCAGCACAGGCCGGGCCGAGGTCTGACAGAATATCGCCAAACAGGTTAGAGGCCACCACTACATCAAAACGTTCCGGATTAAGTACGAAGCGAGCACAAAGAATATCAATATGCTGCTTGTCCCAGGCAATTTGTGGATAGTTTTCTGCCATTAAAGCCAGACGTTCATCCCAGTAAGGCATGCTGATAGCCATACCGTTGGATTTTGTGGCCGAAGTCAGTTTTTTGCGCGGGCGAGTCTGAGCCAGTTCAAAAGCATACTTCAGGATGCGATCAACCCCGTGGCGGGAGAAGATAGACTCCTGTACCACAAACTCCCTGTCTGTGCCTTCAAACATGCGGCCACCAAGGGAAGAGTATTCCCCTTCGGTATTTTCCCTCACCACATAAAAATCGATATCGCCGGGCTTTTTATTGGCTAATGGACAGGGAACCCCCGGAAACAGGCGTACCGGTCGCAGGTTAACGTACTGGTCAAACTCACGGCGAAATTTAAGCAATGAACCCCACAGGGAGATATGGTCTGGTACTTTGTCCGGCCAGCCAACGGCACCAAAATAGATGGCGTCAAACGACTGGAGTTGTTTAAACCAGTCGGCTGGCATCATGCTGCCGTGCTCAAGATAGTAATCACAGCTCGCCCAGTCGAAAGTATGAAACTCCAGGTTGAGATCCCAACGTCGGGCAGCGGCTTCCAGCACGCGGACCCCTTCTGGTAATACTTCTTTGCCGATACCGTCGCCGGGAATGGCGGCAATTCTGTAAGTCTTATTCATCAGGGGCCTCTCTTGTGTGATTAAATTAACTCAATGGGCATCTTGTCTGTTCTATGGTTGATTAAACCATCCATTAGCCGGCGGCCCGGCTTTATTGGCAAAAGGAACGCCCGGAGCCAGTAACAGATAAATGATGCTTAAGGTCATGGTAATAGGAAAAATCGTGGATACCACCGCCATGATGATGATGGCCGTATTACTCAAGTTCAGGTCATTTGCCCGTCTGATCATGGCACCAAGGCTGCTGACCAGAAACAAGGCCACTAAAACTAATGGGCCTACAGCACTGTCTGACATCTTGATCATGATGACGCCAATAATAAAGCTCAGCAGTGCACCCAACAGAAATTGAGCGGCAAAGCCGGTGCGGTTCAGGCGAGATTTAAAGCGCCAGAACTCCCAGAATTTACTGGGCTGTTGGCTTGTTTCTACCGGATTTCTACCGCGATAGCGGGATTCCTGTAATAACAGTTTGGCCACCAGACGCAAGGTAATATCTTCATTGGGGTTTTGCTGGCAATCCCAAAGTGATTTCTGACTGTCTTCAGAGAGAACCAGATGAGGATTGCGGCGCATATTCAACGTTTCGCTTATCAGCTCTTTCAGCCGGGGATTACGCACTTCATTGATTTGCCCATAAGGCGTTGCGTTAAGCAAGGCGCTTCTTAGCGCCTGTTCCGCCTCATTGTTGAGCTGCATCTCTTCTATCAACGTAGTGAAACGTTTTTCCCGACCGTTGAGGCCAAACCAGGCGCAAGCGGCATAGAATACCATTTGATTGATATTCGAAGATTTTTCAATACGTCCTCGCCATTCCAGACTGCTGATATAAAAATGGTCGATAGAATAAGAGCGAGTGGTCTGTTGGTTCTCCAGATAGTTTTCCGGTGTGATCGGCAGCCGCGTCCATGAATGGTGCTGGAGAATCTGGCTCAGCGTGAGCTTATCCCGATATTGCTCAACGATATTATCCTGCTGTATATCCAGGTCGTTAATTAACGGGCAGAATTCATACAGCGGATGCTGCTCTTGTGGTGTTATATTTTTCGCCTGTACCAGCATCGGTAAGGATTCTGCCGGTCTTTCTAACAACAGAACCAGCGCATAGCAATGGCGACACCATTGCCAGTAATCCTGATCGTTGGCGGGTTCCGGCAGTGATGCACTGTTATTCAGGGCTATAAAGCTGATCCAATCCGTAATGGTTTCCAGATTGCTGCCAAAAGTCTCACTGTTGGCTAAGCGTTCTAATTGTTCATCGGCCATCCAGCGCCGTTGCAGTAACCAGTGCAGACATTGCAAATGTGCTTCTGAGTCGCGCTGTGCCAGTTCTGCCGGTAGTGCCTCCGGCTGTGGAGCATACAACCAATGGGTAAACGCTTGAATAACCGTGGATGTTTTCAGCCAGTCTAAACGTTGCTGAGCCTGTAATTTAAATCGGCTCAGGATCAGGTCGTCGAGCGGATCGCCGCTTTCCGGTTCATCAATAATTTGCTGTAACAGCGTTTCATTTCCCAATCGCAGCATACTGGCGTGGCGATAGAGATGTACCTCTGGATCGCTGCCATCATCCAGAATCAGATGGCGAATCATGGTAATTGGCGTCTCTTTATGTAGCCGCCAGTTAGCGAAATCCTGCGCTATCAGCGGCATTGGACTTTGTAGTACCTCTCCCCAACGCAGCAAGGTTTTGGTGGTTTGGGTTGGGGTAATATAACGCTGTTCCGGCGCATCAATGGCTACGCCTTCGGCTGAGAGATATTGTGCATTATCCAGAGCCTGAATCAGCAGCGGCGTACGTTCCGGCGCATGATTAACGCACCAGGTTAATAGCCAGGCTTCTGCCGTAGCATGGCGCTCGGCTTGATACAAACGGATCCAAAACGGCAGCGCTTTATCATCATGACCGGACATGGAACATTGGGAAGCGTACAAATAGAGCCAGTCGCTGTTCTCTGGATCTTTGGTTAGCTGTTGCAGGCAATAGTCGCTGAGATGCTCAGAACCAATTCCCGCCAGTGTGTACCAGCGACAGCGTAGCTCCATGACTTCCGGAGAGTCTGGCCAGTAGACGGCCATCGGTTGCAGCAAATATTCCCGCAGCATCCAGGCGGGTCTTTCCCAAAACAGGAAATTGATTGAATTAATATGATCTACGCTGGCATTTTGTGCTGGTAGTGACAGGCCTGTAAGCAGTGTCATATCGAAGACATCGCCTTTGGCAATATAGTCGAGATAGTCATCCAGATGCTCGACGCTTTCGCCGCTCAGTTCGGTGATTCGCTGTTTCCAACGCATACGCTCTGCCAGAATCTGCACGCAGTCTCTGGAGACGTAGCTGGTGTTATACAGCATCATCAGCAGTTGCCAGCGTAGCTGGTTAGTCACCTCGATGGAGTGGCTATCAATTTTCTGGATGTACTGATGCCAGGCATCCGGCTGATAGCGCTGGGTAGCATCGTTTAACAGGGTTTCGAGGTCCGCAGTCAACTGGTCAATGGCCTGTTGCTCAGGATGCTGTTCCTTCGCTTCGGGCTCTTGTTCTGTCTCAATCGGGGGTTGAATTGGCGCATCATTCAGGGCAGAGACAGGTCGGAATTCTGACTGAATTCCTTTTTTAGCCTGCTCATAAGCCTGACGCAGATTTTGGAAACCTTGTGGGTCGCTCTCCGGATGATATTCAGGTAGTTTTTTACGGTAAGCGTTACGGATAATCTCCTGATCGTCCGTGGGCTCAATGCCTAATATTTGCCAACAGCTTAGATTCATGACCAGTCAACCTCCTGTAGTGACTGAGGTTTTTCCATCTCCAGCTCGGCCGGATCCATTTCCCATATAAGATGCTGATAAGGGCTATTTGGCTCGGTAAATAAATGCCGGGAAATGGTCATATTCGAATCCAGCGTACCTTTACTGTTCAGAGCGTAGCGTTTGAGTTCCGGCTGCTCTTCACTGATGGAGAGCCAGAAGGTTCTGCCAATCAGAAATCCGGATGCGTACTCTTGCCAACTGGCGTAGTAATGGCGGGCGCGCTGGGCAATACGGCAGTGAAACCACAAACTCTCTTGTTCAGTCATCCACTGGTTTAATACACCAATACGACACAGGAAGCTCATTCGGCACAGATCCCAGGCTCGGATGCCGCCTGAGCCACACATGAGGGCCGTATCGGCCACAAACTCGAGCAATACCTGACGCGACTCTTCCTGATGAGCTGAATAATCCCGCCAACGGTTTGGTGTTAGCTGGTGCCATAAATAGTAAGGATAGGAGAGTTCATCAGCATGACCGTGGTCAATCATGCGGGTAACGGTATCGAATAATGATTCTCTGGATTCTATGTCCCAGCTCTCTTTTAAATCCAGCGAGGAGTCGTTTGGGTAGAAGTCCGGTGCGGTGTAAGACGCCCCGTATTCAATGTTTAGCGCGACCATCGGGGCCGACAGGGCGTATAGCCAGTGTTGATATTGTTGGTCCATCAATAAGCTCAACGGGGAAAAAAAATGGTTATTCAGGATACTACTACAGAAAGAAAACGCCTTCAAAGATGGAAAAATGTGTTGTGAGACAACTCAGATGCTGTTATCACATTGTTTCTGGAAAAACTGCAACTACACATTGTGATATGCCAAAAGGATATCCGGAAGTGTGCCTTTGTTTATCAATCGGCGGGTTGAGACAAATTGTTCTATGCTTCATCCGCTCTGATATTTTCTGCCTGTTATAACAGGCGCTGAAACTCTACTTTATGAGGATAACTCAGGTGTCACAAGCGACGACTTCACAAAAAACGCTGGTTCAAAAAGCGGTGTCTAAACATAAGCTGTTGACGATTGCCGGTCTGGGGTGGATGTTCGATGCTTTGGATGTCGGGCTGTTGTCATTTCTATTGGCTGCGTTAAAACAAGACTGGGGACTAACGGCTCAACAAATGGGCTGGATTGGCAGCATTAACTCTATCGGCATGGCGGTAGGGGCATTTGTATTTGGCGTGATGGCGGATCGTACCGGGCGTAAATCGGCATTTATTGTCACGTTATTGCTGTTTAGCGTTGGTAGTGGATTAACCGCGCTGGTATCTACGCTGGCTGCTTTATTGGTACTGCGTTTTATTATCGGTATGGGGCTGGGTGGCGAACTGCCGGTAGCCTCGACGTTGGTTTCTGAGAGCGTTGAATCACACGAACGCGGGCGCATTGTAGTACTGCTGGAGAGCTTTTGGGCGTTTGGCTGGCTGGCGGCGGCGCTGATTGCTTACTTTATCATTCCAAGCTACGGCTGGCGTGTGGCGATGTTAATCAGTGCATTACCTGCATTCTATGCCATTTATCTGCGCTGGAATTTGCCGGACTCACCGCGCTTTAAGCGGGCAGAAACCAAAGAGGCTAAGCCTTCAATTATCAGTAATATCACCGCAGTCTGGTCCAGTGACTACCGAAAAGCCACGCTAATGCTGTGGATCCTGTGGTTCTGCGTGGTGTTTTCTTACTATGGTATGTTCCTGTGGCTGCCGAGTGTCGTGATGCTGAAGGGCTTTAGTCTGGTGAAAAGCTTCCAGTATGTGTTGATTATGACGCTGGCCCAACTTCCGGGTTACTTCACCGCCGCATGGCTCATCGAGCGCTATGGACGTAAGTTTGTACTGGCAACGTATCTAACCGGAACCGCGATTTCAGCCTATTTCTTTGGTGCTTCTGATACCGTTGCTCAACTGTTGATTTTTGGCATGTTATTGTCATTCTTCAATCTGGGGGCATGGGGAGCGTTATACGCCTATACCCCGGAACAATATCCAACCGCTATCCGCGGTACGGGTGCCGGAATGGCGGCTTCCATTGGTCGGGTTGGTGGTATTCTGGGGCCACTCATGGTCGGTTATCTGGTGGCAATGAACAGTTCTATTACGCTGATTTTTAGTCTGTTCTGTGCGTCGATTATGGTGGCGGTAGTGGCGGTTATTTGGTTAGGGAAGGAGACTAAGCAGATGGATTTGATACCGTAGCTACGTCAGTTCTGGGGGATATTTCGTCCGCCAAAAGTAATTAACTATTGTACGGGCGGCCGAGCAGGGGCATTAGGGCGAATGCCCCTGCTCCCTGCTCCCCGCGCCTCCGTACCCGCATGGATTCGTTTCAGACGGAGCCATGCTTCGCCCAAGATCCCTGTTGGGCGTGCCACCCTCTTTCAGTTGTCGGCTGATTCCAGTGCTCCTTAAGGTCAAGGGTTTTAAGGGCAAAGGATTAAGGGCAAGAGGCAACGGCGGGAATGTATTTTGTTGAAAGGATTTATATGACTGGTGAAATAACTAATTATTCGATTGGTTTGGCAGTTGCGGCTGATATTCCATTCATTGCGCCGATTGAGGCTGCCGCAGCGTCGATTTTTCCTGAATCCGTTTTGCCAATACCGCAGCGGCAGGAGACGATTCCTGCTGATTTATTGCAGCAGGCACGAGTAGAGAATCGCTTATGGGTAGCACAGCAGGATGGCCAGCCGGTTGGTTTTATTCTGGCGGATCGAGTGGGGGAATGGGGCTGGATTCAGGAGGTATGTGTGCATCCTGATGTGGGCAGGCGGGGTATTGGTAAGCAGTTGATTAGGCAAGTGATTGAATGGTCACGTCAACAACAGTGCCAATATGTCGGACTGACGACGTTTCGTGATGTGGCCTGGAATGGTCCTTTCTATCAACGTATAGGCTTTACGGCATTTGACTCATTGCCAATCCCTGAGTTTCTACAGCAGGCACTAGCCGGTGAGCGGGAATGGAGCCGCTTTTATCGGATGGCGATGCATTATCCTCTGAATCCGCTGTGAAACGGTTCAGAGGATAGCGGTTGAAGTATTATTCACCGCCTACTGCATTAATGTATTTTTCCAGTACGATATTTTTACCGCACAGCACTACGGCGATTTTCTTACCCTGAAATTCAGGTGCCAGCCGTAGCGCAGTTGCAAGCGCTACGCCAGCGGCACCTTCAATCATCCAACGGTCGGTGCGGGCGACCAGACGCATCGCATCGCGGATCTCTTGCTCACTGACTAATTCGTAACGATCGATGACCTGCTGGCAAACAGGAAAGGTAATAGCGCCAGGTTCTACGCCGCCGGCGGTACCATCAGACAGGGTTTCCTGCTCTTCCACCTCAATAATGTTTCCGGCTTTCAGGCTGGCGTACATACTGGGCGCATTGGCTGGCCAGCAGCCAATAATTTGAGTTTTAGGGGATAACTGTTTGAGAGCAGTACCAATACCTGATATCAAACCGCCGCCGCCAACGGCAATAAATACCGCATCTAAATTGTCTATCTGTTCTGCTATTTCTATGCCAGACGTACCCTGACCGGCAATGATGTATTTGTCGTTATAAGGAGAGACAAAGGGTTTACCCTGTAATCCGGCTTGTCTTGATGCTTCAAGCTCTGCTGCCAGCGCGTCTCCTTCAACCAGTTCAATATCAGCCCCAAATGCACGGATGGCATCCAGCTTAACCTGTGCTGCTGTTGCGGGAGCATATACGGTAACGGCTACGCCCGCTTCCCGAGCCGCCAGTGCTAATGCCTGACCGTGATTACCTGTTGAAGCGGTGATCACACCACTTTGGCGCGCTGTCTCATTCAGCAAACGTATTTTGTTTACGGCCCCCCGAAATTTAAACGATCCCGTATGCTGCAAATGTTCGCATTTCAGATAGATTTGGCAGCCGCTGATTAATGATAGTAACGGGCTGTAGTCCAACGGCGTGGTTCTGACCTGAGGACGAATTGCCATATGGGCTTCAGTGATTAATGGATAGAGGGAATTCATACCGGCTCCTTTAGGTTAGTAAACTTATTTTTATCCTCTGGTTGATAAGTTGTCGAGGGGCAAGTTAACTGAAAGTGGAAAGGGAGAATATTTTGATAAAATTATTCGAGTCACTGCTAAGAATTTGTTCTGAAACGGGCACAGTTAATCAATATACTAGGCTTGAATGGCAGGCAGTAAAGTAACGATATTCTTCAGGGAGAGGGCCGTGTTCAGAGCTATTTTAATATTACTGGCAGCAATGTTTTCCCCCATGCTGCTGGCGGAGACCGAAGGCGGAATGACCTTCGCCCATAAAGAATGGGAAATTGCCTGTGATAATACCCGTACCTGTCGCGCAGCAGGTTATGGCATCAATGAAGGGGAACTTTCGGTTTTATTGACCCGTTATGCAGGTGCTGGCCAGAAAGTGAAGGGAACACTGGTTTTTGCCAGTTTTAATGATGATGAACAGACGCCCCCAAAACAGAACACGGCGAAACTGTGGATTGATGGTAAACCACAGGGAATGTTAGCGTCGGGAGAAGATGGTCGTTTTCAGTTATCTGATGCTCAGATCGAGCCTCTGATTGCCGCGCTGATCCGCGATAAAAAGGTTGAATTTGAATATGATCAAAAGCGCTGGCAGCTCTCTGGCGCAGGTTTTAATGCCGTGATATTAAAAATGGATGAGTATCAGGGCCGTTTGAACACGCCGGGTGCCATCTTGCGTAAAGGAAACCGAAGCGAAAGTGAGGTATTACCGGCTCTTGCTCGTCCTGAAATTATTGCCGCTGCCGTTAATAAAAAAGCGACGCCGGTTGATTTAACGCCGGAGCAAGTCGATAAAGTGAGCCGTTGGTTAAAGCCAACGATTGAGGCGGAATGCCACGGCGTTGATGATATTGGTGACGGTAAAAATAACTGGAAAGCCATTAATGTTGACGCTAAACACTCACTGATTCAGGTACTGTGCTGGCGCGGTGCCTATAACGAAGGTCTGGCCTATTGGCTGGTGGATAATAACTTCAGCACTGAGCCTAAATTCATTACTTCTTCAGCCAGCGATTATGGCAATGGCATTATTTATCTGTCTCAGAAAGGCCGTGGGCTTGGCGACTGCTGGTTGGTGAAAAATTGGGTATGGGATGGCAAAAGTTTTGTTATCAGCGAAGAACTTTCTACCGGCGCCTGTAATGGAATAGAAGCCGGTGGCCCCTGGAATTTATATACCGTAGTGAGTACGGTGAGATCGCAGCAGGAAATTGATGACGATAATGCAGCAGTAAAACAGCTGTATCAGGCTTTAGAAGATGAACGCAAAAAAGACAGTCAGCTGGCGGTTGATAAGGTCATGGAGCGTTACTCTCATATCAGCGATCGTCAGACCGAATTTACCATTCAATATATTGAACAAAATGGCGAATATCGTCTGCCATCAGAAAAACCCTCAGCCGATATCAGTGATGATGAGTGGCAAGCTTTTATTAAATCTGACGTGATAGCCGAAGAAACCGAACAGCGTGGCGCCTCTTATACGCTGGTTGATCTGGATGGAGACGGTCAGCGAGATTTGATTATCGATGCTTATATTGGTGGTACGGGGCTGTTTAGCGATATCAGTGTATTAAAAAGATATAAAACTGAATTTAATCCGGTAGGACCCAGCGCGCAAAACGGTGAGTTTGTTCCGGTAACCATGTATTCGTTGAATGGCCGCGGTGCTAATCAGGCTGACTATTGGATCAAACTCAATGGACAGGTCTATGTTGCCTATCGCAACAGTACTTTTGGTACAGATAATATCTATTTGTTAAAGCCGTTTAGCCAGTCTGCAAAAATACCAAAGATGACTATCCGCTATCAGTATGCGCTGGCATTGAGGAAAGAAAATGAACGGCCAAAAGAGGTGGTTCTGGATGCGGCAGATTTGGCGGAACTGGAAAAGAGCTTAGCCAGAATGTCCGATGAGATGTTGCATGATGGCCTCCCTGTATGGAGCTTTAATCATCCAATTTGCCCAATTCCGGCTTCAGTCAGTAAAGAAAATGCGCAGTTTTACTATACCGGCGATCCGTTGCATTACACGGTTGAGCGGGTAGCTGATATCCCGGTGTGGTTAAAAGGAAAATGTTATGTTGGCTCGGTGGGTACTCCTTTTGGCTTCTATACACCAAAAGACGGGGTTGAAGCATTTGTTGTGATTACTTCCCCCAGAGAAGATGAATCATTCCATACTTCCGTTGATTTGACCGGCTCAAGAACTGTGCTGTCGATTAACCATTCCCGAGTTGATCTGGCAGAAAGCCACGGTATTTTCGCTCGATAAAATACATGCAGGGCACATTGAGTTGTGCCCTGTGTACTGCCTTTTTCTTGCTTTTTTCTCTTTCTATTTCAAACGGTCTTACATTTTTTGCCTCGGAATAGCCTTTTTTAGCATTCAAATAATTTCCTTTTAGAAATAGATTGTACGTTTTGCGATCCAGATCGTAGTACAATTTAAATAAATTGAATTACAATCTCTTCATCGTAGTAGAAATACTCGCCATTTTTAACATCGTGTACAAGACAGGTGAGGGTCAGACAGATAAAGTTGGTAGCAGCCAAAACTGATGCCGAAGTAGCACAGTTTTCAGTACAACAACGACACTTATCACTCTGGAGTTATTGATGCCACAGTCTGAAATGAGCAAAACCGATCGCATTATTATCGAGCTGGGTAAGCAGATCGTACACGGTAAATATATTCCTGGTTCTGCGTTACCGGCAGAAACCGATCTTTGTGAAGAATTTAATACTTCACGCAACATTATTCGTGAGGTGCTGCGCGCACTGGCAGCAAAGCGTTTAGTTGAAGTGCAGCGTTATCGCGGAGCATTTGTCACTTTCCGCAATCAGTGGAGTTATCTCGACAGTGACGTTTTGCAGTGGATTCTTGAGCATGATTATGACCCCCGGTTGACCGCCTCAATGAATGAAGTGCGTCATTTAGTCGAGCCGAGCATGGCTCGTTGGGCAGCAGAGCGCGCAACGCCTACGGAATTGGTCCAGATTGAAAGTGCGCTGAATGACATGATTATTCACAGTCAGGATCGCGAAGCGTTTAACCAGGCAGATATTCGTTTTCACCAGGCTATTTTGGTGGCGACCCATAATCCAATATTACAGCAGTTGGGCGTTGCGATTAGTTCGCTACAACATGCGGTGTTTGAGCGTACCTATATGCCGGATGAAGACAATATGCCGCGCACCCTGCGGGAGCATAAGGACTTGTACGATGCGATTCGGCATCAGGATATTGATGCTGCAGAGAAGGCCGCTCTGGCGATGATTGCCAGTTCCACCCAGCGTTTGAAGGAGTCTACATGATTGAGCAATTTATCGGCGTTGATTGGGGTTCAACCAATCTGAGAGCCTGGTTATTTGATGGCGATCTGTGCGTCGATACGCTGCGTTCTGAGCGGGGCGTTACCCGTTTTGACGGGCAGCTGCCGGAAGCGATTTTTCATCAGCTATTTGATAACTGGCTGGCTCAGTATCCTGACGGGATCCCTGTAGTGATGGCCGGCATGATTGGTAGTAACGCCGGATGGATTCCTACTCCTTATCAAATGTGTCCGGCAAATTTAAGTCAGATCTCTCATCACTTAATGCCGGTAACTCAGCTAGCGCCCATGCGCGCCTGGATTGTGCCCGGCCTTGCCATCAATCAGGATGGCAACTGCAACGTTATGCGTGGTGAAGAGACCCAGTTAGTAGGTGCTCATGCACAAAAACCAGCCGCCTATTACGTGATGCCCGGTACCCATTGCAAATGGGTACAAATGGATGGCGATACGGTAGCCGATTTTCGGACGGTGATGACCGGTGAACTGCATCATCTGCTGATTAATCATTCGCTGGTGGGTGCCGGTATTGGTGTGCAGCGTGAATCGCAGCAGGCATTCAGACAGGGAATGGACGTTGGTTTTAATGAAACTCATATTATCCGTCGCCTGTTTGAAACCCGGGCGGCTCATGTTCTTGGTCAGTTAGATCCTTCCGTGGTTCAGGAGTGGCTATCCGGGTTGCTTATCGGTAATGAAGTAGCGCAAATGCAGCAGCAATATGCTGATGTGAATCAGCGTGGCGTCACGATTATTGGTAACCAGAGTTTAACCAGTCGCTATCGCGAAGCGCTGGTTTTAGCCGGTATCCCACATCAGGCCATTGATGGAGATGATGCCTTTAAATCCGGTATAAGGAGTCTGGTTTATGAGCTGGAAAACTAATTTTCCGCTAATTGCTATTTTACGTGGTATTAAGCCCCAGGAGGTGGAGTCCCACGTTTCCGCCCTGATTGAGTCTGGTTTTGATGCTATTGAAATTCCGCTGAATTCACCACAGTGGGAGGTCAGTATTCCGAAGATGGTTGAACAGTTTGGTTCTCAGGCGCTGATTGGTGCGGGTACTGTCTTAACGGTTGCTAACGTCGAGCGTTTAGCGTCGATGGGCTGCCAAATGATTGTGACACCGAACACCAATCCGGCGGTTATTCGACGCTCTGTAGAGTTTGGTATGACGGTATGTGCCGGCTGTGCCACGGCAACAGAAGCTTTTACCGCACTGGAAGCCGGTGCTCAAACGTTAAAAATATTCCCTTCTTCATCTTTTGGCCCTGACTACATTAAAGCGCTCAAAGCCGTTTTACCGCCTGAAGTACCGGTGTTTGCGGTGGGTGGCGTGACGCCAGAAAACCTCCACCAGTATATGCGGGCGGGTTGTGTTGGCGCAGGGCTGGGAAGCGATCTGTATCGTGCCGGTCAGTCACCTGAACAGACCCGCCAGCAGGCGCAACGTTTTGTTAAAGCCTATAAGGAAGTGCAGTTATGAAAATTACTAAACTCACCACATACCGTTTAGCCCCGCGCTGGATGTTTCTTAAAGTAGAAACCGATGAAGGCGTGACTGGCTGGGGAGAACCGGTGATAGAAGGTCGTGCACGCAGCGTTGAAGCAGCGGTACATGAACTGTCAGAGATGATTATCGGTCAGGATCCTGCCCGTATAAATGACATCTGGCAAACCCTGTATCGCGGTGGTTTTTATCGCGGTGGCCCTATTCTGATGAGTGCTATCTCCGGTATCGATCAGGCATTGTGGGATATCAAAGGCAAAGTGTTAGGGGTTCCGGTTTACCAACTGCTGGGTGGACTGGTGCGCGATAAAATTAAAGCCTATAGCTGGGTAGGCGGCGATCGCCCATCTGATGTGATTTCCGGTATTAATAAACTGAAAAGTATCGGTTTCGATACCTTTAAGCTGAATGGCTGTGAAGAGATGGGAATCATTGATAATTCACGTAAAGTGGATGAAGCCGTGGCAGTAGTGGCTGAAATTCGTGAAGCCTTTGGTAATAGCATTGAGTTTGGTCTGGATTTCCACGGTCGCGTTGACGCACCAATGGCAAAAATTCTGATTAAAGAGCTGGAGCCTTATCGTCCGCTGTTTATTGAAGAACCGGTACTGGCAGAGCAGGCAGAATATTATGTTCGTCTGGCAGCACAGACCCATATTCCTATTGCGGCCGGTGAGCGTATGTTCTCGCGTTTTGATTTTAAACGTGTGCTGGCAGATGGTGGCTTGGGCATCGTTCAACCCGACCTTTCCCACGCCGGTGGTATCACCGAGTGTTATAAGATTGCAGCAATGGCAGAATCTTACGATGTGGCGTTTGCTCCACATTGCCCACTGGGGCCGATTGCGCTGGCTTCCTGCCTGCATATTGATTTCGTGGCGCGTAATGCCGTGCTTCAGGAGCAGAGCATGGGTATTCACTACAATCAGGGCGCAGAGCTATTGGATTATGTGCTGAATAAAGAAGATTTCTCCATGGAAGATGGTCATTTCTATCCACCAACCAAACCAGGATTAGGGGTAGAAGTGAATGAAGAGTTAGTGATTGAACGCAGTAAGCAAGCTCCAGACTGGCGTAACCCGATTTGGCGTTATCCGGATGGTGCTGTTGCCGAGTGGTAATAATGGCATTGTGAAAGCATCGCGTTTATGTAAAACGTAATTAACCGGTCAGTTTAATTATTAAATCAATAAAAAGGCGTAAATACCCGCCGGGGTTCCCTTACGCCTGAATCAGACCGGGTCTGTTTTGATTACGTTGATAAATAAGGCAATAGAGCAATTTTTATTATTTTCCGGCAGTATAAAAACAATTAAACAGGATACTCTACAATGGATAAAACAATCGATTCGGTAGAGGTAATAAAGCCCACCAAGCGTCGCTATATTACCTTATTGATGATTTTTGTGACGGTGGTAATTTGTTATGTCGACAGGGCAAACCTGGCCGTGGCATCCGCTAAAATTCAACAGGAGTTTGGCATTACCAAAACGGAGATGGGGTATATTTTCTCCGCCTTCGCCTGGACTTACACCGCCTGTCAAATTCCGGGTGGCTGGTTTTTGGATAGGGTTGGCTCCAAACTTACCTACTTTATCGCCATTATGGGCTGGTCAGTCGCTACGCTCTTACAGGGTTTTGCCGGTGGCTTAGCCTCGTTGATTGGTTTGCGGGCTGTAACCGGTCTGTTTGAAGCCCCAGCGTTCCCGGTGAATAACCGGGTAGTCACCAGTTGGTTCCCTGAGCAGGAACGCGCAGGTGCGGTTGGCTTCTATACTTCAGGGCAGTTTGTTGGTCTGGCATTTTTAACACCGATGCTGATTTGGGTTCAGGAAATTCTGAGCTGGCATTGGGTGTTCTTTATTACTGGCGCAATCGGTATTGTCTGGGCACTGATTTGGCATTTCAATTACCAAAGCCCGAGAAAAAGCAAAGGGATAAATAATGCTGAGCTTGAATTTATCGAGCAAGGCGGTGGTATGGTGGATGGTGATGCTCTGGTTGAGAAAAAAGAGAAAGTGCCGTTTACTCGCTCTGACTGGAAACTGATTTTTCACCGTAAGCTGATTGGTGTCTATTTAGGCCAGTTCGCCATTACCTCTATGCTATGGTTCTTCCTGACCTGGTTCCCTAACTATTTAACTCAGGAAAAAGGGATTGCGGCGTTAACCGCTGGTTTTATGACTACGGTTCCTTTCCTGGCGGCTTTCTTCGGTGTATTACTTTCAGGTCAACTGGCCGATAAGTTAACCCGCAGCGGTAAATCTATTGGTTTTGCCCGTAAGACTCCGATTATCTGCGGTTTATTGCTCTCTTCCTGCATTATGGGTGCTAACTACACCAACGATCCGATTTGGATCATGGTGCTGATGGCCGTCGCGTTTTTTGGTAATGGTTTCGCTTCTATTACCTGGTCGTTAGTCTCTTCTCTGGCTCCGGTTCGCCTGATTGGTTTAACCGGTGGGGTATTTAACTTTGTCGGCGGTCTGGGTGGTATCACGGTACCGTTGGTCGTGGGTTATCTGGCTCAAAATTACGGTTTTGCTCCTTCGCTGATTTATATCTCCGTTGTGGCGGTAATTGGGGCGTTCTCGTATATCTTGTTGGTTGGAGAGGTGAAGCGGATAGCCTGATTTACCGGGGCTATGACTGATTGGTTATAGCCCTTGAGTTTTATATAAATTATTCTTATTAACTATTGTGTATATTCCGGCCGTAAGGGCGATGTGCTCATATCATCCCGGTGCCCGGCCGGAAGATCGTCTGCACTCAACTGTGGAGCGCGTCGGGCATAAGCTGCCTACGGGCAGTTATGAAACACCTTGCGGTGTTTCACCCTTATGGGCCAGCGCAAGCGCTGTTCAAACAAGCTTCGCCTGTTTGTCGTTGGCTTACGCCAAGTCGACCCCCACGGCACCTTCTCCCTCCGATTGGCTATGCTAAAACATAAAACTGAATCATCTGACTTTGTCAGCCATCTGAGCTTGCCCATGACGACTTTCCTCCGCTTTCATTTGCGTTACCCTCTCTTAACTGAATTTCAGTACTCACTAAGAAGGTCAATAACCAGTTACCTTATGTCTGGTGGTATTAACAGATCTTTTATCTTATCTCTCCTTGCCGTAACCCCAATTCCCACCTATATCTATTTAACATCATTATGTTATTAATATTCTTAATCAGTGACGAAATAGCGATAACGGTGGAATTTTTTATAACCTTTCAGTGACAGTTGAAAATTTATCTTGCAACATAAAGATTCGTACAGGCGACAAGGTAGGAGCACATCGATGCGTGATACAGAAAAACAAATTACCTATACGCCCTGCAACCACCAGTTAACTAACGTTAACGTATGGACACCGGACAGTCAGTGGTTGGTTTATGATGTCCGGCCTGATGGTTCGTCGTTTACCGGCGAGACAATCGAACGGGTGAATATTAATAGCTGCGAAGTTGAAATTGTTTATCAGGCAGAACCGCAGAGTTATGTTGGTGTAGTGACGGCCAGCCCGGTTGAACCGGTACGCTATGCCTTTATCCACAGTCCGGAGAAGCCGGATGAGCAGTGGCACTATGACTTCCATCACCGCCGCGGTGTGATAGTGACCGAACCCGACCGAAAGCATGCAGTGACTCTGGATGCATTAGATATTACCCCACCTTTTACTAACGGCGCGCTACGCGGCGGTTCCCATGTACATGTTTTTAGTCCGGACGGCAGTCGACTAAGCTTCACTTATAACGATCACGTGATGCATGAGAAAGGGCCACAGTTCGATCAGCGTAATATTGGCGTCGCAGTACCATTACATGCGGTTCATGTGGAAAAACAACATGTTCGAGAATATGACGGTAGCCATTTCTGTGTGTTGGTGAGTTCAACAGTATTGGTCCCTGAAGCTGGCAGCGATGAGATCAGCCGGGCTTATGAAGAGGGATGGGTAGGAAACCAGGGGTATATTACTGCTCAGGGCACGACCCAGCGTTGGGCGCTGGCGTTTATTGGCGATACCAGAGCGGAAGATGGCAGCAAACTGTCAGAAATTTTTATTGTTGATTTACCTGAGCATTTGGATGATTACGCTAAACCCGGTGAGTACCCACTAACCGGAACGGCAGAACAGATGCCGGCACCGCCAGCCGACGTGAACCAGCGTCGTTTGACTTATACCGGCGATAGCCGTTTTCCGGGGGTAGTCTCTTCCCCGCGCCACTGGGTCCGCAGTTCACCCGACGGCAGCAAAATTGCCTTCCTGATGAAAGATGATTTCGATGTGGTGCAGGTTTGGTTGGTTTCGCCGTCAGGCGGTGAGTTAAAACAGGTAACTGACGGTGGTTATGGCGTAGATTCCGCATTTAGCTGGAGTCCGGATGGCCGTAGTTTAGCCTTCGTTATGGATGGCAGCATTGTATTATGTGACGTTAATAGCGGTGTGGTTAAACGGTTAACGGAAAAGAGTGTAAACCACCTTTGTGCGGATGCGGTGGTGTTTTCACCCAATGGTGAATATATCGCTTATATGCGAAAAGTAGACGGTTTTTCTCAATTGTTTATTACCGCCACTGAACCGGATTAACACAAAATTAGTGTGTGGGCGGTTCGTGGGATATACTATAAACAGCGCTTGTCTCTCGCTGACGATGTGGCTCGCCACGGGTTTGAGTGGAAATGAGTGGTGTTTAAACATTTTAACTGTTGTTGGAGAATATAATGGGAATGTTATTCAATTTTGTTAAGGAAGCAGGCGAAAAGCTTTGGGATAGTGTCTCTAGCAAACCAGAAGATAAAGCAGCAAAACTGAAGGCGCACTTAGATAAAATGGGTCTGCCTGGTTCAGATAAAGTTGATATTAAAGTAGAAAACGACACCGTGATCGTTGGTGGTGAAGCTGCGGATCAGGAGCTGAAAGAGAAGCTGATGGTTATTCTGGGTAACGTTGCATCTATCGGTAACGTTCAGGATCAAGTTTCTGTTATTCAACCTTCAGAAGAAGGTAACTTCTATACCGTTAAGAAAGGCGATACCTTGGGTGCGATTGCTAAATCCCAGTATGGTGATGCCAACAAATACCAGAAGATTTTTGAAGCTAACAAACCAATGTTAAGCCATCCGGATAAAATCTATCCAGGACAAGTTCTGCGTATTCCTAAATTATAATCAGTTATTAATTAATTGATTTAAAAGCCTCCAAACTTTAATAGGTTTGGGGGTTTTTTATTTATTTTTGTTTGGCTGTTTCACGCCTTTTTATATTATTGAAAGTAATTCTTATTTATTTTTGGTACTAAATAGAATAAACAGGCTAAGTTTTAGATTCATATTTCATTTCTTCGAGCTTTATTGAACATTAATAATGCCTGTTTAACAAAGTTATATTATTTTTCATTGAGTTAGTATAAATAAAGCCTGTGTGTTATTTATGCTATATCAATAAGTTACATATTATTACACTTTGCGTGGGGTTAATTACAGCTCAGTTGATTCATGTGGTTTTGAACAAATATATAATTAACCAACACGGGATTTTGTTTTTCCGATGCGTCCAGGGATGTTAGCAATATTGAATTCGACTGATACTTGTCATATCCCTCTAATATTGTTCTGGTTAATTTTTGAAAGGAAATAATGTGAAAACGTTTATCGCCGTTTGTGGTCTGGCATTGTCTTTTAGTGCGCTTGCATCTCCTCATTGGGAATATAGCGGCGAAGCCGGGCCTGAGCATTGGGCAGAATTAGCACCAGAATTTGCTGCTTGCCACGCTCAAAACCAGTCACCGGTTAACCTGACCGGTACCGTGAAATCCGATCTAAAACCTTTCCATATTACTTATGCTGCGGGCGCAGAAAATATGGTGAACAATGGCCATACATTACAGGTTAATTATGCACCAGGTAGCAAAATTGATGTTGATGGTATGCCATTTGAACTGAAACAGTTCCATTTCCATACCCCGGGTGAAAACCAAATCGAAGGTAAATCTTTCCCTATGGAGATTCACTTCGTTCATGCTAACAGTAAGGGTGAACTGACCGTGTTAGCCGTTATGGTGAAAGAGGGTAAAGCTAACCCAACGCTGGCTAAACTGTGGAAAGAGATGCCTAAGACGGGTGAAACGGTGACTTATGATCAAAAGATCAATGCCAAAGATTTACTGCCAGCTAACCTGCACTACTATCGCTTTAGCGGTTCACTGACCACTCCTCCTTGTACTGAAGGCGTTCGTTGGTTAGTGTTGAAAAATCAAATCACTGCCAGCCATGAACAAATTCAAGCATTTACCACGCTGATGGGCCATCCAAATAACCGCCCGGTTCAGCCAATTAATGCCCGTGAAGTTCTGAAAGACTAAGTAAACTGCGTCCTGCCGGCGTTAATAATTTCAGATTAACGCTGGCTGGATTATGTCGTTTTTCCTTCCTGATTTACTCAAAAATATTATCTATTCTATTTCAGTTGGTTATCTTCTTCATTTCGATCAATATCACATAATTTAAACAATTTGATTGTTTTTTGTTCCTTGCTTTCATAAGTTGCTAACTCGACGCAGCATTGAGTTTGGAGGCTTTGTGGAGCAGCAATTTTTTATCGGCGTTGATGTAGGTTCTGCCAGTGTCAGGGCTGGTGTATTTACCTCACAGGGGGAACGCCTGGCATTTTCCGTTCGGGCGATTCAGCAATTTCACTCCCGGGCGAATATGGTTGAACAGTCATCTGCAGATATCTGGCAGCAGGTGTGTGCGGTGGTAAAAGAGGCTGTTGAGTTATCTCAGGTTGATATCCACTCTATTTGCTCCATTGGTTTCGATGCTACTTGCTCACTGGTTGCTGTTGCACAAGATGGTTCACCAATTTCAGTTGCTGAAGACGATGATATGGAGCGCGATATCATCATGTGGATGGACCATCGGGCCATGGATGAAGCGATGGAAATTAACCTGACCAATGACCCTGCGTTGCAATATGTCGGGGGTGAAGTCAGCGTTGAGATGGAGTTGCCGAAAATCCTTTGGTTAAAACGGCATTATCCACAACGCTATCAGCAGGTATGGCGCTTTTTTGATTTAGCCGATTATCTGGTCTGGCGAGCCAGCGCTGCTGATGTAGCCAGTATTTGTACTCTAAGCTGCAAGTGGAACTATCTTTCTCATGAAGGGCGTTTTAGCCACAGCTTGTTGGATGCCGTAGGGCTGACAGAATTAACCGACAAAGTACCCGCTACGGTGTTAAATCTGGGGGAAAAAGCGGGCATGCTCTGTCCGGAAACGGCGCACCAGTTTGGGTTACATACCAATGTGACCATTGCCAGCGGAATCATTGATGCTCACGCCGGTGGATTAGCTTTGGTGGCCGCGAAACCACAAGCTAGCCTGGCCATTATCAGTGGTACCTCTAACTGTCATATGGTTGTCAGCCCACAAGCCGTGATGGTACCCGGCGTTTGGGGGCCTTACTTTAGCGCGATGATCCCTGACTGGTGGCTCAACGAAGGTGGGCAAAGTGCTGCTGGTGCACTGGTTGAATGGACGTTACGCCAGAGCGATGCCTGGCCAGAACTGGAAGAGATGGCTAAACGCCAGCAGTGCAGCTACTACCAAATTCTCAATCAGCGAGTTGCTCAGCTTGAACAGCAGCATCCGTATCCTACTTATCATCTTCATATTCTGGCGGATCACCACGGCAATCGTTCTCCCCGCGCTAATCCTGATGCGAAAGGCATGGAGTCTGGCCTGTCGCTGGAGATGGGGTTGGATGCATTGGCCCGACGCTATTTAGCCACCCTACAGGCTATCGCCTATGGCACCCGCCATATCATCGACGTACTGGAAGAGTCAGGCCATCAGATTGAGCGCCTTATTTTGTGCGGCGGTGCGACTAAAAATCCGCTTTGGCTCAGAGAGTATGCCAATGCGACTCAACGCACGATCCATCTGGCGAAGGAAGAGGATGCGGTTACGCTGGGTGCTGCTTTACTGGGAGCCGTGGCATGCGGTGCCTTTTCTGATTTTTCTCAGGCGGCCGGAGCGATGGTTCGATATGGAAACAGTATCCAGCCCGACGATTCAACGGCTTCATTTCATCAGGCTAAGTATCAGGTCTATTTACAGATGTATCAGGCTCAGCAGCGTTACCACCAGATGATGAGTAATGCCGAATTATTAGCGTAAACTTTATCAGAACAGGAAAATCAACGTGTTAAAACTTAATCTGCCACCGTCACCGGCGAAAATAGGGGCGAAAAGTAAGCAGGTATTGATGGTCACTAACGCGGATTTACGTGAACCGGCAAACGTTACCTGCTGGCCGGTACAGAAGAAATTTGAAGATAAGCTAGAGCAGGCTCTGGAACAGCTGGGTTACTCCATGAAGCGAGCTCATCCGGTGAGTCAAAGTCGTGGTCATGGTTTTATCAGCAGTCAGCGTGAAGGCTGCGATTTGTTTGCTGCGATTGAACCTGACGCGCCAGTGATTGTGCTGTTAACCGCCTGGCAATATTCACACCATATTGCCCCATCGCTTGCGCATCATCGTGGTCCGGTGTTGCTACTGGCCAATTTTGACGGTACCTGGCCGGGATTAGTCGGCATGCTTTGCCTGGCCGGAACCTTAACCAGTCTGGATAAACCCTATTCTCGTTTATGGTCAGAAAGCTTTGATGATGAGTTTTTTATGCAGGGTCTGCAGACCTGGCTGCGTTATGGTTCATTACAGCATAAGAATAACTATTTACATGATGTGGCGCCGACACATCCGGTTATGGCCACCCCAGAGGGTGCCGTGGGTCGCAAAGTCGGCGAATATATTTTGCAGCATAAAGAGATTTTGGGATTATTCGATACTTTCTGCATGGGGATGATTAACGGCGTATTTCCACAACAGGCGCTGGTTAATATAGGTATGCCGCTGGAGTCATTATCGCAGTCCGCCTTGCTGGTTGAAATGGCAAAAGTGCCCGATGAATTAAGGGAAGCTTGTCTGAACTGGTATGAACAACGCAGTATGAAATTCCAGTTTGGTCAGGATAGCGCCATTGAGTTGACGCGTGAACAGGTTAAAGAGCAGTGTGCCATGATGATAGCCATGGCGCGTTTTGTAAAACGTTTTGGTTTATCGGCGGTGGGCGTTCAGTATCAGCAGGGACTGAAGGATAGCTGTGCTGCCTCAGACTTTGCGGAAGGTGCCATTGGTTCAACGGAACGTTTCCCTATCCCGGATGAGCAGGGTGATATTATCTGTCCAAATCAGGCGATTCCCTGCATTAATGAAGTGGATATGGGCACCGCTATTCCTCAAACCATGTTATGGCGTTTGCTAAGTTCACTGGAATTACCAGCCGAAACCACGCTACATGATATTCGTTGGGGCAGTGAATATCGGGGGACTTTCTATTGGGATATGGAAATCTCTGGTGCAGTACCGTTTGAGCACCTGAAAGGCGGTATTGCTGGCGCAACAGGATATCGCCAGCCGCCGATGTTCTTCCCTTATGGTGGTTCAACCATTTGCGGACAGGGTAAAGCCGGACGTTTTATCTGGGCGCGGGCTCATTATGAAGGAACCAAGGTGGTGATGCATATTGGTACTGGTCATGCCGTTGAATTACCCGCAGACGAGTTTGAACGCCGCCGCCGGGCGACTAACTATGAATGGCCGCTGCTTAACTGCGTTCTGGACGGGGTGCAGCGTGATGACTTGATGTCAGGACATCAGAGTAACCATATCACTATTGCTTATGTAGAACAGGCTAAGCTGCGTAGCGTATTGCGGGCGTTTGTCGCTCAATCGCTGACTCAGGGGATTCAGATAAAAGTGGCGGGCGATGCACTGCATGCGCTTCAAAAGGAAGCATAACGTGAACCAGAAAAAATATACCGGCGTTTGGCCAGTGATGCTAACGCCCTTTGATGAACGTAAAGAGATCGACTGGCAGTCACTGGAAAAGCTGATTGAGTGGTATCTGGCTGCCGGTGTTCACGGGTTATTTGCCGATTGTCAGTCGAGTGAAATGTTCTTTTTAAGCGATGAAGAAGCCAGAAAACTGGTGCGTTTTATCGTAGAAAAAGTTGATGGTCGGGTACCTGTAGTGGCATCTGGTCACACGGCTAATGCGTTTAGTCACCAGAGCGAGCAGTTGATTAGTATGTCTGAAACCGGCGTTGATGGCGTGATTATGATTAGCAATCGTCTGGCGCTGGCGGGTGAAAGCAACGATAAAGCTCTGGAAACCTTGCAGCGTTTAACGGCTCAGGTACCGGTATCGGTAGACTTAGGTATTTATGAGTGCCCTTACCCCTATAAACGCCTGCTGTCGGAAGAGACAGTTGCCTGGTGTGCTCAAAGTGGTCGTTACACTTTCATTAAGGATACCTGCTGCGATTTGACCATGATTAAGCGTCGTCTTGAGCTGGCTAAAGGCAGTCGTTTACATCTGGCGAACGCCAATAGCCAGACGCTGCTGGCCTCTTTTCAGGCGGGGTGTCAGGCCTTTAGCGGTGTTATGGCCAACTTCCATCCCGATCTGTATGTCTGGCTGTATGAGAATTGGCAGGCCGAGCCGGAAAAGGCCCGCAAATTATCCGATTATCTCTCTACCGCAGCATTAGTTGAAAATCTGGATTACCCGGTTTGTGCGAAAAATTTTCAACAATCCATTGGAAATTTCCATACTATTGCCTGCCGGGTGCGGGATAGCAGCGGATATCTGCAAACATTCTATCCGGAGGCCATTAATGGCATGGTGCGTTTGGGGCAGGATATTCGTCGCTATCTGGAGCTATAAGGAAAAATCATAAGATGCATTTTATTAAGCAATCTTCGCAGTTTTTACTGGATGTGAATCATCAGCTTTTTAATAACTGTCATGCATCAACATTAGTGGTGCTGCCAGAAAGCGATCAACTGCTGGTAGCCTACTTTGCCGGGCAAAAAGAGGCCAGCGGTGATACGGCGATTTGGCTGTCTCGCTGCGTTAAGGGCGAATGGCAACCAGCGCAAAGAGCCATTGCTCAGGATGGCCTGGCGCACTGGAATCCGGTTTTACACTACCAGTGCGGTACGTTATGGCTGTTCTATAAAGTGGGGCCGGATGTACATCACTGGATAACGCGCTACGTTACATCCGGTGACGGCGGTTATAGCTGGAGTCAACCCCAGGAGTTAGTACCAGGCGATTCGTTGCCTCGCGGCCCGGTTAAAAACAAGCTGTTGGTGATGTCCAATGGTGAGTGGCTGGCTCCTTCCTCTATAGAGAACGATCGCTACTGGGATGCTTTTGTTGATATCTCCATCGATTTGGGTGAACGCTGGCAGCGCGTGGACATCCCGATTGCTCATATTCATCCGGTATCTGCAAATGAACGTGATATCTGGCAAGGTTTAAAAGATGACGCGCTGTGGGAAACCGATCTGCAACGCGTATTTGAATGGGATGGCGTGATTCAGCCAACATTATGGGAGTCCGCCCCCGGTCAGGTGCATGCCATGATGCGCAGTACTCGTGGGCGCATTTACCGCAGTGATTCAATGGATTACGGCCGTAGCTGGTGTCCGGCCTATGAAACAGCACTGCCAAATAATAACAGTGGTGTTGATGTAGTAAGACTGGGAAATGGCAGTCTGGTGCTGGCTTATAACCCTATCGAAGGCAACTGGAACCGTCGCTATCCCATCTCAATCAATGTATCGCAGGATAACGGCAAAACCTGGTCGATTCCGTTAGATCTGGAAAATGGTGAAGGAGAATTTTCCTACCCGGCGATTATCGCCAATGGTGAAACACTCCATGTGACCTACACATGGAATCGTAAGAACATCGTGTACCAAAAAATAACGTCTGATAATGATAATAATGGAGTGCCCTCATGAAAAAAAATCTGCTTCCTCTGCTCGCGCTAATGCTGCCCTTCGGGATGGTTCAGGCGGAGCAAACGCTCACTTACCCTACCAAAAACATTGAAGTAGTTATTCCTAAAAATCCTGGTGGCGGTACTGATACTTCAGCCCGTACCGTGATTGAGTTTGCCCGCGATCGTATGCCTAAAGGAACCATGTTTGTTCCAGTGAATAAGCCTGCTGGTAACGGCCTGACCGGGCTGATTGAAGTGGCAAAAGCTAAGCCAGATGGCTATAAGCTGGTGATGACCACCGTTGAACTGGCGATGTTCCCACATCAGGGCAAATCGCCAGTGACTTACAAAGATTTTACGCCGTTGGTGACAACTATTGCCGATCCGGTTGCGGTGGTGGTCAATGCCAAATCGCCTTATAACACGCTGCAAGAGTTTATTGATGCAGCAAAAGCTAATCCGGGGAAGTTAAAAGTGGGTAACTCTGGTATGGGGGCAATTTACCATTTGGCTGCGGTAAATATGGAAAAAACCATGGATGTGAAGTTTAACCATATTCCTTATAACGAAGGTACCGGACCTTCTATTGCTGCGTTAGTGGGTGGTCACATTGATTCAGTATTAACCACGCCGGGCTCGGTAAAATCTCAGGTTGATGCCGGTATTCTGAAAGTGCTGGGTGTGATGGACGAAAAACGTTTTGAACTGTTCCCGGATGTACCGACTTTTAAAGAGGCGTTAGGTCTGGATGTTAACGTCAAAATGCGCGCCTGGGCGGTACTGGCAACGACCGCTAAAGTACCGGATAACGTGAAACAAGAGCTGGTAAATACCTTTACTGAAGTGGTGAAAACACCAGCCTATCAGGAAGCATTGAAGAAGCAAGGCATTATGCCAGTAGTGATTGCCGGTGATGATGCTTACAACATGATGAAAGAAGATGATGAGATGTATAAAACGCTGATCGACGAAACCATGAAAAAATAAATAACGGTATCTCCTGTCGGTTCGCCGGCAGGAGGGAGACGATGTCATGCGGAAATTAAATATTCTTGTCGGTTTACTCTCGGTTCTTCTGGGGGGCGCCATTATGTATCTCTCCCGGGAGATGAGCATGTTTGATCAATTCGGCGTGCCCGGAGAGCGTTTCTGGCCTTATGGTCTGGCCTGGTTATTTATTGGATTAGGCGTTTTACAGTGGATTGAAGTGGCCGTTCAGCGTGTAAAAACGGCGGGTGTTTCAGTTGATCTGACCTCTCTGCCGGTGCGTAGAGCTTATGTGCTGGCGATTGTCATGGTGCTGTATGGCGTACTGCTTAACTATACCGGTTTTATTGTGGCTTCGCTGCTGTTGAGCCCGGTGGTGATGTGGATGATGGGTGAGCGACGGGCCTGGTTTTTGGCGCTGATTTCAGTTGTGATTGTGGCCACTATCTATGTCTCATTCACCCTGATTTTTAATTCCCCTCTGCCTGTATCTGAATTCTTAGAATAAAAGGATAAAGGGATCGCTATGAATGAAGTTTTAGAAGCCCTGTTTATCGTATTCAGCCTCGAAACCGTATCAATGATTTTGTTGGGGGTGCTGGCTGGCATTATTATTGGTGCGCTGCCGGGATTAACCGTCAACATGGGCATCGCCTTACTGCTGCCGTTGACCTATTCCTTTCAGGGGATGACCGGGATCCTTTTACTGTTGGGGGTCTATTGTGGTGCTGTATATGGCGGTTCAATTACGGCTATTTTGATTAGTACGCCGGGTACGCCTGCGTCCGCCGCGACTGTGTTGGATGGCTATCCAATGGCGAAAAAAGGTGAAGCGGGCCGTGCGTTAGGTCTGTCAACCATGGGTTCCATGTTTGGCGGTCTGTTTAGTACTATCGCATTGGTGCTGATTGCACCTCTGTTGGCAAAAGTAGCCACCGGTTTCTCCGCAGCAGAGTATTTTGCTCTGGCAGTATTTGGTATCAGTATTATCACCAGCGTTTCATCTAACTCGATTATTAAAGGATTGATCGGTGGTGGAATTGGTTTGTTTATTGCCACCATTGGTCTGGATCCAATGACTAGCGGAATGCGTTTTACTTTTGACTCTATTTACTTAATGGGCGGCGTTTCGTTTATACCGGTGCTGGTCGGGCTGTTCGCTTTTTCTCAGGGATTGCTAAGTTTTGAAGAGGATTATCGTGAGCGTATTGCCGGGCAGGTAAAGATTATTCGGGCGAATATCACACGTATCTTGCCAACCTGGCTCGATTTTAAACGTGTGTTACCTACCTATGTTCGTTCTTCGGTCATTGGTACCGGTATTGGCGCAGTGCCTGGCGTTGGTGGTGATATCGCGTCTTTTATCGCTTATAACGAAGCGAAACGCTGGTCTAAGCATCCTGAAGAGTTTGGTCATGGTTCTCCTGAAGGGGTATCAGCGCCGGAGGCAGGTGCTAACTCGGTAGCGGGGGGTGCGATGGTTCCATTAATGACGCTGGGTATTCCTGGCGATGGGGCAACAGCCATCATTATGGGAGCCTTTATGGTGCAGGGGCTGGCGTTAGGTCCTCAGCTGTTTACCGACCATCCGGTTGAAGTAAATTCCATCTTTATCGGTTTATTTGCTGCCAACGTATTTATGGGCATCATGGGTTTTATGGGCATGCGCCTGTTCGCTAAAGTGATGGATATTCCACGTCGTGTGCTGGTGCCGATTATTCTAATGTTGTGTTCTGTAGGTGCCTACTCGGTTAACCACAGTATGACCGATGTCTTCGTTATGATGGGCGCGGGATTCTTAGCTTATATTTTGATTAAGCTGGATTTTTCTATGTCACCCATTGTCATTGGTATTATTCTTGGCCCAATGGCAGAATCTAACCTGCGTCGGGCACTAATGATGTCGGAAGGCGATCCGATGGTGTTACTGACTCGTCCAATATGTGCAACATTTTTGGCTATTGCAGTGCTAACATTACTTCTGCCTGTATTTGGACCGAAAATCAAATCACTGATGAAAGTTCGTCGGGGATAAGATTGTGATACCCGCAGGATATGGCGTGCGGTAGCAGAAAATTTGCCATATCCTGCACTATCAGTATTCACCATGTTTAATCAGTTAATGGAACCAACGAGACGTCATGGCTAAAACGGTAGAGCAGATTGCGAATGATTTAAACTTATCCATTACTACGGTTCGTTTAGTATTAAATGGTAAGGCTGAACAGTATCGCATCAGCGTAAAAACGCAGGAAAAAATAGCCCAATATGTTGAATTACATGGCTATACTGTTAACCATACTGCGCGAAGCCTTAAACTGAACAAGACTGAGACCTTTGGCCTGGTCATCCCCCGTTTATCAAACCCTTTCTTTGCGGCACTGGCGGAGTTACTGGAAATCCGCTGCCGGGAAGCCGGTTATCAGTTGATGATCTGCTGTACCTATGGCGATCCTAAATATGAAAATAAACTGGTGAAATCGCTGGAAGAACGCAACGTAGACGGTATTTTTATAGTTTCAGTTGATGCCAAAAGTCAGGCCCATCACGTTAAACATCGTAATAAGCCGCTGATTTTTCTCGATCGGGATTTTGGCATTAAAGGCGCTTCCTGTGTCATTACCGATAACTGCAAAAGTGGTTATCGTTTGACTCGCGCCATGCTGGATAAAATTCAACAGCCTATTCATTTCTTTGTGGGTGATGCCGGGCTGCCAACTATTGCTGAACGTTTGAAAGGGTATGTCAGGGCCAGTGATGAGTCAGGTTTTTCACCGGAGAAATCACAGCTCTCTTATGCGGATCATAACCGGGTTGAAGATGGTGAACTGATGATGAATCAGTTTATTGAACAGCACGGTGAGTTTCCGGTGAATTTTATCTCCTCTTCATTGCCGATTCTGGAAGGAGGGTTAAGCGTATTGCGTGAACGATATGGCTATATTCCCAGCCAGATTAATATCGGTACTTTTGATGAACACGTCATGCTGAGCTTTTTGCCCAATAATATCTGGTCGATGAGGCAGGACGAAAAGACGCTGGTGGGACAGGCGTGTGAAATGATGCGCCAAAGGATCGATGGTTTAACCGATAGTCAGCTTTTTGTTGCTGATGCAGAATTGATTGCCCGTATTACTTCTTATCGCTAGCTTTTTCTTGCGGGGGTGGCGTATAGCCAGAACCCTTCATCAGGCCTTTATTTTGCTTCTCTTTATCTGAATCTGAAATCGTTTTTCGTGGTGAAGAGCGCCCTTCGGTATCGCTGGCTCGATAGAGATCGTAAGGTAGCAAAACGGTATCTAACACCGCAGAGAAGGGTAGATCGACAATTAACAGGCTGCGCATCAGCCATCCATGATTGTCGTTACCAATCATATCAATATCATGGGCAGTGCCGGGATAATACTTCTCATAAGGCGCCACATGAGCCATCAGGCTGGAGCAACCAGAAAGTGCAAACATGGTTGTACTGACGCAAATGGGCAGTAAAAAACCTTTAACAGTTGTCATCATTGTTTGCTATCCACAAAACGTATAATCCGCTCTGACAGTTAATGATATTGAGTTGAAGAGCAACGTTATAGCACTCAACTATCTAAATTTGAATAAGTAACACCAGATAATTGCGCGTCGCTATAAAATTTAGCTTAGAAATGGATTTTTGCCGTTGAAAAATGAATTTATGCCTCCATTTTGTTAAGTGTGATCGATAAAGCAATGCCAATAGGGTTGCTGATCGCTGGAAGTTCATCTGTCCTGTAAGGAAGATGATGTTATTCAACCTCGCTGATTTATTTAGGAGGCATGTTTTATGCGTAATTTTGATCTTTCCCCACTGTATCGTTCGGCCATCGGTTTTGACCGGATGCTGAATACCCTTGAGTCAGGCCAGAGCCAAAGCAACGGCGGCTACCCTCCCTATAACGTTGAGCTGGTTGATGAACACCATTACCGTATTGCTATTGCGGTCGCCGGGTTCGCTGAAAGTGAGCTGGAGATTACCGCTCAGCCCAATCTGTTAGTGGTACGCGGTGCCAAACAGAGCCAGGAACCGGCAAAAACTTACCTTTATCAAGGTATTGCCGAGCGCAATTTTGAACGCAAATTCCAACTGGCTGAACATATTCAGGTTGAAGGCGCTCATTTAGAAAATGGTTTGCTGTATATCGAACTGGCACGGGTTATTCCAGAGGCTTCAAAGCCACGCCGTATCGAAATCAAGTAATCGAATTTTGAGGCGCTAAGCGCCATAACCGTTATTTGCCTGCCGTAATGGGGGCAGACCTCACTCGCTTCAAAGAAGGAGTTATATTATGCGTAATTATGATTTATCACCGTTATTTCGTCAGTGGATCGGATTCGACAAACTGGCCAGCAGCATGCAGGGTAATGCGGATTCCGGTTTCCCTCCTTACAATATTGAGAAAAGTGACGATAACCACTATCGCATCACATTAGCCTTAGCCGGATTTAAACAGGAAAATCTGGAAATAGAATCAGAAGGCCAGCGTCTGACGGTAAAAGGCAACCCAACCCAAATAGAAAAAGAAGTGCAGTATCTGCATCAGGGATTGTCGTGTAAAGCGTTTGAACTGAGCTTTACTCTGGCAGACCATATGGTTGTCACCGAAGCCAAATTTGAACTGGGGCTGCTGCATATCGATATTGAACGCAGAGTACCGGAGGCGTTGCAGGCGCAGCGGATAGTGATTGGTAAGCAGGATGTGATTGAGCATCAGCAGTAATTATGGCTGTGGGAGAAATTTCGTCCACTAGTAGTGCGGTGTTCAAATTGGCGGCAGTGCAAGTGGCCGAGCAAGGGGCGTTAAGGGCGAACGCCCCCTGCACCCCCGCGCCTTCGCACGCGAATTCAGGTCGCGCTATGAATACATCATGAAATGATGTATTCACCCTTGCGGGCCAGCGCAAGCGCTGTTCAACGCGGTATACCGCGTTGTGGCGACTTCCCTCCGCCTTCATTGGCGCTGATTCGGTTTATTCGCCTCATCCATGAGGCTCACCCCTACGGGGCCAGCACGTTGTGCTGTTCAAAGTTGCTCCTGCAATTTTGTCCGGCGAAGCAGCGCCTCGCCAAACGTCCATGTTTGGCGTGCTACCCTCTTTCAGTTGTCGGCTGAATTCCAGTGCTCCATGAAAAGGTCAAGGGCAACACCCAGTAAGTGTTGCCCTTCTATTTTACAAAATGGCGAATAAGAGAAACTGAATTATATATCTTTCAAAGCGCGGATTTATCCTTCCTTATGTGCCCTCTCAATCTCTTCCGCCAATACAATAATTCCCTTCTCTATTAACTCGGGCTCCGGCACATAGTTCATCCGCATACATTGCTGGGTATGCGGCCATTCCTGCTCCAGGCCAGGGAAGAAGTAGTGACCTGGCACCATCAGTACACCACGAGCTTTTAACCGCTGGTACAGGGTTTGACTGCTGATAGGTAAATCCTTGAACCATAGCCACAGGAAGATGGCACCTTCAGGTTTATGGATCAGGCAGCGTTCTGCCGGAATATAATGGCGAATAATCGCCAGCGTTTGCTCTACACGCTGTTGATAGAAGGGGCGGATTACCTGCTCTGAAAGACGGAGTAAATCGCCGCGTTCAATCATCTCTAAAGCCAGTGCCGGGCCGATACTACCCGGTGCCAGGCTAATAATGCCATTCATATTGCCCATGGCCTGAATGGTTTCTTCATTAGCGATAATAATTCCGCAGCGAGTGCCCGGCAGACCCAGTTTAGAGAGGCTCATACACAGAATGGTATTCAAATTCCATAGCGGCGTGGCCTGACTAAAGATAATACCTGGGAACGGAACACCGTAGGCGTTATCGATAATCAGCGGGATGCCTTTTTGATGAGCAATGGCATCCAGACGCATCACTTCTTCGTCGGTTAATACGTTACCCGTTGGGTTGGTTGGACGAGAGACACAAATAGCGCCAATATCATCACCAATATGCAGATGGTCAAAATCGACGTGATATTTAAACATGCCTTCGGGCAGCAGCTCGATGGTTGGTTTATAAGACACCAAAAGATCGTCTTCCAGCCCTACATCAGCGTAGCCGATATATTCCGGCGCCAGTGGAAACAGAACTTTCTTCACCTGTCCATCGGGCTGATGACCGGCGAACAGATTAAACAGATAGAAAAAAGCGCTTTGGCTGCCATTGGTCAGAGCGATATTTTTCGCTTCAATCGGCCAGCCTAGCTCTTTGCTCAACATCTCTGCCAGTGCGGTCAGAAAGGTATTCTTCCCCTGCGGGCCATCATAGTTACAGATAGATTCGGTGAGCTTTCCTTCTGCCAGCAGATCGGCACAAAGCTGAGTAAAGTAGTCTTGCATTTCCGGAATTTTTGCAGGGTTACCGCCTCCGAGCATAATTGCCCCGGGAGTGCGTAAACCCTCATTTAAATCGCTCATTAACTGGGTAATGCCGGAAAAACGGGTAAATTTTTTACCAAAAGATGAAAATGTCATGTTAATACATTGATGTTATGGGCTGAGGGGAATAACCATTAACCATACCGACAGACCTTAGCTGGTGCAACGGGTGAGTATTTGACTGATTTTTACCTGAAGTTCTGTAGTAATTACCACATATGGTGAAATGTGTGGTTCAGACGACCATTAAATGTGGTATTCAACAGGTTTATTTGGTTAATTCCGAGGGATTGTGCTGATAAATAAACTGCATTTTTACCGTGACTACATCAAAAAAAATGTATGATTTGATGCAGACACGGTAAGACGAAGGGTAGATTTGTGTGCTAGCGGATAACCTGAGGATTCACGCAGTTGCCTTCGATACTGTCCGTCATGGCGGCAATTAAATTGTCAACGGCGCTGGCAGCCATGGCATAGCGTGCCTCAAAGGTCGCTGAGCCAATATGCGGAATAGCAACCACGTTCGGCATCGACAGCAGCGGGGAGTCTTTTGGCAGCGGCTCTTTTTCAAATACATCCAGACCCGCACCGGCAATAGTGCCTTGCTGTAGGGCTTCGATTAATGCTGCTTCATCCACCACCGGGCCACGTCCGGCATTAATAAAGAAGGCGGATGGCTTCATCAGTGCGAATCGTTCTGCATTAATCAGGTGGCGAGTTTGTGGATTCAACGGCAATATCAGACAGACATAATCGGCTACCGACAGCAGTTTATCTAATTCCATATGAATGGCATCGAAGCGGTTTTCTGCCTCCGGATTGCGGTTGCGGGTGTTATAAACAATTTTCATACCGAAACCGAAATGCGCCCGCTGGGCCAGTGCGGTACCAATACGTCCCATACCAATGATTCCCATGGTTTTATGGTGAATATCGGTACCAAACCAGTTCTCGCCTACGCTGCCTTTCCACTCTCCGGCTTTTACTCGTTCCGCCACATTCAGGATGCGCCGACCGGTGGTCAGCACCAGCGCCATAATCGTATCCGCTACCGTCTCAGTCAGGGCTCCTGGTGTATGCATCAAAGGAATTTTTCTTTCGGTCAGGGCATCAACATCAAAGTTGTCAAAACCGGCAGAAATGGTAGAAACCGCTCTGAGTACCGGTGCCTGTTCCAGCAATTTACGATCGATAGTTTCGTTAGCACCAATGATGCCCTCGGCTTTAGCCAGGGCTTTAATAAAGTCGGCGCGATTTTCATTAGTAATGGAGTCAAAAGCGGTAACGGAAAAACGTTGTTCCAGTTTGTCCTGTAAATCTTCGGGCAGTTTCTTATAGGAGACGATCGATGGCTTCATATCCTGTCCTCTGCGATGGGATAGATTGTCAGTGAGCAAACATTACCATAACTAATAAATAAATCATGACCGGTTTTTGGTTTATTTATTGGTGGACTGTTCTGCCTTTATTTTGAACTGCTTCCGGTAGGATGAGGGGGAAATATTCAACGCTTTAGTAAAGTGCTGACGCAGGGATGCCACGGTATTAAAACCAGATTCTGCCGCCACCTTCTCCATGGAATGATTACCGGATTCCAGCATTCGTTGTGCTTTAGCAATGCGCTGATTCAACAGCCATTGCATTACCGTAGTGCCGGTAGTTTGCCGCACATGTCGGGTAAAGGTTCGACGGCTTAACGCTCCTTTTTGCGCCAGTGAATCGATAGAGTGCGGTAATTCTGGATGTTGCGCTGCCCAGTTAAGCACCTGAGATATGCGATCATCCTGTCGTGATACCGGCAGTGGAATTTCAATAAATTGTGCCTGACCACCCTGACGATGAGGTGCAACAACCATTTGACGGGCAACCTGATTGGCGATTTCTGCTCCGCAAATTTGCCGTAGCATATGTAAGCAACAATCAATCGCCGCGGCCATACCGGCAGAGGTTACAATATTGCCTTCATCAATATAGAGCTCCGCTGCGCGCAGCTCTACTTCCGGATAGCGTAGGCTAAAAGCATTGGCCCATTTCCAGTGGGTGGTTGCCGCCTTACCATTTAATAACCCGGCTTTAGCCAGGACAAAAGCCCCCAGACATAAGCCGACAATTTTTACACCCTGTCGGTTAGCCTGTTTTAGTACATCAATAAACTCTTCAGGAGGTGCAATATCAATGCGGTGCCAGGATGGCACAATGATGATATCCGCCTGCTGGAAGCCTTCAATACCGTATTCGGCAGTGAGGCTAAGCCCCATCGAACTTTCTATCTGCTTCTCTTCCAGCGCACAGGTGATTACCCGAAAACGGGGAGAACCATCCTGATTCAGCACATTACTGAATACCGTATGGGGAATAGAGAGATTAAACGGGTTTATGCCCTGATAAGCGGCAACGGCAATTGTGGTCGGGTTGGTCAGCGGTTCCATGCATATTCCCTGAGCTTCAGGCAAAGATAATTGGCCTGATTCTATCGATATCTGTCATTCAGGTCACTATCCGATAAGTGAGCAAGCCCGCAAAATAGCAGAAGTGTTAACGGGTTATAAGGAAACTATTGATGAACAATCCGACAAGAGCATTGATCGTTATTGATGTGCAGAATGAGTATTTCACCGGGGATTTACCCATTGAATATCCACCGGTGGAGACATCATTAAACAATATTATTCGGGCCATGGCGGTGGCAAAAAAAGAGGGTATTCCCATTGCTGTGGTGCAAAACAGCGCAGCGGAAAACTCACCGGTATTTGCTAAAGGCAGCAAAGGGTGGGAATTACACCCGGAAATTCAGCGTCAGCATTACGATATATTGATTGAAAAACGTTTACCCGACGCATTTGCCGAAACAGAACTCATGGCCTGGCTGAAAGACCGACAAATAAATACCTTAACCATTGTCGGCTACATGACCCACAACTGTGATGCTTCCACCATTTACCACGCCAGCCATGCAGGGTTTAGCGTCGAGTTTCTGTCCGACGCCACAGGAAGCCTCCCTTACGAAAATCAGGCCGGAAAGGCAACAGCCGAAGAGATCCATCGGGTATTCAGCGTAGTCTTCCATTCACGGTTTGCCGCCGTCGCATCAACAGCAGAGTGGCTAAAAGCGGTGGAGAATAAACAAGGTATAGCTGGGGGAATATTGTGGCATCTAACCATAAAGCTCGGGAAATGTAAGAAAAGATAAGAAATATAGAGATGATGACATTGACATTATATTTGATAACAAAGCTTAAAAAAGCTAATCGGAGGGAGAGGGTGCCGTGGGGGTCGACTTGGCGTCAGCCAACGAAGTGCCCGTAGGCAGCCTAGGCCCGACGCACTCAAAACTTAAGTATATGGCCCTTTCGGCCGAGTACTAAGGCGATATACGAAATACCATTTTTACGGCCGAAATATCCTCAGTTGCCGATTTAATCACTCAAAATAGTTTACCAGCCATAAAAAAACCGGCGCTGTGCACCGGTTTCTCGCAAAACATCAAACCCCAATCACAATGGGCTCAATGTAATTGTCACACGACGGTTCTGCGCTTTACCCGCCTCTGTGCTGTTAGAAGCAATCGGCTGATCCGGACCAACACCCTGGGTGTGAATACGGTTAGCCGCAACGCCCTGAGTAATTAATGCGCTTGCTACACTATCAGCACGTTGCTGAGACAGATTCATGTTTAACTGACGAGAACCGGTGCTATCGGTATGACCAAGCACATTCACTGCAGTTTTGTTGTACTCTTTTAATACCATTGCAACACCGGTCAGAGTGTTTGCACCCGCAGGCTTCAACGTACTGCTGCTGGTATCAAAAGTAACATTATTTGGCATATTCAGAATGATCTGATCGCCGGAACGAGTAACGCTCACGCCAGTACCTGCCATTTTTTCACGCAGTTTAGCTTCCTGAACGTCCATATAGTAACCAACGCTACCACCAAGCGCTGCACCAGCAGCAGCGCCAATCAGAGCACCTTTACCACGGTCTTTCTTCGATGATGACAGTGCACCTACACCTGCGCCAACAACAGCACCAATACCTGCACCAATGCCAGAATCGCCAACTTGTGATTCACCGGTATAAGGGTTAGTGGTACAACCCGAAACGGCTAGTGTTCCGCTAAGCGCAATAACCGTGGCAATCATAAACTTTTTCATACATATACCTTAAACAGAATTACTGACCTGAGCTATTGCCCAGAATGGCTCCGGAAGCAGCACCAACCGCAGCACCTGCGGCAGCACCAATCAGGGCTCCCTTAGTATTATCTTTGTGCGAGGAAGATAATGCACCGATGCCCGCACCAACAACGGCTCCAACACCTGCACCAACACCTACGTTTGCTGCCTGGTTGTTATTAGGATTATTTCCACCATACGGATTTGCACAACCTGCCAATGACAGCATAGATGTAACGACAACAACTGCTGCAATAAACTTTTTCATAACCTGTACCTCGTTGAATCAATATCCTGATACAGCAGATTAAAGCCTAATTTTTGCGGAAAGGAAGTTTCTTTACGCAAATTTTTCAATTGCAGGACACTTCTTTAACAACCGCGAAAAGGCCGTTATACGGGGTAATAGCATAGTTTTTGTCACTGCTATCAGATCCGTATCTTTACAATTATAGCAGGCTGATAATCAGTAAAAGGGTAATTAAGTGCGGTAGCTATACAGGGTTTACTACGACAGCGCTTACCCTGTGTGCGACTAAAGAGTTGTTATCAGGCAGCAATGAGCGGGGCTTGCCATTGCATGATTAAGGTTATTTGTTGTGTTTCCGGATGGGGTTGTTCACTGACAATATGAAAACCCATCGCCAGATAGAACTGAAGTGCATGAGTGTTTTCCCGATAGACCTCAAGTAGCAGCCTGGGATAATGCATTTTAACCTGCTCAATCAACGCGTTGCCGATGCCTTTTCCCTGTTGGCTAAAGTCAACAAACAGCGCACCAATAAACTGTTGTTCCATCACGCTGATAAAACCGATGATTTCATCATTTTCACAGCAGACCCAGGTAGTAGCGTCAGGAATATAGACGTTGCGAACCAGTGGCTCACTTTCCTGCCAGTAGGATGGTTCAATAAAAGGATGCGCCTTAATGGTGGTGGTTAACCATAGCGCCATTAGCGCATCTAAATCCTGTGGCTGATAACGACGGATCACGCGTGATTGTCCGGATGGCAGAAACACTCAATCATATGATCGTTAACCAGCCCCATTGATTGCATAAAGGCATAGCAAGTCGTCGCACCGAAAAATTTAAAACCACGCTTTTTCAGCGCTTTTGCCATGGCGACCGAAATCGGTGTGGAAGCAGGGAATTCCTCAGGTTTTTTCATCGAAAGGTGATTGAGGATTGGCGTATTCTCCACAAACGACCAGATAAACGTGGCGAAGTCCTCTCCGGCAGCCTGCATGGACAGATAAGCTTTAGCATTATGCACAATGGCCTCCAGCTTGCCGCGATGGCGAATTAGCCCCGGATTTTCCATCAGTTTATCAATGTCTTTTTCGGTCATCGCAGCGACCTTTACCGGATCAAAGTGGTGAAAACATTGACGGTAAGTTTCACGTTTTTTCAATACGGTAATCCATGAAAGACCGGCTTGTTGTCCTTCCAGACAAATTTTTTCAAACAGTTTTTGGTTATCGCGAACGGGTTTTCCCCATTCGTTGTCATGGTACTCAATGTAAAGCGGATCCTGATTGACCCAACTACAACGTTGCATATATTTCCCCTGATTTTTAACAAAATCCTGTGTCCGGTATGGATTAGAGCTGCACATCTGGTCGTCTATAGGTATACTTATCAGCTACATTAATTAAACTCTATCGCGCGCGGATCCAACATGCAGAAGTTCGATAATAAAACCTTTCAGGGATTAATCCTAACATTACAGGATTATTGGTCGCGTCAGGGCTGCACCATTGTCCAACCATTGGATATGGAAGTCGGTGCTGGTACGTCGCATCCAATAACCTGCCTGCGGGCTTTAGGGCCTGAGCCAATAGCCGCTGCTTATGTGCAGCCTTCCCGCCGTCCTACGGATGGCCGCTATGGTGAAAACCCGAACCGCTTACAGCACTACTACCAGTTTCAGGTCATTATCAAACCCTCTCCGGACAATATTCAGGAGCTGTATCTCGGCTCGCTGAAAGAGCTGGGCGTGGATCCGACCGTGCACGATATCCGTTTTGTTGAAGATAACTGGGAAAACCCAACGCTGGGTGCCTGGGGTCTTGGCTGGGAAGTCTGGCTAAACGGAATGGAAGTCACTCAGTTTACCTATTTCCAGCAGGTAGGTGGTTTGGAGTGTAAACCCGTCACTGGTGAAATCACTTACGGACTTGAACGTCTGGCCATGTATATTCAGGGCGTGGACAGTGTTTATGACCTGGTCTGGAGCGATGGTCCTTTCGGTAAGACTACCTATGGTGATATCTATCATCAAAATGAAGTGGAACAGTCTACCTATAACTTTGAATATGCTGATACTGACTTCCTGTTCAGCTGCTTTGAGCAGTATGAAAAAGAGGCGCAGAAGTTACTGGCTCTGGAAACACCACTGCCGTTACCAGCCTATGAGCGCATTCTGAAAGCGGCCCATAGCTTTAACCTGCTGGATGCCCGCAAAGCAATCTCTGTGACCGAGCGTCAACGCTATATTCTGCGTATTCGTACGCTGACCAAAGCGGTTGCTGAGGCTTACTATGCTTCTCGCGAGGCATTAGGTTTCCCTATGTGTGATAAGAAAAAGGTTTAAGAGAACGCCATGACTCAACAAACTTTCCTTGTGGAAATCGGCACGGAAGAGTTGCCACCGAAGGCGCTTCGCTCTCTTGCTGAATCTTTTGCTGCAAATTTTAAAGCGGAACTGGACAACGCTAATTTGTCCTACAGCACGGTTGAGTGGTTCGCTGCTCCACGCCGTCTGGCTCTGAAAGTCATTGAACTGCAGGCCTCACAGCCCGATCGTGAAGTTGAAAAACGCGGCCCGGCAATTTCTCAGGCGTTTGATGCTGAAGGTAAACCAAGCAAAGCCGCAGAGGGCTGGGCTCGTGGTTGCGGTATCACCGTTGAACAGGCTGAACGTCTGACCACGGACAAAGGCGAATGGCTGATGTACCGCGCTCAGGTTAAAGGCCAGCAAGTGCAGGCGCTGTTGGCCGATTTGGTCGCTCAGTCGCTGGCTAAATTGCCCATTCCTAAACCAATGCGCTGGGGTGATAAAGATACTCAGTTTATCCGCCCGGTTCATACCGTAACCATGCTGTACGGCAGTGAACTGATCGACGGAACTATTCTGGGCATTAAGTCAGACCGCATTATTCGTGGCCACCGTTTTATGGGTGAAGCTGAGTTCTCCATTGGTAGCGCCGATCAGTATCCAAAAATTCTGATCGAACGCGGCAAAGTGATCGCCGATTATGATACCCGTAAGCTACTGATAAAGCGTGATGCCGAAGCCGCCGCCGATAAACTTGGTGGTGTAGCGGATATCAGTGAAAGCCTGCTGGAAGAGGTCACTTCGCTGGTGGAATGGCCAGTAGTATTAACTGCTAAATTTGAAGAGAAGTTCCTGGCGGTACCATCGGAAGCCTTAGTACACACCATGAAAGGCGACCAGAAGTACTTCCCGGTATATGACCATCAGGGTCGTTTAATGCCGAACTTTATCTTCGTGACGAATATTGAATCTAAAGATCCGCAACAGATTATCTCTGGTAATGAGAAGGTGGTTCGCCCACGTCTGGCTGATGCGGAATTCTTCTTTAATACCGACCGTAAGCATCGTCTGGAAGATCGCCTGCCACGTCTGGAAACCGTTCTGTTCCAACAACAGCTTGGTACTGTACGTGATAAAACCGATCGTATTCAGGCGCTGGCCGGTTGGATTGCCAGCCAGATTGGCGCAGACGTTAACAAAGCGACCCGTGCAGGCTTACTGTCTAAATGCGACCTGATGACCAACATGGTGTTTGAATTTACCGATACGCAAGGCGTGATGGGAATGCACTATGCTCGCTTTGATGGTGAAGACGAAGAAGTGGCGGTTGCTTTAAATGAGCAATATATGCCGCGTTTCGCCGGTGACGATCTGCCTAATTCGCTGGTTGCCTGTGCCGTCGCGATTGCGGATAAGATGGATACTTTAGCGGGTATATTTGGCATTGGCCAAAATCCTAAAGGGGATAAAGATCCCTTTGCATTACGTCGCGCAGCGCTGGGTGTCTTACGTATCATCGTTGAGAAGAATTTACCGTTAGATCTGGCGACATTAACCGAAGAAGCGGTGCGTCTATACGGTGATAAGCTGACTAACACTAACGTTACCGATGATGTGGTTGAATTTATGCTGGGCCGTTTCCGTGCCTGGTATCTGGACGTTGGCTACAGCATTGACGTGATTCTGGCGGTATTGGCTCGTCGCCCAACTAAGCCGGCTGATTTTGATGCACGGGTTAAGGCGGTATCACACTTCCGCTCGTTGGATGCCGCTGCTTCACTGGCTGAGGCTAATAAACGGGTATCCAATATTCTGTCCAAAGCAACGGATACGTTACATGACAGAACCAACGTGGCAATACTGAAAGAGCCGGAAGAGATCCATCTGGTAACTCAAATGGCAGTATTACGCGATAAGCTGGAACCACTGTTTGAAGAAGGACGCTATCAGGAAGCGCTGGTTGAACTGGCGGATCTGCGTGAATACGTTGATGCTTTCTTCGATAAAGTCATGGTGATGGTTGAGGATGATGCTATCAGAGTTAACCGTCTGACGTTGCTGAGCAAATTACGCGATATGTTCCTGAGAGTCGCTGACATCTCTCTGCTACACAGCTAATTTGTCCTGCCTATTCCAACAGGTTGTTTCGACTTATATTATCGAAACAACCTGCTTGGAAATCAGATACTCCCGCCGTTGTTAAAATTTTGTAGTCACCCGACTTTTTTAAACAATATGTCTGTTCTGGTTTTATAAAACCAGTATGATAAGTTTTGTTTAAATTATGTGAAATGAAATGATTTTGTATTGCATGATATCAAAGCGTTATTTATTAAAACGCCCGGTTCTTCAATCCCAAAATTAAGTCATTTAATGATGTGACAAAGGTGCTGTTTTGCCTGAATTTGTCTCAGTTCTTTTTCTGAGATACCCACTCTATATGATTAAATGGACAATATTATGGATAAAATGACTCCGCTAAAACCTGTTCCTTCTCTTGTTGCGATTGCGATTACTCTGATCATCTGGTTTGTTATCCCGGTACCAGAGGGCGTAACACCCAATGCCTGGCACCTGCTGGCGCTGTTTGTTGGAACCATTGCGGCGATTATTGGTAAAGCCATGCCTATTGGTGCGCTTTCAATCGTCGCTATTGCGCTGGTAGCGCTGACGGGGGTCACCAATCCCGGTAAGCCAGGCGCTGCGCTAAATGATGCGTTAAGTGGTTTTTCTAATCAGCTTATCTGGTTGATTGGTATTTCCATTATGGTTTCGCAAAGTTTGAATAAAACCGGTTTAGGTGCACGTATCGGTTACTACTTTATTTCTCTGTTTGGCAAAAGAACGCTTGGTATCGCCTATGCGCTGGCAATTGCCGAAACGACGCTGGCTCCCGTGACACCAAGTAATACTGCCCGGGGTGGTGGCATCATCCACCCGATTATGCGCTCTATTGCCGACAGTTTTAACTCTAAGCCTGAGCCCGGATCAACGGAGAAGATAGGTCGTTACCTTTCGCTGGTGAACTACAATATTAACCCTATTACCTCAGCAATGTTTATTACGGCGACTGCGCCTAACCCGTTGATTGTTGCCCTGATCATTAAGGGTACAGACCCGAGTATTGAATTCACCTGGGGAATGTGGGCCATTGCCGCGCTGATCCCTGCCATTGTTTCATTGATTGTGGTACCGCTGGTGATTTACTGGTTGTATCCACCAGAAATTAAAAGCACGCCAAATGCTCCGGTGTTTGCTAAAGAAAAACTGCGCGAGTTAGGCCCAGTATCTCTGTCTGAGAAGATTACTCTGGCGGTATTTGGCTTGCTGCTGGTGATGTGGGCTGGCATTCCCGCGTTCTTCCTGGGAGAGGGTTGGGTGGTCAATCCCACCACGGCTGCGTTTATTGGCCTGTCTATTTTGCTGATGACCGGCGTTCTGAGCTGGGAAGATTTACTGAAAAATAAAGGTGCCTGGGATACGGTAGTTTGGTTCTCCGCACTGGTGATGATGGCGACTTTCCTCGGTAAGCTGGGCCTTATCAGCTGGCTCTCACAGACGGTGGGTGGCGCTATTGATAATCTGGGTATTGGCTGGATTGGCGGTACTATTTTGTTAACGCTGGTTTATGTCTATTCCCATTACTTCTTTGCCAGTACTACCGCTCATATTACCGCTATGTTTGCCGCTTTCTTTGCCGCTGGTTTAGCGCTTGGCGCACCTCCTGCACTACTGGGCCTGATTCTTGCTTTCGCATCTTCATTAATGATGTCGTTAACTCATTATGGTACGGGTACTGCTCCAATCATCTTTGGTTCTGGCTATGTGACGCTAACCGAATGGTGGAAAACCGGATTTATCCTGAGTGTGGTCAACCTGATCATCTGGATAACCGTCGGTGGAGCATGGTGGAAGTGGTTAGGATATTGGTAACAGACAGGCTCTCAGCTGACATTCACTGAGATCTAAAGCACTGAGATCTAAAGGCCCGCAGAAATGCGGGCCTTTGTGATTTTTAAACATGCTGAAATGCGGATTTATTGCTGAGGCTTATTAAATTGTGATTTTAACTGCTCCAGCAGCAAATCTTTCCTCTGCCAAACCTCATGCAACCACTGCTGAAACTGACGTTTAAACAGCTTATCATTCAGATAGTCGCCGCGAATGCTGTCATCTATCGGCAGTGTTTCGATACGTACCACGATACGTTTCATTTGACCGCTCAACAGATCAATAAACGGTTTATCTTCGTTTTCAGGGTAATAAAGGGTGACGTTTAAAATACGATCAAACTGGGCGCCCAGTACATTGAGTGCCAGCGCAATGCCTGCCGATTTTGGTGGCAAAAGGTTTTGATAAGGAGAGTTGAGCTGCTCTCTTTTTTGCCGGGTAAAACGCGAACCTTCTACAAAGTTAACAATGGTCGTGGGGTGGTCGCGAAATTTTTCGCAAGAGCGGCGCGTGGTTTCAATATCTTTACCACGTTTTTCCGGATGTTTTAACAGATAAGTGCGCGAGTAACGGCGCATAAATGGCATATCCAGTGCCCAGCAGGCGATGCCAATAAAAGGAACTCATGCCAGTTGCTGTTTGAGAAAGTATTTATTCATTGGAATGCGGTTACGCATCACGACGCAAAGGGAGACGATATCTGTCCAGCTTTTATGGTTGCTAATCAGCAGGTACCAGTTTTGCTTACTGAGGTCTTCTGCACCCTCAATATCCCATTCAATGCGATTGGTAATTTTTAAAATGAAGGCCAGGGAAACGCACCAACACCACATCATAAAATTACAGAATGCGGATACACCAAGACTGACTACTTTAAAGGGCAGTAAAAGTTTCAAGATGCCAGCGATTACCATAGGCACAGAACAGAGCATGGTAAAAACGATGGTTAATATTGTCGTGATGACAAAGATAATTGGGGCAAACAGTTTTGGCATGTCTATTTTTCGTTACTGGTCTACTGGCATCCAAGACAATGAATACTCATCATTCTTCAAATTTTGGCTAATTCTAACAGAAAGCCAAAACTAAAATAAATTATTGCAATAAGTTCGACTGAAACTATAACGCACGTAAGGCTACCATATTAATAAATTGGCTAATGAACAAAATCTGCGGAGAGCAGAAAGGTCGTTCAGCAACTTATTCTATTCCGACCTTTTGGTCTGTAAATGAAACTGCTGTCAAAGATAATGACAGAATGAATGTGTTGTTTTGACGGTCTTTATAACGGGATATTTTGAGGTGTTGGGATACATTCAGATGAAGTCTCTTTCATCCCATTTTTTACTAAAATTATTTGGTTAATTATCAGAAAAGGGAACCATAGCCCTTGACAGATATGAATCACTAATAAATCAAATATCCACAGTTGAAGATCGTGCCATATTTAGAATGAGAACTTGACTTTTATATATATCTCTTTGATTTATTAATGTTTATTTTTGCTTTTTCGGAGTCTATCCCGTTGTTGTATAACATATACTTACTTTTATCCACCGAGTTATCCACAGGATTTATGGGTAAATTAATGGATTTATTTCCTGTCTGTATCGCTAAAGTTAAATAAGCTATTCGTTTCCTGGCCTCAGCTATGGCATGCTTACCACTATTGATGAATCAAACAGCAAAGAATCATTTTATGGCTAAGATTGCAGAAAACCCACTGGTGCTCGTTGACGGCTCCTCTTATCTTTATCGCGCGTTCCACGCATTTCCACCGCTGACTAACCGTGAAGGGGTTCCTACAGGGGCGATGTACGGCGTATTGAATATGTTACGCAGCCTGATAGCTCAATGTCAGCCCAGCCATATCGTGGTGGTATTTGATGCCAAGGGAAAAACCTTTCGTGATGAACTGTTTGCTGAATATAAATCTCACCGCCCTCCGATGCCGGATGACCTGCGTGCTCAGATAGAACCATTACACCAAATGGTAAAAGCGATGGGGATCCCGCTATTAGTTATTCCCGGTGTGGAAGCTGATGACGTTATTGGTACTCTGGCACTGAGCGCCGCAGCGAAAGGACGTGATGTATTAATCAGTACCGGCGATAAAGATATGGCACAGCTAGTTACGCCGCAGGTTACGCTGATTAACACCATGAACAACACTATTCTTGGGCCGGAAGAGGTATGTGAAAAATATGGGGTACCGCCTGAGCTGATTATCGATTTCCTCGCATTAATGGGCGACTCTTCCGATAACATTCCTGGCGTTCCCGGCGTTGGTGAAAAAACGGCTCAGGCATTGCTGCAAGGGCTGGGTGGGTTAGATACCTTATACAGCCAACTGGATAAAATTGCTGATTTAAGTTTTCGCGGTGCAAAAACTATGGCGGCAAAGCTGGAACAGCATAAAGATGCTGCTTACCTCTCTTATAAGCTGGCTACCATTAAAACCGATGTGGAGCTGGAGGTTAATGAGCAGGATCTGGCACTGCGTGAACCTGAAGTTGACGAGCTACGCGAGCTGTTTGCCCGTTATGAGTTTAAGCGCTGGCTGGCTGAGCTGGAAAGTACCGGCACCCTGAAAGCCGGTAACAAGGGCAGTGGTGCAAGTAAACCTGCTCCGGTTGCCTATCAGGCTGCTGCTGCCGCACCGGAGGTTTCCGCTATCTTATCTCAGGAAGGTTATGAAGTTATCCTCGACTGGGATAGTTTTAACCGCTGGTTAAAACAGCTGGAACAAGCTGAACTGTTTGCTTTTGATACCGAGACTGACGGCCTGGATTATATGAGTTCCAATCTGGTAGGCGTCTCTTTTGCTATTGAAGCCGGTAAGGCGGCTTATGTTCCTTTTGGTCATGATTATATTGGTGCGCCGGATCAACTGAATGCTGAAGAGGTATTGAAAGCCCTGAAGCCGCTGTTAGAAAGTGAAAAAGCGTTGATTATTGGTCAAAATCTGAAATTTGACCAAAGTATGCTGGCTCGTTATGACATTAATTTACGCGGTATTGAGTTTGATACCATGCTGGAGTCCTACGTGCTGGACAGCGTTGCCGGACGTCACGATATGGATAGCCTGGCAAACCGTTACCTGAATCATAAAACTATCAGTTTTGATGAACTGGCGGGCAAAGGTAAAAATCAGCTGACGTTTAACCAGCTCGCCATCGAGCATGCAGGGCCTTACGCCGCAGAAGACGCTGATGTGACATTGCAGCTACATCTGGCTATGTGGCCTAAGTTACAGCAAGAGTCAAGTCTGGAACGGGTTTTCCGCAAGATTGAGATGCCACTGGTTCCGGTGCTGTCACGTATGGAACGTACCGGCGTATTGATTGATGCTCAGATTTTAAATCAGCATTCGGCCGAATTAGCTCAACGATTAAAAGAGCTGGAGGATCAGGCTCATGAGCTGGCAGGCGAGCCGTTTAATCTCTCCTCTACCAAGCAGTTACAGGCAATTTTCTATGAAAAGCAGAAATTACCGGTACTGAAGAAAACGCCGGGTGGCGCACCTTCTACTAATGAAGAAGTGCTGGCCGAGCTGGCGCTGGACTACCCACTGCCGAAAGTGATTTTGGAACATCGTGGTTTGGCCAAGCTGAAAACTACCTATACGGATAAGCTGCCGCTTATGGTGAATGCGGTTTCTGGTCGGGTGCATACTTCTTACCATCAGGCCGTGACGGCTACCGGGCGTCTCTCTTCAAGCGATCCTAATCTGCAGAACATTCCTGTACGTAATGAAGAAGGGCGTCGTATTCGTCAGGCATTCATTGCACCGGAAGGGTACCGGATTATGGCGGCTGACTATTCTCAAATTGAATTGAGAATTATGGCTGATTTATCCGGTGATAAAGGGCTACTGGATGCTTTCGCTCAGGGCAAAGATATCCACCGGGCAACGGCAGCTGAAGTATTTGGAACGCCACTTGAACAGGTTAGCGGTGAGCAGCGTCGAAGCGCGAAGGCGATTAACTTTGGTTTGATTTACGGCATGAGCGCATTTGGTCTGGCGCGCCAGTTGGGGATCCAACGGGGCGAAGCTCAGCGCTATATGGACCTCTATTTTGAGCGTTACCCGGGTGTACTGGAATATATGGAGCGTACTCGCGTACAGGCTTCTGAACAGGGTTACGTTGAGACACTGTTTGGTCGTCGTTTATATCTGCCGGATATTAAAGCCAGCAACGGTATGCGCCGTAAAGGTGCAGAACGGGCAGCTATAAACGCACCAATGCAGGGTACCGCGGCAGACATCATTAAAACCGCCATGATAGAAGTGGATAACTGGCTGCAACAGCAAGACAAACCACTGGTGAAGATGATTATGCAAGTACACGATGAACTGGTGTTTGAAGTTCATGAGTCGGTGCTGGATGTTTCAGAACAAACGATCCGCCAGCTGATGGAGCAGTGTGTAAAACTCGCTGTGCCAATGAAAGTGGATGTTGGGGTTGGAATGAACTGGGACGAAGCGCACTAATCACGCTCTGAACATGTCATAACTGACCGCTTAGACAGGCTCCAATGTGATAAACGTTGGAGCTTTTTTTATTTTCAAACATCTACATAGATAATGATTTTCCATATCACCGGTGTGGATATCTATGTAACTAAACTACATAAACTCAATTTTTTTGTGATAACAGTCTCGGTATGTAATCAAAGTACTTGTAATTTTTTTACAAAAATTACTTTTCCCGGTGTGAGAAATGGAGTAGAGTTAGCGTTGTAGGGTACAGAGGTAAGATGTTCTATTTTTCAACCCTGTAATAGGATTGGCTTTATATTAGCCGCCCCATTCGTTTGAATGGGGCGTTTTTTTATCTGAAATTCAGGAAAGAAATAGGGCAGGGCTTACTCGGCAGGCTGATCGTCAATCTCTTCATCACTATGATTAAAATCCAGATTAAACCATTCATCCAGTTTCAAACGCAGTTTATCAACCCCCAGTTTCTTCAGGGATGAGAACATCTCGACCTGAATGTCTCCCTGAAACGGTAAAATCGCTTCGCGTACCATATTGAGTTGAGCTTTACGGGCACCGGAGGCCAGTTTGTCGGCCTTGGTCAGTAAAATCATGACCGGTAGCTCTACGTCTACTGCCCATTGAATCATCTGCTGATCCAGATCTTTTAGCGGATGGCGGATATCCATCAGTACCACCAGACCTCTCAAGCATTCACGCTTTTGCAGGTATTCGCCCAGTGCGCGTTGCCATTTGCGTTTCATCTCTTCAGGCACTTCGGCATAGCCATACCCCGGCAAATCTACCAAATGAAGATTTTCTTCAACCTGAAACAGGTTAATTAGCTGAGTTCGCCCCGGTGTTTTACTGGTGCGAGCAAGGTTTTTTTGATTGGTCAGCGTATTCAGGGCGCTGGACTTTCCTGCATTAGAACGACCGGCAAAGGCGATCTCAATACCAAAATCAACAGGCAAATGGGTAATGTCCGGGGCGCTGGTGACGAAATGTGTCTTATGATAGTTAAAGTTTTTCAGTGTCAAAACGTTCGTCTCCGCGAATAGCAAATTTGGCTGGCAATTATACTGTCTTCCGTAAGAAAGGGTGAGTTTATTGTCAATTTTCACGCTAGCTAGCAGATATTGTGGTAATAGCCAGCTAACCCTTGTGAGACATTTGCCATAGAAAAGTAGGGCAATGTCCTCTTTTTTAAGTAGCCCTGTAATTTAACACGTTTATTATCAGCCAGTTATTTTGTAGGACAGAAAATACCTAGTATTAATACCAGTTAGTTACTTGTTTAGCTGCCGCAGCATAGTAAAGTACACATCAAGCAAGGGGATGCACCAGGACAGAAATTCACAGGATGTGAATCTCATGTAAACATCAGGATGATGTTTACAGAGTCAGAAGGAAATACCTAACGGAATTAGGTAGCGTGATACAGGATAGTAACACGGATAAGGACGTCAGGATACGCAGAAGCGTAGTTCAGGAAGAGCAAGAGCTAAGGACAGCACCAGGGATGAGCATGTTTCTCCAGGAAGAGAGTCAGGGCACTACCAGGGACTGGAAAAATAACAAAAGGATAAACCGGGACGTTGTTTGTTCACAGGGATGAGATTAGGAAATAATTTTTCCTTTAATGGTTCGACACTAAGGCGACAGATAACTCTGTCGCCTTTTTTCTTGGTTTCTGCTAGATTCCGACCCAATATCTCCACTTTAGAGAATTCGCTATGAAGCAGCCGCAAAATACCGCTAAGGGCAACAATAAAGTTGTCAAAGCAAAGCGTAAAAGTCGTGAAGAAGTTGATGCCGAGGCTCGGGCGCGTAAGCGTGCGAAAAAACATCGAGGTAATTCAGCGGGTGCGCGTACTAACGTTGATTCCCAGTCCGGGAAAAATCAGAAATCCAGCGGGGCTTTTAAAGATCCGCGTATTGGCAGTAAAACGCCGGTTCCGTTGATTGTTGAAGGCAATCAGGCCGTAGTGGCTAAGCCTAAGGCACCTAAACCGCCAAAAGCGACCAGCGTACCGCCAGAGCAAGAATTAGCCCTGTTGGAAAATGACGATCGCCTGAATGAATTACTCGATGCGATTGACGATGGCAAAAAACTGTCAGCGGAAGAACAACGTTATGTAGACAATACTCTCGATCGCATTGATGAGCTGATGTCTATTTTAGGTATTGATTTAGGCGATGAGGAAGACGATATGCTGGATGAGCCTCAAGAGCAGAAAGAAGATATTGTTAAATTACTCAAAAGAAACAGTCCTCAAGAGTAAATAATCGACTATGCAGTTAGTATTCCTGATACCAGGTTTGATACTGGCATGTTATCTGGTCTGGTTATTAGGTAGACTATTATGGCTGAACCAACTGAAACACAGTTGGCGCTCAGCCAAAACCCCCGGTATTAGAAAAAGCAGTACTATAAAAAACGTAAATAAACGATCGGGGAGACAAAACAATAAGACGGAGTGAGCAAATGTCGACGCAGATGATTGATTGGGATCTGGCCCTTATTCAGAAATATAACTATTCCGGGCCCAGATATACTTCTTATCCAACGGCGCTTGAATTTAGTGAGCAGTACGGAGAAAGCGATTTTCTGTCGGCGGTTGCCCGGTACCCTGAACGCCCGCTCTCCCTCTATATTCATATTCCTTTCTGCCACAAGCTTTGCTATTTCTGCGGTTGCAACAAGATTGTCACCCGTCAGGGGCATAAAGTTGAGCAGTATCTTGATGTACTAGAACAAGAGATTCGTCATCGCGCTCCGCTGTTTGCTAACCGTCAGGTCTCGCAGATGCACTGGGGCGGAGGTACACCAACCTATTTGAATCAACAGCAAATTACCCGACTGATGGGAATGCTGCGCCAGCATTTTAACTTCCAGCCGGATGCTGAAATTTCTATTGAGATTGACCCACGGGAAATCGAACTGGATATTCTGGACCACCTGCGCTCAGAAGGTTTTAACCGTATGAGTATGGGTGTACAAGACTTTAATAAAGAAGTACAGCGTCTGGTAAACCGCGAACAGGATGAAGAATTCATTTTCGCCCTGATCAACCGTGCTAAAGCGCTGGGCTTTCGCTCTACCAATATCGATCTGATTTATGGCTTACCAAAGCAGACGGCAGAAAGCTTTGCTTTTACGCTCCAGCGCGTGGCTGAACTAAGCCCGGATCGCCTGAGCGTATTTAACTATGCGCATTTACCCAGCCGTTTTGCTGCGCAGGTAAAAATTAAAGATCACGATTTGCCTTCGGCTAATGAAAAGCTGGAGATCCTGCAGGAAACCATCAGTTCATTAACCAACGATGGTTATCAGTTTATTGGCATGGACCACTTTGCTCGTCCGGATGATGAACTGGCTATTGCTCAACGAGAAGGGCATTTGCACCGCAACTTCCAGGGATATACCACTCACGGTGACAGCGATTTACTGGGCATGGGCGTATCTTCCATCAGTATGATTGGTGATACTTACGCCCAGAATCAGAAAGATTTAAAGGCTTACTACGCCAGAGTTGAAGAGAAAGGCAATGCGCTGTGGAAAGGTCTGGCAATGACGGAAGATGATTGTATCCGCCGCGATGTGATTAAGACCCTGATTTGTAACTTCAGCCTGGACTTTGCTCCGATCGAGAAAGCGCACAATATCCGCTTTGCGGAATATTTTGCCGAAGATCTGAAACTGCTGATCCCGCTGGAAAAAGATGGGTTAGTCACAATCGATGACAAAGGTATCGACGTAACCGGCAAAGGCCGCTTATTGATCCGCAATATCTGCATGTGTTTTGACGTTTATTTGCGGCAGCAAGCACGGCGACAGCAGTTCTCGAGGGTTATTTAAGTAGTTAAACCTACTTAATTAAGCCAATCGGAGGGAGAGATTTCCGTTGGGGTCGACTTGGCGTAAGCCAACGACAAACAGGCGAAAGCCTGTTTGAACAGCGCTAGCGCTGGCCCGCAGGGTGAAACACCGCAAGGTGTTTCATAACTGCCCCTAGGGAATCTAGGCCCGACGCACTCTGATGCTAAGTGCAGATGCCCTTCCGGCCGAGCACAAAGATGAGATAAGCAGCATCGTTTTTACGGCCGGAATATCCTCAAAAGCTGACCTGTTATATCTCCCCACTTTCCCGCAACAACCGCATCACATCCTCCCCCGTTAGTCTCTCCGTCTTATTCCCAAAACAATAAAACTTCGGTTGGTTATCAACAAAGATCTCGGCGGTCAGTTTTAGCTTATCCAGTTCCGATTCACTCAGTTCCAGAGAAGAGTAAGTGACATAGGTTTGCTTACCGTCTGCGGTTTGCCAGAACAGAGAGGTTCCGCAGTGTTCACAAAAACCGCGTTGCCCCCACTCTGAGGATTTATAGTGTTTTAAACCCGATGGATCACGAATAACAAGAGAGTTTTTGATATCAAGAGAGAGGAAAATCCCCCCGGCCCAGCGACGACACATCGAACACTGGCAGGCGGATACCTGATAATCTTCCAGAGAAACTTCAAATTTTACGCTGCCGCACAGGCATGTTCCGTTGACCTTTCCCATTATTTTTATCTGCTGTTAGTCCTGGTTACCCTCCAGTATAAAAGGAGAAAATCAGGAGAATAAAACAAACATAATCACACACAAGATAGCTGCAAAAGCGGTTTGAGGTGACTGCCCTGTCATTGCACCGACTTCGGTGCTGAAGTTAAATAAATTAGCTAAATTTTCCAGCATGATCCTGCTCCGTACTGACCTGGAGAAATAATATTGTCGCCATAATACGCAGGTGATGAAATCTGTAAAGTACAAATTTTCACCAGAAGTATCTAAAGTGTAGGTTTGATGATTTGCGCCAAGAATATCAGAATTTGACGGAAAAAATGTGGACCGGATTACATTAAAAAAACTTTTTAATCCGGCATCCATGCCGATCAGAGCCGGTTATTCAATATCCAGTTCTTTCAATTTACGGGTTAGCGTATTTCTACCCCAGCCAAGTAGCTGAGCCGCTTCTTGTTTATGCCCGTGAGTATGGCGCAAAGCAACCGATAACAACACACGCTCCATATCCGGCAGAGCCTCGGACAGCAGATCTTCTTTGCCGGAAGACAGGGCTTGTTCGGCCCATTTTTCCAATACTATTGTCCAGTGGCCATCAAATGTGGCGGCGGAGGCGTGGGATTCCGGGGCTTGTTCATCATAAACAAACAACTCTTCCGGCAAGTCTTGCGGCAATACCTCTTTGCCAGCGGCCATGACCGTTAGCCAGCGACAGGTATTTTCCAACTGACGAACGTTACCTGACCAGGTCATCTGACTGAGTGCCAGTTCAGTATCCGGATGTAGAATCTTGGCTTCAACCCCCAGTTCCTGTGCGGTAATTAGCAGGAAATGACGTGCCAGACGAGGAATGTCTTCTCTGCGCTCACGTAATGGAGGCAAATGGATGCGGATAACATTAAGGCGATGGAACAAATCTTCACGGAATTTATGTTCTTTGACCAACAGCTCCAGATTCTGGTGGGTGGCGGCAATAATGCGCACATCGACTTTGATAGGTTCATAGCCGCCTACGCGGTAAAACTGTCCGTCAGCCAGAACTCGTAACAGACGAGTTTGAACTTCCAGCGGCATATCACCAATTTCATCTAAAAATAAAGTACCGCCATCGGCTTGCTCAAAGCGACCCTGACGAACCTGACCTGCACCAGTAAATGCGCCTTTCTCATGGCCGAACAGCTCTGATTCAATCAGATCCTTGGGAATTGCCGCCATATTCAGAGCGATAAATTTGCCGTTGGCGCGTGGGCTGTGGCGATGTAAAGCATGAGCTACCAACTCTTTACCGGTACCGGATTCACCGTTGATCAGTACACTAATTGATGACAGAGAAAGACGACCAATAATACGATATACATCCTGCATAGCAGGGGCTTCGCCGATAATATCGGTAGTGGGCCGGCTGTTTTGAATTTCCCGTTCCGGCTGGCGCGTCTCCCGATAATGACTGATAGCCCGCTCGGTTAACGCAACCGCCTCATCAATATCAAAAGGCTTAGGCAAATAGTCGAAGGCGCCAAACTGATAGGCGCTGACAGCCGCATCCAAATCGGAATGAGCGGTCATAATAATAACCGGCAGCAAAGGGTGCTTTTGTTTGATGGTTTGCAGCAACGCCAGCCCATCAATACCCGGCATACGAATATCGGATATCAATACGTCTGGTGCCCGCTTTTCCAGCGCAATCAGAACTTCGTCAGCAGAATCAAAGCTGGTGCACTGCATATTGGCGCCGGTCAGTGCCCGCTCCAATACCCAGCGAATGGCGCTGTCATCATCAACAATCCAGGCTGTACCTTGACTCATAGTAACCCTCACTGACGAATGGGCAGGAACACCGAAAATTCGGTGTGGCCTGGCCAACTGTTAAACTCAATTTTTCCCCGATGTTGGTCAATCAGACTACGGGCAATGGATAAACCAAGGCCAGTGCCGCCTTCACGTCCGCTAACCATCGGATAGAAGATGGTATCCTGTAGCTGCGGCGGAATTCCGGGGCCATTATCTTCAATATCAATTCGGGCACATAAGCGATAGCGAATGCCGTGCAGTGTCATCTGTGAGGCAGTGCGGGTTCTTAAGGTAATCGAACCACCGGATTGCCCCAGTGCCTGCATGGCGTTTCTGGCGATATTTAACAGCACTTGTTCAACTTGTTCCGGATCGTGGATTAATTCCGGCATACTTGGGTCATAATCACGAACGATAGTGACATTATCCGACTTTTCCAGCACCAGTAGCTGATAAACCCGCTCGGAGACCTGATGAATATTTTGTACTACCCGCTGGCCGGGGTGTTGCGGCCCGAGTAGCCTGTCTACCAGATTACGCAGTCGGTCAGCCTGTTCAATGATAACTTTGGTATATTCCACCAGAGCGGGGTCGGGTAACGCTTTCGCCAGCAGTTGAGCAGCTCCGCGTAGCCCTCCTAATGGATTTTTAATCTCATGCGCCAACCCACGTACCAGCTCTCTTGCTGCGGTTTGTTGTGAGTGCTGCAATTGCTCCTGACTCAGACGCCGATGGTTATCCAGCGCCGACAGTTCCATCAGAATATGCTCGTCTGCCAGAAGTTGAGCACTGAGGGTCAATACATGGAGATGGCTATCCACCACCATAGTGACTTCGTTATCGGTGAATCCCTGACCTTCGCGCAGGCTTGACCACATCAGATCGACATCTAACGAAAGATAATCAACCAGATTGGGAAGTGGGGTACCAAACAGCTTACGGGAACTTTGCACCAACAATTGTTGGGCGGCAGGGTTGGCGTATTGAATGGCTAATGAAAAATCCAGAATTAACACACAGGTGATCTGTGAGTTAAGAATTTGCTCGGTATCCGGCAGCGCTGGGTTTTCCATTAGTGGCTCCTTTGCACTAAATTGGGGCATCATCTGATAAGGCGTATTAAACCATCAAAAAAGCCCCGCAATGTGGTCAGGTGAAAAAAGCCCATCAAATGATGGGCTCAAACCCTAACGTAGATAACAGCGAGATCATGTTTTTGCTATTACACGCTGTAGTTACACACTGTAGTACAGTTCAAACTCCAGTGGATGCGGAGCCATACGTACGCGGTTCATCTCTTCTTGCTTCAGCTCGATATAAGCATCGATAGCATCGTTAGTGAACACGCCGCCACGGGTTAAGAATTCACGGTCAGCATCCAGCGCGTTCAGGGCTTCTTCCAGAGAGCCTGCAACGGTAGGGATGTTTTTCGCTTCTTCCGCCGGTAAATCATACAGGTTCTTATCCATGGCTTCGCCCGGATGGATCTTGTTGATGATACCGTCAAGACCGGCCATCAGCAGCGCAGCAAACGCCAGATATGGGTTAGCTGCAGGGTCCGGGAAACGCACTTCAATGCGGCGCGCTTTCGGGCTGGCAACCACTGGAATACGGATTGATGCAGAACGGTTACGCGCTGAGTAAGCCAGCATAACCGGTGCTTCGAATCCTGGAACCAGACGCTTATAAGAGTTGGTGGTTGGGTTTGCCAGAGCGTTAATCGCTTTAGCATGCTTAATCACACCACCGATATAGTACAGCGCCATTTCAGACAGGCCGCCGTATTTGTCACCAGCAAACAGGTTAGTACCGTTTTTAGCCAGTGACATATGACAGTGCATACCAGAACCGTTATCGCCCACTAATGGCTTAGGCATAAAGGTGGCTGTTTTACCAAATGCGTGAGCAACGTTATGCACCACGTATTTGTAGATTTGGGTTTCGTCAGCTTTTTTGGTCATGGTATTGAAGCGGGTAGCCACTTCGTTCTGACCAGCAGTTGCGACTTCGTGGTGGTGAGCTTCAACCACCAGACCCATCTCTTCCATGGTCAGACACATGGCAGAACGCAGATCTTGTGATGAATCAACCGGTGGAACCGGGAAGTAACCGCCTTTAACCATAGGACGATGGCCTTTGTTGCCACCTTCGTATTTGGTGCCGGTGTTCCATGCTGCTTCGATATCATCGATATGGTAATAAGCACCTGCAATAGAGTTACCGAAACGAATGTCGTCAAACAGGAAGAACTCTGGCTCTGGCCCGAACAGTACGGTGTCGGCAATACCAGAAGAGCGCAGGAAATCTTCAGCACGCTTAGAGATAGAACGCGGATCACGCTCATAGCCTTGCATGGTGCCTGGTTCCAACACGTCACAGCGAATAATCAGCGTCGTATCGTCAAAGAATGGGTCGATAAGCGCAGTACTTGGATCCGGCATTAACACCATGTCAGATTCGTTGATACCTTTCCAGCCGCCAATGGATGAACCATCGAACATTTTTCCGTCTTCGAAAAAGTCTGCATCAACCTGATGAGCCGGGATAGTAATATGTTGCTCTTTACCTTTAGTATCGGTAAAACGCAAATCGACAAACTTCACTTCGTGCTCATTAAGCATCGTCAAAACATGTTCTGTGGACATTGGTGTTCTCCCGCTGGCTGTTATTATCGAGTCATAATTTGGCATCGGTGCCATGGGCTAAAGTTATGCTATAATCGTGCCAGTTTTTATTCCGGACCATTAAATAGCAGTCTGTAGCGGCTATGACTTCAGAGTATGAACGAAAAACAAATTTTTGCACCAAATAATGCACTAAATTAGTGCATTGCCGATGACCCGTGACTTAATTTGGTGCAAATCGCTTTTTATATAGACATTTTCTACCGTGAATGAGATCACAAACTGTCCAGCCGTTGGTTGTTTTTGACAGATCTTTGTGATCTTGTTTAGTAGTTCGTCTAAAGTGTGTACAATAACGCGCTATTTCTAATGCCTGAGGCAAATCTGTGATTGAGAATCTACGTAACATCGCTATTATCGCGCATGTAGACCACGGTAAAACGACCCTGGTTGATAAGCTACTACAAATGTCCGGAACTTTAGGGGAACAACGTAACGAAGCTACCGAGCGCGTTATGGACTCCGGTGACCTCGAAAAAGAACGCGGGATCACCATTCTGGCTAAAAACACCGCCATTACCTGGAACGGTTATCGCATAAATATCGTTGATACTCCGGGACACGCCGACTTCGGTGGCGAAGTAGAGCGCGTAATGTCTATGGTTGACTCGGTGTTGCTGGTTGTTGATGCAATGGACGGCCCAATGCCGCAAACGCGTTTCGTGACCAAAAAAGCATTTGCTAACGGTCTGAAGCCTATCGTGGTAATTAACAAAGTTGACCGTCCTGGCGCGCGTCCTGACTGGGTTGTTGATCAGGTGTTTGACCTGTTCGTTAACCTGGATGCTACCGACGAACAGCTCGATTTCCCGATTATTTATGCTTCTGCATTAATGGGTATCGCGGGTAACGACCATAACGAAATGACTGACAACATGGATCCCCTGTTTGAAGCCATCGTTAAACACGTTGCTCCACCGGATGTTGACAGTGACGGTTCATTCCAGATGCAAATCTCCCAATTAGACTACAACAACTATGTTGGCGTTATTGGCATCGGTCGTATCAAACGCGGTAAGGTTAAACCTAACCAGCAAGTCACTGTTATCGACAGCGAAGGTAAAACTCGCAACGGTAAAATCGGTAAAGTACTGGGCCATATGGGTCTGGAACGTATCGAATCGCAAGTTGCTGAAGCGGGCGATATTATTGCTATCACCGGTCTGGGTGAACTGAATATTTCTGATACCGTTTGTGATGTACAAAGCGTTGAAGCTTTGCCAGCACTGTCTGTTGATGAACCAACCGTCACCATGTACTTCTGTGTAAACACCTCTCCGTTCTGTGGTAAAGAAGGTAAGTACGTGACTTCACGTCAAATCCTTGACCGCTTAAACAAAGAGTTGGTACACAACGTTGCGCTGCGCGTTGAAGAAACTGAAGATGCCGATGCATTCCGCGTATCGGGCCGTGGTGAACTTCACCTGTCAGTTCTGATCGAAAATATGCGTCGTGAAGGTTTCGAAATTGCCGTTTCTCGTCCTAAAGTTATCAACAAGGTAATTGATGGTCGTAAACAAGAGCCGTTCGAAAACGTTACGCTGGATATTGAAGAGCAGCATCAGGGTTCCGTCATGCAAGCCATGGGTGAGCGTAAGGGCGATGTGAAGAATATGGTCCCGGACGGCAAAGGTCGTATTCGTCTGGATTATCTGATTCCGGCTCGTGGCCTGATTGGCTTCCGTACTGAATTCATGACTATGACTTCAGGTACCGGCTTACTGTACTCAACCTTCAGTCATTATGATGATGTGCGTCCGGGTGAAATCGGTCAACGTCAGAACGGCGTACTGATCTCTAACGGTCAGGGTAAAGCAGTCGCGTTCGCACTGTTCAGCTTACAAGATCGCGGTAAGTTATTCCTGGGCCATGGCGCAGAAGTGTATGAAGGCCAAATCATCGGTATTCACTCACGTTCTAACGATCTGACAGTGAACTGCTTAACCGGTAAAAAACTGACCAACATGCGTGCATCAGGTACTGATGAAGCAACAATTTTAGTTCCTCCTGTTAAGATGTCTCTGGAGCAAGCTCTGGAATTCATCGATGATGATGAACTGGTTGAAGTAACGCCGACTTCTATACGTATTCGTAAACGTCATCTGACTGAAAACGACCGTAAACGTGCCAACCGTGGCCCGAAAGAAGACTGATTATCGGTTGTTAAAATAGCGGCAATGAAAATTGCCCAGAGTACTAAATCCGAAGGGGCAATGTTTATTGCTCTTTTCTTTTTTGTTTTTTTCTTTCTCGAAGGCTAAAAAACCACTCTTGAGCTGGCGTGATCCAAACGTTGCTGAGTGACGTTATGATTTTTGTGAAATGATGGTGATGTCGCGGGGGAGGGATGTCGTTGCGACAAGTATTAACCCATGCCGCAACGATGATTCAATTCAGTAGTATTAACCGAATAGTTTACCTTTCAGCAGGCTCATACCCAGAGACATTAAGTCCGGGTTAACTGGCTCTTCGCCTTTTGGAGACAGCTTATCAACGATATCAGGTAGAAATTGAGCAATAAGACCAGACGTTTCCTGGCTACCCATACCTAATTTAGAGGATAACTGCTGTAAAGCGACTTTGCTGATAATATCCTGAACTTGTTGTCCAGAGATAGGCAGGTTAGCACCAGTGCCGATCCATGACTGAACGATTTCAGTCAGACCACCCTGACGGAATTTGTCTAACAGGCCGGAGATGCCGCCTTGCTGTTCAACCCATTGAAGAATTGCCATGTAATCAACGGAACCGCTATTGTTGTTGCTGTTACCGCCCAGCATACCGCCTAATTGATCTAACAAACCCATTACCTTGTTACTCCTGAATTATATGAAACCGTGGGTATAAATCTATGCGGGTTATACCCTAATCATCCTTAATTTGTCCGTGTGGTGCCCGTATTGCACTCAAATTAACCTATCTTGAGCCACCGCGCGGAGTGAGAGTGAATTATATCCTAACCGGCCAATTTGCATTAATTTTTATCGCTAAATAATTAATCCGGATGATTTACTCTTGCCTGATTAACCAACTAATATAAATGGAAAGATGACTGATTTTTATTTAGTTTTTAGTGACTTTGTGATGCTCAGATAAGGATAACTGTGATAGCGTAGCATTGGGACAAACCATCAAATCATGCAGGTGCACATCATGTTGTATATCTTTGATTTAGGGAATGTGATTGTCGATATAGATTTTAAACGCGTACTGGGAGTCTGGAGTAACTTAAGCGGTGTGCCTTTAGCGACATTGAGCGAGCGTTTTACCATGGGCAAACCGTTTGAATTGCACGAACGTGGTGAAATCAGTGATGAAGAGTTTGCATCACAACTGTGCGAAGAGATGGGGCTAACGCTGAGCTTTGAACAGTTTGAAGCCGGTTGGCAAGCTATCTTTATTGGTCAGCGTGACGAAGTGCTGGAGATTATGCGTCGCCTGCGTAAAGAGGGTAATCGGGTAGTGATTTTATCGAATACTAACGCGTTGCATTGCCGTTACTGGCCGGAACAGTATCCGAAGGTGAGTGAATCTGCCGATCGTGTCTATTTATCTCAGGAATTAGGCATGCGTAAACCTGAGGCTGATATTTATCGTCATGTTTTACAGCAGGAAGGCGTTGCTCCTCAGCATGCGATTTTCTTTGATGATAACTACGATAATATTATTAGTGCCGAAGCGCTGGGAATTAATGCCGTGCATGTGGTTGATAAGACCGTTATCCCGGAATATTTTGGCGCAAATTAACGGAATGTTTTGAATGTTAAGCGGGTCAGTTTCTTTACCTTATTGGTGAAGTAAGCTGGCCTGTATCGTCATTATCCGACTATCTTAAAGGAAAAGGCGATTCGATAGAAAGCGAGTATCTTATGTCACATCTATCCCATGTCCGTGGGCCAAAGAGAATTAAACCGATAGTTGCTTATGCGCAGCTGCTTTGGGCCAGGGCCAATGAAGATCGCCTGCAAATGATGGCAGGTAATTTAGCCTATGTTTCCCTGTTGTCTCTGGTACCGCTGATTACTGTGGTGTTTTCTCTGTTTGCCCTGTTTCCGATGTTTGCTGAAGTGAGTATTCAGCTTAAAGCCTTTGTATTTAATAACTTTGTTCCTGCAGCCAGTGAGACGATTCAGGCTTATCTGGAACGGTTTGTGGCTAACTCCAATAAAATGACGGCAATTGGTATCTGTGGGTTAATTGTTACCTCACTGCTATTGATTGGCTCGGTAGATACGGCACTTAATGCGATTTGGCACAGCGAGCGCCAGCGGCCAATGATCTACTCTTTTGCTGTGTACTGGATGGTTCTCACGCTCGGGCCTTTAATGGCTGGGGCCAGTATGGCGATCAGCTCCTACTTCCTTTCCCTGAGCTGGTTCCATGACGGTGATATGGGCAGCATCGTCGATCGAATATTACGTATTTTTCCGCTAATCCTCTCTTTTGTTTCATTCTGGATACTGTACTGCATTGTGCCAACGGAACGGGTTCCCACCAGAGATGCCGCCATTGGTGCACTGGTAGCCGCATTACTGTTTGAACTGGGGAAGAAAGGGTTTGGTATGTATGTCACCATGTTCCCCGCCTACCAGTTGATCTATGGTGTGCTGGCAGTGATTCCGATTTTATTTGTTTGGGTATACCTTAGTTGGTGTATTGTACTTTTTGGTGCAGAAGTGACGGTTACGCTAGGGGTATACCGCAAGCTGCGTGAAGATTATGAAGCCAATAACAACACTAACAATGATTCAGGAACAACAGAGCAATGATTGCATTAATTCAACGGGTAACGCGTGCTGATGTGGTGGTCGGCGGTGAGATGGTTGGCGCAATAAATAAAGGGTTACTGATATTGCTGGGCGTAGAAAAAGACGATACCAATGAAAAAGCGGAGCGCCTGTGCGAGCGGGTATTAGGTTATCGTATTTTCAGTGACGATCAGGGCAAAATGAACCTTAACGTACAACAGGCTGGTGGTAGCGTGCTGGTAGTTTCTCAGTTTACGCTGGTGGCTGATACCCAAAAAGGCATGCGCCCCAGTTTCTCTCGTGGAGCGACTCCGCAGGATGCTGAACGGCTATATAACTACTTCTCAGACTGTTGTCGCCGAATTATCACTACCGAAACCGGTATTTTCGCCGCAGATATGCAGGTATCGTTAGTGAATGATGGGCCAGTCACTTTCAGCCTTCAGGTTTAGCATCAGCCGTTGTTGATGAAATAAAGCATTTCACTATAAAACAGATAAAACTAAGAGAGCTTTTATGTACCACCTGCGAGTACCGTTAACGGAACAGGAATTAAATGACTACTATCAGTTTCGCTGGGAGATGCTGCGGAAACCGTTGAATCAACCCGTCGGCTCTGAAAAAGATGGCTACGACATGATAGCCCACCATCAGATGGTGGTTGATACTCAGGGTCAAGTAGTTGCCGTTGGCCGTTTATATATTAATGCCGATAATGAAGGCTCTATTCGCTTTCTGGCCGTGGCAGCCAATGTCCGCGGTAAAGGGTTAGGTACCCTGATTGCCATGACTCTGGAGTCTATTGCGCGTCAGGAAGGGGTAAAACGGATCGTTTGTAGCGCCCGGGAAGAGACAGTGACCTTCTTTGATAAGCTGGGATTTACTAATCAGGGGGAGATAACCACTCCGCAAACCACGCCAGTCCGCCATTTTCTGATGAGAAAACCTATTGCAACGCTGGATGATATTCTTCATCGCCCGGACTGGTGTGCCCAATTGCAAAACGCCTGGTATCAGAATATTCCCCTGAGTGAAAAAATGGGGGTTCGTATCAGCCAGTATACCGGGCAGCGTTTTATCACCACCATGCCGGAAGGGGTGAACACCAATCCTCACCATACAATTTTTGCCGGTAGCCAGTTCTCTTTAGCCACGTTAACCGGCTGGGGATTAATCTGGTTGCTGTTACAGGAACGCCAATTAGGTGGCTCTATTGTGCTGGTGGATGCCCATATTCGCTATCAGAAACCGGTCGTTGGTCGGCCAACGGCAGTAGCCAGTCTGGATTCAATGAAAGGGGATCTGGACCGACTGGCTCGCGGTCGTAAAGCCAGGGTTCAGCTAGAGGTAACGGTTTCAGGTGAACAAGAGGTAGGTTGTGTGTTTGAAGGAACCTATATGGTATTGCCGGAAGGGCATGAATAAATCAGGATTTATATCAAAACACCGTAATTCAGCCGAAAGCTGAATTACGGTGTTTTTGTGAAAATGGTTGGGAATCACCCAAACGGTGAGGCTTCCGGGGCATCCTGCTCAGGTACTGGCGTTACTGGAGGGTCAATAATTGGCGCTGGCGTTATAGCCTGAGGTTCTTCGGGAATATCCTTCTGCCCCACCGGGTATTGTGTTAGCTGCTGCCCGGTATCATTCGTTATTTTCAGACTGCCTTTCAGCTCAGGTTTGTCACTCTGCTTATCAATCAAATCCCCCTTGAGCTGTAGGGCAATAGTGCCATTGCCCTGTAACGGGATCGCTTGCCATCCCCAGCTTTGCAGAATATCAACCGGCACCGAACGGCCATTGAGGGTCAGGTTTAATGTTCTTTCTGGCTGCTGGCCCAACGTGGCGTTTGCCTCGATTAATCCATCTTTAGTGAAAGCACTTACATCACTGATAGTAATGGTTTCTGGCGTAGCGTTAAGGGTGAAAGATGGGTGACGCAGGTCGATCTTATTTAGCGTGGCATCGGAGGCATTAAAACTTAGCGTACCTCCCCATAGTCCTACCTGACGATTTTTCACCAGATACAGGTTACTGCCGTTACTGTCGATAGAGGTGAACTGGAACGGGAAGTCAGGGGTAATATCAATCAGGATATTGCGGTTTGCCGCCAGTTTAGTGACGTGCAACTCACGCAACCATTCAGGCTGAACCTGTTTTAACTGGCTCAGCCACTCTTTAGGTAGGGTATAAAGTAATGCGGTAAACGCCACGTCATCCAACGTCAGGGTTTGCGTGTCCCGCTGCCAGTTACCGGTCGCTCGCACTAAACCATCCTGCCAGCGGCTATTGAACTGCTTTATTTTGACACTGTTATTTTCCAGCTCGAGGCTAAGTACCGGACTGACCAGATGGTTATCGTTATAGATCATGTCAGAAGCGTTCAGCAACGCACTGCCGGATGTCGCCTGCCAGCGGCCTTTAATAAATTCCAGGTCTTTCATCGACAGCGTGAAATCACTGAATGCCCATTCAGGTCCCTGAATATTGGTATTAATCAGGTCTAAACGGTTCAGACTAATATCGGTATTACTGATACGTTGATTAAGCTGATCCAGTAATTGATCTAACTCGAGAGGGCTCTGATACTTCACTTCGCTAAGGCGCAGGCTCTCTATTTGCCATTTGCCATCGGCGGTGCGTTTACCGTTTCCTGTGAGCTGCCCGTTGGCTAAATCAGCGCCAACATTGTTAAACAGAATCTGACGATCTTTTACTTCACCCTGAACCAGAACTTTATGGGTATCAATACCGTTAACGACTAGCGTATCGGCGCTAAACTCAAAGCGATTATCTTTTTCTGGCAAAAAGTTATTGGTTAATGTCCAGGGAATAATACCGCCGTTGACCTTCTCCCCTTGCAGGCTGAGTTCCGGACCATCAACATTTAACGTCATGTTTCTTAGCTGGAAGCGATCGCTGCCAGGTGCAAGCTCGATGGCGTTTTTAGCGGATAAATTAAGGGTGCCATCTTCCAGTTCCAGCGCTGAAAAGTACATTGGTGTTTGCCAAAATGATGAAGTCAGTTCCAGCGTGACTTTTTTTGCTTTTAGCAGTGGTGACTGTTTTTGTTGGCTGAATTCAACGTCATTGAGCACTAACTGATAGGGAGAGGTAATACTGTAATCCAGATGGTCCAGTGAGAGTTGGTAAGGGGTATTGTCGGTGACCCACTGGCTAACCCATCTGGCGGCATAAGAGGTTTGGGCAATAAAATAGACAGCAATTGCCAGCACCAGAATCAGGGCCAGTAGGGTATACAGTGATTTCCGAATAAATCTCATGGTCTGAATCCGTATGACAAAATTAAGCAAGGTCTCTTTATGCCGTATTTACTCTACAATCTCAATGAAAATAGTCAGAAATATACGTTAAGGCATATTATGAATCATGCGGCTAAATAAGCAAAAAGCCCACCGTAAAGGTGGGCTTGGTACAACATATTCTGTCGATTATTTCTCGTGAGGGAATACCAGATTCAGCACAATCGCAGTAATACCACCGGCAGCGATACCGGAAGATAACAGCGTTTTTAACCACTCAGGGGCAAACTGCAGAATCTGCGGCTGTTGAGAAACGCCAAGGCCAACGGCCAGAGAGAGCGCCATAATCATAATGGCCCGACGGTTCAACGTTTCACGGGAGACAATACGTACTCCGGAAGCCGCAATGGTACCAAACATCACAATGGTGGCTCCACCTAACACTGGCTCCGGAATGCTTAATACAAAGCTACTGACAATAGGGAACAGACCCAACAACACCAGCATCAGGGAAACCACATAACCCACATATCGGCTGGCAACCCCGGTCAACTGAATCACGCCGTTGTTCTGGCCAAAGCAAGAGTTAGGGAAGGTGTTAAACACCGCTGACAGCATGGAGTTCAGACCATTCGCCAATACACCACCTTTCAGGCGCTTCATATACACAGGACCTGCCACCGGCTGCTCTGAAACATCAGAGGTTGCGGTAATATCGCCAATGGTTTCCAGTGAGGTGATCATAAATACCAGCATCAGAGGAATAAGCAGCGTCCAGTCAATGCCAAGGCCATAGTAAAGCGGCGTTGGCACCATAATCACTTCGCTCTCTACATTGGCACGCTCTGGCAGCATACCCATAGCCCAGGCCAACAGATAACCAATCGCCATCGCGATGACCAGAGAAGAAACGCGCAGATAAGGATTACGCTGGCGGTTAAGTAAAATAATCGTGGCTAATACCACACCCGCCAGCAACAGATTACTGGGTGAGCCAAAAGTATTATTGGTTTCTGACATGGCGCTGTAGCCACCGCCAATAGAGATTAAACCAACCTGAATCAGCGACAGACCAATAATCATCACCACAATACCGGAAACCAGCGGCGTAATGACTCGTTGAGCCAGATGCAAAACGCGCGACAGGAAAATCTCGGTACAGGAGGCCAGCATCAGCGTGCCAAACAGGGTCGCCATCATGGTAGGAACATCAGCTCCCCCATTTTTCAGCGCGGTTCCACCCATAATCAATGGCGCAACGAAGTTAAAGCTGGTGCCCTGAATGGATAATAAGCCAGAACCCACCGGACCCCAGGTGCGAATTTGCAATAACGATGCTAAACCTGAAGCAAACAGCGACATGCTGATAATGTGTTGAGTATCTTGTGCCGGCAGACCAAGCGCCTGACAAATCAACATAGCGGGAGTGATAACAGCAACGAACATCGCCAACAGGTGCTGAAGTGCGGCAAACAGCGTTTGCGGTAGCGGTGGGCGATCTTCGAGATGATAAATCAGTTCACTATTGGAAGCAGGTGCTGGCGTACTGGTTTTTTCGGCATTACTGACAGCATCGTGTGCGGGATGTAGGCTGGTCATGATAAAAGTGAAGAACCTCTGAAGCTGCAAAGAGCGCATTTTAATGATTTTAAAATTTATCGCAACCGTTTGCGTTATCGTTTGCTTGTGATTGTTTATTCAAACTGTCATCTTGATTACCTACAACAGATTAAAAGGCAGGTATAGTGCAGCCTGTACAGCACCTTAAGTATTGGAGCAAAGCGAGTTTCCCCATGAAAAAAATAATGATGATTGGTTTTGGTGCCATGGCTCATGAAGTTATGGCCCGTTTGCCTCAGGGCGTGAGCGTGGGTTGGATTGTGGCTCGCCCCCATCACCATCAGGCCATATCACAGCTATGTGATGGTCAATCAATACCATTAGCGCATCCTGATGAGTGCCAGGGACAACCAGACTTGGTGTTGGAGTGTGCCAGCCAGAAAGCAGTAAATGAATATGGCGAGTCAGTGTTGAATAAGGGGTGGAAGCTGGCGCTAATTTCTACCGGTGCACTGGCCGATGCCGGGCTATTTTACCGACTGCGTCAGGCCGCTCTTCAGGCTAATGGTGAGTTGATTATCTTATCCGGTGCCGTTGCCGGTATGGATGGCTTGTCTGCTGCGCGTGAAGGTGGATTGGATAACGTAACCTATATTTCCCGCAAAAGTCCCGCCAGTTGGCGTGGAAGCCCGGCAGAGCAGCGGGTTGATTTGGATAATGTCTCTCAGGCAACGGTATTTTTTGAAGGGAGTGCTCGCGAGGCTGCCAGCTCTTTTCCGGCGAATGCTAATGTGGCCGCCACCATTGCGTTAATGGGTATCGGTATGGATAAAACTCGGGTGCAAATGATTGTCGATCCCCATACCCAAAAGAATACTCATAAAATTCATGTCGCAGGGCGTTTTGGTGAATTTGATATTGAGTTGAATGGTCAGCCTCTGGCGACAAATCCAAAAACCTCTACACTGGCGGCATTAAGTGCGGTACAGATTTGTCGACGTTTAGTCAGCGATGGTCTGGCTGATGAGTAATCAGGCGTGAGTATATCTTGAGCTTTCTGGCAGCCAGCGTTCAATCAGTGCCTGAGCGTGTTGCGGGTGTTTTTGATGGATATAGCGGGCGGTGCGTTGTACTTCCGGGATCATACTTTGATCCCGCATCAGGTCAGCTACTTTAAATTCGGTAATACCGGTCTGACGGGTACCTAATAGCTCACCAGGGCCGCGGATCTCTAAGTCTTTTTGGGCAATAACGAAACCATCATTACTGTCGCGCAGTACCTGAAGGCGCTTCTGTGCAGTTTTACTCAGAGGGGCTTTATATAGCAGTACACAGTGAGAGGCTATGGCACCACGACCAACGCGACCACGCAACTGGTGAAGCTGAGCCAGGCCTAAACGCTCAGGGTTTTCAATGATCATCAGACTGGCGTTTGGTACGTCAACGCCAACTTCAATGACGGTGGTGGCAACCAACAGTTGAACCTCGCCCCGTTTGAAAGCATCCATCATATCCTGCTTTTCCTGTGCTTTCATACGGCCATGAACCAGACCAATATTCAACTCCGGCAGGGCTATTTTGAGCTCTTCGGTTGTTGCCTCTGCGGCCTGAGCCTCCAGCACTTCCGATTCTTCAATCAGAGTACAAACCCAGTAAGCCTGACGGCCTTCTTGCTTACAGGCATCTCGTACCCGGCTGATAATATCTTCCCGTCGGGAATCAGGGATTGCGACGGTAGTGACCGGTGTACGGCCCGGTGGCAGCTCGTCAATAACGGAGGTGTCCATATCCGCATAGGCCGTCATCGCCAGCGTGCGGGGAATTGGGGTAGCGGTCATCACCAGTTGATGAGGATGAAAACCTTGCTCTTCACCTTTCTCCCATAGCGCTAATCGCTGATGTACACCAAATCGGTGTTGTTCATCAATAATGACCAGCACCAGACCGGAGAATTTCACCTGCTCCTGAAAAATTGCGTGAGTACCAACAATCATGGATACTTCACCGGCCGCAATCGCCTCCATTTGCTGTTGGCGTGCTTTACCTTTTTGTTTACCGGCTAACCAGCCTACATTAATTCCCAGCGGTTCAAACCACTGGCGGAAATTATTGGCATGTTGTTCTGCCAGCAATTCGGTTGGGGCCATCAGGGCAACCTGCTTACCATTTTCAATGGCGATCAGCGCTGCCAGTGCCGCAACCAATGTTTTACCTGAACCGACGTCCCCCTGTACCAGACGCATCATGGGTACCGGTTTTGCCATATCCTGCTCAATATCAGCCACTACCCGGCTTTGTGCTCCGGTAGGTTTAAACGGCAGAGAAGCCAGCATGTTTGATTTTAGGGTGCCATTGTCAGTTAGCGGCCAGGCGCTATAGCTTTGGGCTCCGGCACGTGCGGCCAGCATACTCAGATTATGGGCTAGTAATTCTTCCATAATCAGACGGCGTTGGGCCGGATGTCTCCCTTGCTCCAGATCGGTAAGCTGAGTATCCGGTGGAGGGCGATGCAGTACGCTTAGTGCTTCCGGCAGGCTCATCAGCTTACCGCTCAGTTCTGCAGGTAATAATTCACTGATAGCACAGGTTTCCAGCAGTTTTAATGCCTGATCGGTTAGCTTACGCAGCGTTGCCTGACGAACACCTTCAGTGGTGGAGTAGACCGGCGTTAGTGTCTCTTCCAACTGGATAGCACCGTAATCGCCCTGAATACTGTATTCCGGATGGATTATCTCTGCGTTATGGCTACCGCGTTTCACTTCGCCGTAGGCTTTCACCCGTTTGCCTGCGGACAGGCTATTTTTCATTGCGGCATTAAAGTTAAAGAACCGCAGGGTCAGAACTCCCGTGCCATCGGTAATCTGGCAGGTTAGCATCCGACGGCGGCCAAAGGCGATATCACTACGGATCACTTCTCCTTCCACGGTGACATGTAAGCCGGGCAGTAAGTCACCGATGGGATAGAGTTTAGTACGATCTTCATAGCGAAGAGGAAGATGGAATAGCAGGTCCTGAATGGTAAACAGGCCAATTTTGGCCAGTTTCGCAGCCTGACTGGCGCCAACCCCCGAAAGGGTATTCAGCGGTATGGCGTCCAACAGGCGGCCTTTCATCTCAGGCCTCTTGCGCTTTAGGTTTCAGCGCTTGCATCGCCGTCCACCAGGCTTCATCGGCAACGATTTCACCGTTGTCATCAATGTGCGGACGCGGTAGATTTTTGCGTTTGGCAACGTTAGCCAAGACTGGATAACCACCTTCAAACAGGAAACGCTGTTGTTCATGATAGCTTAAGGGACTGCCTTCCCGCTGATACATACCGGCCGCCTGACGCTGACGTTGTGCTTCATACAAAATCAGGGCAGAGGCTACGGAAACGTTTAGCGACTGAACCATGCCGATCATTGGAATAATTATATCGCTATCGGCCAGTGCCAGCGCTTCGGCGGTAATACCGGTTTTTTCCTGCCCCAACAAAATGCAGGTTGGCAGGGTATAGTCGATCTCGCGGAAATCCACTGCTTTTTCTGACAGATTGGTCGCCAGAATTTGCATTCCCTGCTGCTTCAGATGGCTAACGGCAGAATGAATATCTCGATGGGTTTTGACCTGCACCCAGCTGTTGCTGCCGGCGGCGCTGGCAACCTGAGTTCTCATGCGTTCATGGGGCCAGACGGCGTGAACTTCATGTACGCCAACGGCATCGGCAGTGCGGATGATGGCGGAAACATTATGAGGTTTATGTACCTGCTCCAGACAGACGGTTAAATCAATCTGTCTGGTAGCAAGCATATGGCGGATCCGGGCGTAACGTTCGGGCGACATAGCAATTAATTTCGGTTGCGGGTGACTTTAATCACATCCGGCATGATGCGAATTTTACGCATAATATTAGCCAGATGAACGCGGTTGTGCGTGGTTAAGCGAATGTAGGCGATATAAACCCGGCCGTCTTTCTCTTCCGTATTCAGGCTCTGAATATTGGATTTTGCCGAGTTAATTTCAGCGGTAAGATTAGCCAGTACGCCCTGATGGTTAAACATCTCGACTTTGATTTCAGCAATAAATTCTTGCTCAGTATCTTCCGCCCACTCAACGGCCATGAATTTTTCTGGTTCTTTCTGGTAACCGCGAATGTTACGGCAGGATTCATGGTGAATAACCAAACCTTTCCCCGGGCTAACATGGGCAATGATTGGGTCTCCAGGGATCGGGCGACAGCATTTGGCAAAGGTCAACAGAATACCGTCCGCGCCGCGAATCGCCAGCTTACGACCGTTAACTGCCGGTTCATCATCGCTGTTAGAACCGTCATTGAGCAGGTTTTTGGCAATCATTACGCTCATCACGTTGCCTAAACCTACTTCTGCCAGTAAATCATCAAGGGTTGCCAGCTTCAGGCGCTTCAGCTCCCGACTCAGGTTTTTCGGATCGATATCGGTGACTTTACGCCCCTGACCCAACGCATGGTTCAGCAGACGACGTCCCAGCCCGATAGAGTCATCGCGCTTCAGGTTTTTCAGCATCTGACGAATTTTGGTACGGGCTTTAGAGCTGACGACAAAGTTTAGCCAGGCTGCATTCGGACGAGCACCCGGCGCAGTAATAATTTCGACGGTTTGACCGTTATGCAGCTCTTGCGATAGCGGATAAGGCTGGCGATCTACTCGTGCCCCAACGCAGGCATGGCCGATATCAGTGTGTACCGCATAGGCGAAGTCAACCGGCGTTGCCCCAGCCTGAAGTTCTACAATGCGGCCTTTTGGCGTAAACACGTAGATTTCATCCGGGAACAGATCGGATTTCACACTTTCAATAAATTCAAACGAACTACCGGCGCTTTGCTGCAGTTCAAGCAGGCTTTGCATCCAGCGCTGGGCACGGATTTGTGCTGCGGTTCCGGACTCACCCTGCTCTTTATAGGCCCAGTGAGCCGCGACCCCCATTTCTGCCATTTGGTCCATGTCTTCAGTACGAATTTGTACTTCAACGGGTACACCGTGTGGCCCAATCAGGGAGGTGTGCAGAGACTGGTAGCCGTTAGCTTTTGGAATAGCGATATAGTCTTTCACTCTGCCGGGACGCGGTTTATACAGGCTGTGTGCCTGACCCAGTGCCCGATAGCAGGTATCGACTTCATTGACGATAATACGGAATGCATAGATATCCATAATCGAGTGAAAACGCTGTTCTTTATGGTGCATTTTCCGATAGATGGAATAGAGATGTTTTTCCCGACCACTGACGCGACAGGGAATTCCCGCCTCTTTCAGACGACCATCGATTTCTGACAGGATCTTCTGAATCATCTCTTTACGGTTACCGCGAGCGGCTTTCACTACCTCTTTAAGTACGCGATAACGGTTAGGATAGAGCGCTTCAAAACCAAGCTCTTCCAGCTCGATTTTTAAGTGGTGAATACCGAGACGGTGGGCCAGAGGGCTATAGATCTCGAGCGTTTCGCGGGCAATGCGCCGACGTTTGTCCGGACGTAGCGAACCAAGGGTACGCATATTGTGGGTGCGGTCGGCCAGTTTGATCAAAATGACGCGGATATCTTGCACCATCGCCATGATCATTTTGCGAAAGTTTTCTGCCTGAGCTTCTTTCTTGTCGCGAAACTTAAGCTTATCCAGTTTGGATACGCCATCCACCAGTTCGGCAACACTTTTTCCAAAGCGTTGCTCCACATCCTGATAAGTAACGGATGTGTCTTCAATAACATCGTGTAGCAGCGCAGCTATCAGCGTTTCATAATCCAGCCGCATGCCTGCCAGAATGCAGGCCACAGCAACGGGATGGGTGATATAAGGTTCACCACTGGAACGTGATTGCCCTTCATGGGCATCGCGAGCAACAACGTATGCCTGTTTGAGGCACTCAATTTGCTCATCCGGCAAGTATTGTTTAGCCAGTATATTAAGGCTTTCAAACAGGTACAAAATAGGCAGCCTTGATTAACGACGACCTTCAGCAATCGCGGTGACAGCGTGCATTTCTGCGGCATCCTGCTCTTGCTGTTCCTGACGAGCGTGAGAATCCAGAATCTGAGAGTTGATCAGACCTTCTTCAATTTCACGCAGTGCAATAACGGTATATTTGTCGTTCTCTTCAGGAACCAGAGGATCTTTACCCTGAGTCTGGATTTGACGAGCCCGACGTGCCGCGACCAGAACCAGGTCAAAGCGGTTACCAATTTTTTCAACAGCGTCTTGTACGGTTACGCGTGCCATAAGTGTGTAGCTCCACAGATAAAGAAAAGACTGGGCATGATACTGAAACCTGCTTCAGTCTGCCAATAATTTGCTGATTAATGCTTCATTTCGCATTTTTTGGCGGTCTAAACGCAAACGTTCAGTACGAATGATTGCTTTCAGGTCGTGTAATGCCAAATCAAAGTCATCATTAATGATCAGATAATCATATTCATCATAGTGAGAAATTTCCTGTACTGCTTTATTCATGCGTTTAGCAATAATTTCATCACTATCTTGCCCACGCCCCTGAAGGCGACGGACTAATTCATCTTTCGACGGGGGTAAAATAAAAATGCTGCGACTTTGCGGCATTTTTTCCCGAATCTGACGAGCACCTTGCCAGTCAATATCGAGAAAGACGTCAATTCCCTGAGAGAGAACCCGTTCAATCATTGGCCGGGAAGTCCCGTAATAATTACCAAAAACTTCGGCGTACTCTAAAAAAGCCTCTTCTGCGATTAAACGCTGAAATTCATCTACAGAGACATAATAGTAGTGTTCACCTTCCGCTTCACCAGGGCGTTTCTCTCTGGTGGTATGAGAGATAGACACTTGCATATCGTAAGTCGGTTGCGTTTTTAACAGTGCCTGAATAAGGCTGGATTTTCCCGCACCGCTGGGTGCCGAAATAATATAAAGAGTACCTTTAACCATTATGATGTCTGTTTACTGTCGTTGAATTATCAGAAAAGAAGCGTGCAAAATCCCTGCATAGTATACACCGCTGCCGTCTGGCTTACATCCTTGTCACACCATAACGCATCAATTTTATTTATTGTTGGGCTGATTAAAGGTATTTCGAGCCCTCTCACAAAATAATTATCCGTTGCAGAAAGAACAAATCCTTTTTTCGTGACGGTTTCCAGAGCTTGCGTTTGGTACTGTTTTTGGTTTTCGTTTCCCATTGAAATAGACCCCTCTTACATGGAGGGAGAACGGAATGCTTTTTCTTATCAAACTGTTAATTGGCTGGTTGCTGCTCTATCTGAGTGGAGGTATAGCCTGGGGGCAAACGTTAACCGAGTGCCCAAAATGGAATAAGACTCAGGCAACACGCGAAATCAGGGCATTAGATGCCGAATTACAGCGATGGAATCAGGCGTACTATTTTCAGGGTGTTTCATTGATTGATGATGATATTTATGACCATTTGCTTGCCCAACGACGGCAGTGGGCTGGCTGTTTCTCCGATGTTGTTGCAGAGCACAATGTATTCGGTGAAGAGGGTCAAAATCTGCCTATGTTTCATCCCGTTGTACAAACCGGACTGATAAAGCTGGCTGACAGGCAGGCAGTTGCGGACTGGATGAAATCTCGCTCTAACCTGTGGATACAGCCAAAAATTGATGGCGTGGCGGTTACGCTGGTGTATCAAAACGGTCATCTGGTGTCTGCAATCAGTCGGGGGGATGGTATTAAAGGGCAAGACTGGACCGCTCATGCCCTGAATATTAACGGTATTCCCCGACGAATTAGTACTGACTTGCCGCGAGTCGTGGTGCAGGGGGAGCTGTTCTGGTATCTGGCAGACCATATTCAACATCGTGATGGTGGGCAGAATGCCAGAGCCAAAGTTGCCGGAGCCATGATGGCAAAAGCGTTGTCACCACAGGCGGTGACGAATATTGCTTTCTGGGTCTGGGATTGGCCTGATGGCCCGGAAGATATGGCATTTCGTCTGCAACAGTTAAAAAGTATGGGGTTTGAGTATGGTCCAGACGATACCCATCCAGTGGCAAATGTCGATGAAGTAGAAAGCTGGTATCAATACTGGTTTGATAATCCATTGCCGTTTGCCCGTGATGGTGTGGTTATTCGTCAGGGGATTCGCCCATCAGGTAGCAGTTGGAGTGCGCAACCGCCTCTTTGGGCTGCTGCATGGAAGTACCCGACAGAAAAGGTGATTGCCGAGGTGCAGGCCATCAATTTTAACATTGGACGTACTGGTCGAGTCTCAACGGTAGTACAGCTGGAACCAGTCAAAATTGATGATAAAACGGTACGTCGAATATCTTTGGGATCGATAGCCCGCTGGAGATCATGGGATATTGTTCCCGGCGATCGGGTAGCGGTGACCTTGGCGGGGCAAGGGATTCCAAAAATGACGGAGGTGGTCTGGCGCGTCGCTGAAAGAGTTGTGCCAGAAATTCCGGATGAGACACAGCATGATTCTTTAAGCTGTTGGAACACAGAAGGGGAATGTGAGCAGCAGTTTATTGCCCGACTGGTATGGCTTAGCGGCAAGAAAGGTTTGGATTTGAAAGGCATAAGCCAGAAAACCTGGCAGCGGTTATTGATTGCAGGAAAAGTGACGGATTTAGCATCCTGGCTGTGGTTATCGGAGGCTGACCTGCTGAGCCTATCCGGTTTTAGTCAGAGAAATTCTCAACGAATGTTGCAGCAAATTGCCATTGCCCGTCAGCGTGATGCCGCCCAATGGTTGACAGGATTGGGGATGACGTTTATTTCTCCGGAAATCATGCGGAAAGTGGGTTGGGATAATTTACTTCACTGGACAGCAACCGACTGGCAGCAGAACGGGATGGGAGAAAAAAGTGCCAAACGGGCGGTAGAATTTGTTCACCACCCGCCGCTATTAGCGTTAGTTGAACAGCTTAAAGCGGCAGGCGTTCAGGGTTTCTAACTTAAATTATCGTTAATACAACGATTAACTTCCTGATACATATAGCAGGCATTCTCGCCATAAGCGGCAAGTTTTTCGCTAAGTTGTGGCGTCTGATCAACGGGTAGATAACCCTGACTGCGCCAGTAGCTGTTTGCCTGAGCCAGAGATACCAAGCTGGTATGCTGAAAACCTTGCTCCAGAGCATTTTCTTTTGCAGAGGTAAACAGTGTCTTACCAACGCCCAACCCTTGAGCGAGAGGAGAAATAGCGCAGTCGTGCACAAACCAGCTGTCGGCTTCTACAGGCAGGTTATTCAGCATGCCATCGAGAGACGGTGGGAAAGTGCGAATCCATGGATACGAGATCAGGTAGCCCAATAAACGGTCTGGTGTCGCGGCAACCCAGCAGGTTTCTGCCGACAGTTCCAGACGGTTTTCAAAAAACTCAGGACTTTCCAGAATATCGGAGGAATAGACCGATGCCTGAATATCAAGGATGGCGTCTAAATCAGACGGATTCATACTGCGAATATGGTAAAACACGAAAAACCTTTATAAATTAATCTGATGGATAAAAAAAAGCAAGTATACCTGATTATGGCGTAGTTTGCGCCAGCGTTGAGTACCGATGGTCTTCCGGTCGGGCACTAAGTGAATATAAACACTTAAGATTTTACGACCGGAATATCCCTTGATTCCAATTTATTAGGTTTTCTGGCAGCCCGAAATATCATCTAAATCACTGTTCTTTATACCATCACTCAGAAATTCATTATTCTTCAGCAATATTTTTTCTTCCCGGAAATCTTTTTCGCACCAGCACAAAGAACACCGGAACAAAGAATATCGCCAGGAAGGTGGCGGTTACCATGCCGCCCAGCACGCCAGTACCAACCGCATGTTGACTGCCGGAACCTGCACCGTTGCTGATAGCCATTGGCAGAACACCGAACATAAAGGCCAGTGAGGTCATCAGAATGGGGCGTAATCGATAGCGACAGGCTTCAAGGGTGGCAGATATGAGATCTTTACCATTACGATTCAGATCGTTGGCAAACTCTACTATCAGGATGGCGTTTTTCGCCGATAGCCCAATAATGGTGAGAATCCCTACCTGGAAGTAAACATCGTTCTCCAGCCCACGCAGCCAGGTGGCACAAATAGCACCGAGAACGCCCAATGGGACCACCAGCATAACGGAGAACGGAATTGACCAACTTTCATACAGTGCGGCCAGACAGAGGAATACCACTAACAGGGAAATGGCATACAGCGCCGGAGCCTGAGAGCCGGATAAACGTTCCTGATAGGACATGCCGGTCCACTCCAGACCAAAGCCTTCTGGCAGTTGAGCCACCAGTTTTTCCATGGTGTCCATCGCGGTACCGGTGCTGATACCCGGTGAAGCTTCACCAACAATTTCTACAGCAGAACTACCGTTATAGCGTTCTAATCGTGGTGAGCCGTAAGTCCAGGTGGAAGATGCAAATGCCGAGAAGGGAACCATTGCTCCATTGCTGTTATTTACATACCAATGGTTGATATCTCCCGGCTGCATACGGTAAGGCGCATCACTCTGAACGTAGACTTTTTTCACCCGACCACGGTCGATAAAATCGTTGACGTAAGTAGAACCCCAGGCAGTTCTCAGAGTACTGTTGATATCATCAATTTTTACCCCCAATGCTTGAGCTTTCCGCTGATCGATATTCACCTGTAACTGAGGGCTGTCATCCAGACCATTATGGCGAACCCGGGTCAGGCTGGGTTCTTTAGCGGCCAATTGCAGCAGGGTATCACGCGCCTTCATCAAAGCCTCATGGCCCAGACCAGCGTGGTCTTCCAGCTCCATATCAAAACCAGATGAGCTACCCAATCCGGAGATGGCTGGAGGGCTGCTGGCGAAAACGCGGGCTTCGGTAATTTGACTAAAGGATTTAGTGGCGCGTTCAATAATAGCGAAAGAGCTGTCCGCTGGGGCTGTGCGCTCTTTCCAGTCCTGTAACCGAACAAACATACGCGCTACGTTTTGCCCGTTACCGCCAGGGCCTGCACCAACAATGGAAAATACCGAGCGAACGTTTTTCTTCTCATCTTCCATCAGGTATTTTTCAACTTTCTCCACCACTTTCAGCGTTTGTTGCTGGGTGGAACCCACCGGTAGCTGAATTTGAGTCATGAATACGCCACGGTCTTCCAGCGGCAGGAAGGAGGTCGGAAGTTTCATAAACAACCAGGCCATACCGCCAATAATCAGAATATAAACCAGAATAGTGCGGCTGCTGCGGCGAATAACTTTGGCGACTCCCCGCTCATACTTGCTGGCACTACGCTCAAAGGAGCGGTTAAACCAGCCAAAGAAACCACGTTTAGCATGAAGCTGGCCCTGAGGAATCGGTTTTAGCATGGTGGCACAAAGTGCTGGTGTCAGAATCAAGGCGACCAGTACCGACAACACCATGGCGGAAACGATAGTGATAGAAAACTGCCGGTAAATAGCCCCGGTGGTACCGCCCATAAAGGCCATTGGAACGAAAACAGCAGACAGAACCAGAGCGATGCCAACCAGGGCGCTCTGAATTTGTCCCATTGATTTTCGGGTCGCCTCTCTGGGTGACAACCCTTCAATCGCCATGACCCGCTCTACGTTTTCTACTACCACGATGGCGTCATCCACCAACAAGCCAATGGCCAGCACCATGGCGAACATGGTTAGGGTGTTTACACTAAAACCAAAGGCATACAGGATGGCAAAAGTACCCAACAACACTACTGGTACGGCGATAGTGGGAATCAGTGTGGCGCGGAAGTTTTGTAAAAACAGATACATCACCAGAAACACCAGCAAAATAGCTTCCAGTAACGTTTTTACCACGTCTTTTATTGATGCCTGAACAAAGGGTGTGGTTTCATAGGCATATTCGGCTTTTAGCCCGTGAGGGAAGTAAGGGGCGAGCTCCTCTATTTTCTGTTTTACCAGCTTATCGGTTTCCAATTCGTTAGCACCGGAAGCCAGTTTTATCCCCATGCCGAAAGCAGGCATACCGTTATAACGACTTAAATAATCGTATCTTTCTGCACCCAGCTCTACGGTAGCAACATCAGCCAGAGTGACAACCGAACCATCCTGATTAACCCTTAACGTAATAGCGCGAAACTGTTCTGGTGTTTCTAACTGCGCCTGGGCATTCATGGTGGCGTTTAATGTTTGTCCGGGTACCGATGGCGTACCACCAACCTGACCTACAGCAATCTGCTGGTTCTGGGACGAGATTGCGTCAACCACGTTTTTGGTGGTCAGGCTGTAGTTAACAAGTTTGTTAGGATCGAGCCAGATACGCATCGCATACTGTGAACCATAGGCATCTACGCTGCCGACGCCGTTAATTCGGCTTAGTGGATCTTGCAGATTACTGGCTACATAGTCGGAAATATCCTGCCGATCCATGCTGTGGTCTGTGGAGACAAACGCCACTGTCATCAGACTGCTGTCACCAGATTTTGATACGGTAACCCCTTGTTGCTGTACATCCTGAGGAAGTTTTCGGGTGGCGCTTTCTAACTTGTTTTGTACCTGCTGCATGGCCTCATTGGGGTCAGTTCCGGCCATAAAGGTTAAGGTAACCGAGGCGCTACCGGTGCTGCTGCTTTGGGATGACATATACAGCAAGTTGTCCAACCCGGTCATGCTCTGTTCGATAATTTGCGTGACTGAGTTTTCCAGCGTTTGGGCGGATGCTCCGGGATAACTGGCAGAAATTCTTACCGTAGGCGGAGCCAGATTAGGGTATTGCTCCACCGGTAGCGAATTGAGAGCAAGCAGTCCTGACAGGCTGAGAATAATCGCAATAACCCAGGCAAAAATTGGGCGATCGATAAAAAAGTTAGCCATAAACAGCGCCTCTCATACGTCTACTCTCTGTTTTTATAAGTTTGGTGAGCCGTGGAGAAAAGAACGGCGATATTAATGCATTTTAACCTGTTAATGAGAAGGAAAGGTGGAGAAAAGATGAAGATACTGTAAAGAAGTGTTGGATATCGGGCTTATGATGAATGGAATTGGCTGAGCATAATCAAGAAAAAGTGAGATGAAGGCAGGATAACGAATCAACAAGTGGAAATAATATCTGCCAGAAAATGACCATCATCTCTGGCAGATAGAGAAACGCAAACGGGGTTATTTAATCACCTGAGGATTAACGCAGTTCACCGTGACTTTGCCGGTCAGAGCGGTAATCAGATTATCCACCGCGCAGGCGGCCATATTGTAACGGGTTTCATGGGTTGCCGATCCAATATGAGGTAAGGCAACAACATTAGGTAAACGAAACAGCTCAGAATCAGCGGAAAGCGGTTCTTTTTCAAACACGTCTAACCCAGCGCCATAAATACGTTTTTGTTTTAACGCCTTAATCAGCGCCGCTTCATCGACTACCGGGCCACGGCCTGTGTTGATCAGAATGGCGCTGGGTTTCATTTTTGCCAATTGCTCATCGCTGATTAAGTGGTGAGTTTGCTCGGTAAGGGGCAGGCTAACGCAGACAAAATCAGACTCTGCCAGTAGCGTATCTAAATCGCAGAAGCGCGCATTAAAACGGCTATTGGCTTCCGGATTTGGCTGTCGATCGTTGTATATCACCGGCATATTAAATCCGCCATGGGCACGCTGGGCTAATGCCAGTCCGATACGTCCCATTCCCAGAATACCAATGGTTTTATGATGCACATCCAGACCAAACAGTTCGCTACCGACGCTGCCTTTCCATTGTCCTGATTTGGCCCATTCGGCAACTTCCACCACCCGACGGGCGGTGGAAAGTATGAGGGCCATTACCGTATCGGCGACGGTTTCGGTCAGTACCGTTGGGGTATGCATCATAATAATTCCCCGTTCGGTCATGGTCTGAACGTCAAAGTTATCGTATCCCACCGAGATGGTTGAGACTGCTTTTAGTGCTGGTGCGCAATCCAGAACGCTTTTATCAATCTGTCCACCGGAACCAATTAATCCTTGAGCCTGTTTCAGGGCGAGCAAAAAGTCCTGACGATTCTCACTGGTTAGACGATTGAATGGTAAAACGGTGAAGTGCTGCTCTAGGCGAGCCAGCAAATCATCGGGTAAAATTTTATACAGTATGATAGAGGGCTTCATAATGTTTTCCATAAGCTGAAACTATCAGGGAAAACGCCCGCCTGTGGGTTACTGGCGGGCGTATGAGATAACCATCAGGCCGTTTGGTTTTGAGCCGGTTTCACAATCAATGTCAGGAAGACGGACACCAGTAATGCGGCGCCCATAAAGATATAAGAGGCGGCAGGCGAACCGGTACTGCCATTCAGATAGCCAACAAACCATGCGCCAAAGAAGGAGCCCAGCGCCCCCATACTATTAATTAGCGCCATAGCACCACCCGCTACGTTGCGCGGTAGCATTTCCGGAATGATGGCAAAGAATGGACCATAAGGGGCATACATAGCCGCACCGGCAATCACCAACAGGGTATAAGAGAGCCAGAAGTTATCGCTGCCCACCAGATAAGATCCTAAAAACGCCAGTGCACCGATAAGCAATAAAGGCCAGACAAACAGCTTACGGTTTTGCATCTTGTCCGATGCCCATGAGACTAAAATCATCGCAATGGTTGCGGCCAGATAAGGCACCGCGGACAGCCAGCCGGCTTCTACCATACCCATTTGGGAACCGCTGCGCAGAATAGAAGGTAGCCATAATACGAAACCGTATACCCCGATACTCCAGGCAAAATATTGGCCACACAGAATGATTACGTTACGTGAACGGAAAGCTTCACCATAGTTTCGTACCGCTTTGATGCCTTCCTGCTCTTTAGCCAACTGAGCCTGTAACGCCTCTTTCTCATCATCGTTCAGCCACTTAGCTTGCGAAGGTTTATCATGCACCAGTACCCACCAGCAGAAGGCCCAGATAACGGCAGGGATCCCTTCGATGATAAACATTTCACGCCAGCCGTAAGCATGAATCAGATAACCGGAAACAATGGACATCCAGAGCACCGTCACCGGATTACCTAATATCAGGAAGGTATTGGCCCGGGATCGTTCTGATTTGGTAAACCAGTTACTGATATAGATAAGCATGGCTGGCATAACGGCAGCTTCCACCACCCCCAGCATAAAGCGGATACCTACCAGCATAGGGATATTACTCACCAGGCCGGTTAAGGTAGCGCAGCCGCCCCACAGAATCAGACACCAGAAGATCAGGCGTTTAACGCTGCGGCGCTCGGCGTAGATAGCGCCAGGGATCTGGAAAAAGAAGTAGCCAAGAAAGAACAGAGCACCTAACAGAGAGGACATCCCTTTGGGGATGCCAAGGTCTTCGTTGATTCCTGCGGCAGAAGCGAAGCTAAAGTTTGCTCTGTCGAGATATGCCAGACTGTAAGTAATAAACACAATCGGCATGATGTACCACCAGCGCTTGCTGGAGAGTTTTTTCGTACTCATAGACACATCCTTTGCAAATTCGTAATTAAGCTAACTGTATTCATCTTCCGGTAGTTAAATCCGGAGGTGAGATACAACGTTATTGTTATTCTTCGCCCAGCGCAGCTCGGGTTGGTAAACCTTCGCTGTCGCCAATGGCTTGTATCGCTAATGAACCAATTTTGTTACCGCGAACCACTGCCTGAGACAGCGTTTTTCCTTCCAGCAGGGCGCTGATAACACCAACGGCAAAGCCATCACCTGCACCGACGGTATCAATCACTTTTTCTACTTTAACCGCCGGAATGGTTGCTTTGTTGCCGTCAGCGGATTTAAACCAGGCACCGTCAGCGCCGGTTTTAATCACTACCGCTTTGACGCCCTGACCCAGATAGAAGTCTGCAATCTCTTCCGGTGATGTTTTACCGGTGAGAATTTGTCCCTCTTTCAGGCCAGGTAGTACCAGGTCTGCCATAAAGGCCAACTGATTTAACTGATGGGTCATCTCCTGCTGGCTGGACCATAAAGTTGGACGCAGGTTTGGGTCGAAAGAGATGGTTTTTCCCATCGCCCGCATCTGTTGTGCTGCATAACGACTGAGTTCCAGTGAGCTGGTGGAGATAGCAGCGGCCACGCCGCTCAGATGCAGATGACGGGCGCTGGAAAAGTAGTCAGGGTTAAAATCCTCAATGGATAAATGGCTGGCCGCTGAGCCTTTACGGAAATAGTCTACAATGGGATCGGTTCCATTTTCGGCCTTAGATTTAAGCTGAAAACCGGTTGGATAACGGCAGTCGGTGGTAACCTGACGGTGGTCTACACCTTCTTTTTTCAGCTGTTGCAGGGTAAAACGACCAAATGCATCATTGCCAACCCGGCTAACCCAACCAACTTTCAGACCCAGACGCGCAAGACCAATCGAGACATTAAGTTCAGCACCAGCAATGCGTTTAGTGAAGGTTTCCACATCCACTAAATCACCGGTTTGAGTGGCGACAAACATGGCCATGGCTTCACCCAGAGTGACGACATCCAGGGGAGCGGCGGGAAAAGTAGTAATATTCGACATAAGCACCTAATCCTTTCTGACGATATCGACATAATGACGGGTGACAGCCAGCAAATCGTCACCTTCCAGTGGAAATTCAATGCCTCTCGGGGCATTGGCAGGCAGCTGCTGAATCAAACCAGACCAGGAACCGTCAGATTGATCCAGTGCCACAGCCTGCCAGCTATTGTTGGTGTGTGTGGCGGCTTTAACGTGAATGTAACCGACATAATGAGCCAGCCGTTCTGCAGCCTGTTGTGGCGACTGATTAACCCAGTGCCAGTTAGCCATATCAAAGGTCATTTTAATGGGTAACTGCTGAGCGGTAATATCATCAAAGAAGGCCGCTACAGGAGCCAGAATTCCACAGTCTGCGGTCTGATCATTCTCTACCACCAGTTGAATCGGGTGGGATGAGAGAAAGATACGCAGGTCAGAAAGGTTGCTGCCCGGTTGGTAGTGACCAAGGGAAAATTTAATTAATCGGGCGTTAAGCTGTTCTGCTTCACTGAAACGTTGAATCAGGTTGGGATTAATCTGCCCCTGACGGTCAAAAAGGCCTTCCGGTACAGAGTAGAAGGTCACTAAATTATGGCTACAAATTTCGTCGCCTAACTCAGTAAGCTGTTGTAATTCCGATGTGATAAATAACTCCCGGCGAATTTCAACGCCGTCAGCGCCTGATTGAGCGATTACCGGCAGTAAGGCACGCTGGCCGCCGAGTTCTGCGACTTTATCCCTGCCATAAGCGGCGGTAACCACCATCACTTGTCTGTTCATTTTGTCTCCTTGTGATGAATGATTCATCATGCTGGCAGACTAAATGGAATCGGTTCCATAAAAAAGAACCAGAGATCAAATTTATGATCTCAGTCACGTATATTTTTTAATCAGTGGGTGGTTGAGCCCCGAATAATCAGCTCACCGTGGAATTGTTGATCTTGCACCGGCTGGTCATCTCCCTGAATGCGTTTAAGCACCTGTTCCAGCGCGGCATAACCGATTTGATAGGTGGGTTGTTTTAGCGTGGTGATACCTACGCCAGCCAGTTCGGCCCATTCCAGTTCGTCAAAACCTAACAGGCCAATATCGCTACCCCACTGGAGGCCAATGTGGCGCAATGCTCTGGCAATTTGCAGTGTTAATGCGCCGTTGACCGAGATCACCGCTTTACGCATGCCACGATATTTATGGTTAAATTCTCGCAGAATAGTTTCCAGACCTGCGACATCTTCCAGCGTAACTTCGGCATGTTCAGCTACAGCACCCTGATGTAGCTCCATCGCCTGCCTGAAGCCTTGTAAACGCTCCAGGCGGGTATTCACCAGACCGAAAGGCTCACTGACAAACAAAATGGCTTCAAAACCCTGTTGTAGCAGATGTTCCGTAACCTGAGTACCCGCCTGGATATTATCGAGCCCTACGGCATCACAGGCGAAATCGGGGATCTTACGGTCGATCAGCACCATTGGCAGCAGCGATTGCTGCATCTTATTCAGCGCTTCCTCCCGCATACCCACGGCGTTAACCACGATGCCATCTACCTGATAGCTGTTTAACAGTTGGAGATAATGCTCTTCCTGATCGACTTCATTATTAGTGTTACACATCAATAATGTGTAGTTATTGGCACGGCAGGCAGCTTCGATACCTCTCAGTACATTTACTGAATAGGGATTGGTGATATCAGCAATAATCAGACCGATTAGCTGGCTTTGCCCGCCTTTCAGGCTGCGGGCCATTTGGCTGGGACGATAGTTTAGCTGACGAATGGCATCTTCAATTCGTTGTCTGAGATGGTCAGAAAGCAGATGTTGTTCACCATTCAGATAGCGGGAGATGCTGGTTTTACCCGTTTTAGCTGTTTTGGCGACATCGCTAATCGTCGCGCGTCCGGATGATTTCCCTTCTGATTTGCTGCTCACAGTCCGCTAACCCTTGTTGGTATCAATGCCGAAAGATTAGCATAATCATCAGATAGCAGGGAGATGAGAATCAATAATCGGGGATGTTGTCGCGAACTAATGTTGGATTGATGTCAGGCGTAGCTCTCTGGTATTGATGAGTGGGTGCTGTATTTTTTCTTTGAGAGGTGCATTTGTCTTTGAGAGGTGCATTTGTCAGTCAGTACTATTGTGATGTTTAACGCTAGTTCATTGCATTGAAATGCTTTTTTGATCTTTTGACGCTACACTTACGATGATAAAGCGTCTTAAGGATGAGTGACGTTGCCCGTAGACCTGATTATATCCATCTCTTACAGATAACGTGACCATGATAGAACTCATCATCAGAATTGCTAAACGATTCTCTAGCCGAATTGAATACCCGACTTCATTCAGTTGCCTGGATGATGAAAGAAGAACTCGTCATATTATTGGCACCCATGCTTGTACCATCACCGGGGCCTTAATCTTTATCCCCATTCATCTTTTTATTAGCGATTTGCCTTTGGGTGCATTGTTTAACATTATCTGCATTGCGTTGTGCTTACTGTCGTTGGTTGATTTATGGTTTCGTGGCAACCTGAATCAGACGTTGTGGATTACCGTTTTATTACCTTCAATACTGGTGGTCTCGCTGTTCTGGCTGTTTCAGGGGAGATCGCAAATAAGCGCTTTTTTGATCATTCCTCCCGGATTCGCTTTTTTATTGTTGGGCCGCCGTCATGGAACGTTGTTTGGACTGGGATATGGCTTAACCATTGTTGCCATAGTTTTGCTTCACCTGAAAAGTTGGCCAGAGTTTGCTTATACCCCGGCAGCGATGATTAATATGGTAGGCGCATTGATACTTGCACTGTTTTGGGGGTTTATTGGCGAACGGATCCGTGGCGAAACTTTCCAAACCATTGAGACGATTGCTGAAAGTGATGTGCTTACTGACTCTATCAATCGCCGCCATTTTTTTGAAGAGGTGCAGCGGGTTCATAAAATCACCCGCTATCAACATTCGTCATTTGCCATGATGATGATGGATATTGACTCATTCAAAAGTATTAACGACCAATATGGCCACGATATGGGGGATAAGGTGCTGATAGAACTGGTACGTATGCTGAAAGGTCAGATACGGTCCGGTGATATTATTGGCCGACTGGGTGGTGATGAGTTTGGTTTGCTTTTCCCTAATATCACGGTTCAGGAAGCCGTAGGCCGGGCGAAGAATATTTGCCAGCAGGTTGATAGCTATCAGTTTATTAGCTCCGACGGTCAGCATGTTCCGGTGACTATCAGTATTGGTGTAGCCATGTTTTTATCGGGCAACCCATTAACGGCAGAACAAATCTATAAAACAGCAGACCAGCAGTTGTATCGCGCCAAGCAAGCAGGAAAGAATCAGGTTGCGGTATCTGACGGAGCATAAACGTCGTTACTTAATAAACAGGCGGCCTGTTACAGGTAGACCTGTGGACCGGTATTTTCCGTTTATTATGGTAGCCAGTATTGCCGAATACCTTCACCTGTCAATAGATAGAATCTTAAATCGGTTATTATTTAAATAGTTATACAGCGTTAGGATTTTACTACTCGAGAAAAGTTAATTAGATTAAGCATGTATATAGAATATTAGAAGTAACTAAAAGTAACGGTAAGCTATTTTTGAATATAAAATTAGAATATAGATTAAACATAGTAAAAGTAACCCCAGTATCAACAGTACTATTTGAAGTGTTTTTATTTTGTTATTTTATAAGTGATTTTATAATTAATATATTGTTGTTTTTCATAGTAATAATTTATTTTTAAATGATAACGTCAAGTATCGAGAAAATATTATGATTTGCTATTTAGCCTCTCTAATTAAAATACGAATAAAAGTTTATAACAAATTGAAATTAAATGGCTATGCTTTGCAAGTTAGAATAGTTGTTTGTTATTAAGCGGGTAGTGAAAACGTATCAATGTTTATGAAGTATAATTGAGTTGATTCTTATGCTTTATTTTAAGGTATACATCTGTTAATCAATCGATTTTTTACTTATTATACGGCGATTATATATGCGGGTGTCTCTAAGATGGGTATGTTGAGGGAATGATGGAATGTAATAATAAGAGTCGTTATAGATTTTTTTTCGCTCTAATTTTACCTTTAGTTTTGCCTGTTAATGCGGCTTCATTGGATGAAGGCATTATAGGGGTAAGGGTTAAAGGTGGGGCTTCTCATAGCCAAACATCAACGCCTTCTTCTGAGACAGAATCCCCAAATAGCAAGTCCAATCCGGAGAAGAGAGCGACACCTTCGGAAGAGTCCACCAAGATATCCTCCAAAAGCCAAAGCGAGCTACAACGTTTGCGACAGCATCAGGCTAATTCTGCTAAACAGGTCGCTGACCTTGAAAGAAAGATCTCATCCCTTGAGTCAGAGTTAAAATTAGCTAAAGCCAAACGCCCGGTATCTGATGGGGATGGCGCTACTCAGCAGGATAGTAAACTTAATCAGCAGTTAACTACATTGAGATCGCAATTGTCTGATGCGGAATCTCGCTTGCAGACATTACAAAAAACGGCAGATACAGAAAAAAAACAGCGGGAACAAAAACAAGCCCAGATTTATGCTCTTACCAAACAGCTGACAGAATTGAAAACTCAGAATGAAAAATTACAGAGCAATAAAACCGAAGAACAGAAGAAGCTGTTATCCGCTTCAGGTGCACAGATAACTCAAATTGCTGCACTGGAGAAACAACTGGCTGAGTTGAAAGCCCGAAATGAAAAGCAGCTGGATAACAGTGCCGAAGAGTTGAAGAAACAATTGGCAGCCTCAGCAGTACAGGCTAAACAAATCGCCGCGCTGGAAAAACAGCTGGCTGAATCCAAAGCACAGCATGACAAACTGCAGGGCAGCAGCGCCGAAGAGCTGAAAAAGCAGCAAACCGCCGCCGCCACTCAGGTGAAGCAAATCGCGGCGCTGGAAAAACAGCTGGCTGAATCCAAAGCACAGCAGGAAAAATTACAGGGCAGCAACGCGGAAGAGCTGAAAAAGCAGCAAACCGCTTCCGCCACTCAGGTGAAACAGATCGCCGCGCTGGAAAAACAGCTGGCTGAATCCAAAGCACAGCAGGAAAAACTGCAGGGTAACAGTGCCGAAGAGCTGAAAAAGCAGCAAACCGCTTCCGCCGCTCAGGTGAAGCAGATCGCCGCGCTGGAAAAGCAACTTGCTGAAGAAAAAACACAACGTGAGAAGTTGCAAAGCGTCAGTACCGAAGAGCAAAAGAAACAACAGGCTGCTGCTGTTGCCCAAGTAGCGAAGATTGCTGCACTGGAAAAACAGCTGACGGGAGAAAAAGCTCAACGGGAAATACTGCAAGGTAATAGCAGTGAAGAGCAGAAAAAACAGCAAACGGCATTTGCGGCGCAACTGAAGCAAATTACCGATCTGGAAAAGCAGCTGACCGAAGAGAAAGCACTGCGCGAGAAGTTACAGTCCAGCGGTAATGAGGAGCAAAAGCAGCAACAAACAGTACTGGCAGGACAACTAAAGCAAATCACCGATTTGGAAAAGCAGCTGGCAGACGAGAAAGCACAACGTGAGAAACTACAAAATAGTGCCGGAGAGCTAGCCAAACAGCAGGCATTAGCCAGCGAGCAACAACAAAAGATTACCACTCTGGAAAAACAGTTGGCAGAAGCGAAGATGACACCAGCGTTAAATACCGGAGAACCGTCTAAGCAGCAATTGGCAGCAACCCAGTCCGTTCAGGAAATTGAAACACTAAAAGCGCAATTGGCTGAAGAAAAATCGCAACATGAGCAGCAGAAGAGTCGTGCGGATGCGCTGGTTAAACAGCAAGTCGCCGGACAAGAGCTGCTGGCTTTGTTTAATAAGCAGCTTACGGCTCAACAGCCATTGGCCAGTAGTGCAGTCAGTAAACCTGAAGGAACGCCAGATAAGCAGGTCGCTGACTTAGAAAATGCGTTAAAGACAGCTCAGGCTCAGTTGAAGGCATTGCAGGAAAAACAAACGGCTTCAGCGCCTGAATCTGTGGAAGCAAAAGCTTCCGGTGATAAGCCAACGGTTCCTAAAAAGGATGATGAGATCATTGCTTATGCACTAGGTATGCAGCTGGGTGATAAGGTTCAGGATTCACTGACAGAAAATGCTGAGTTGGGGCTGAGTGTTAATACTAACTGGGCATTGCTGGGTCTGGTCGATACGGTGAAACAGCAGCTACAGGTAGACCGTGGTGTTCTGATGGATAGCCTGAATAAAGTCAGTGATACCATCCGCCGCAATATGCTGGCGAAAAAACAAGAGGCAGAAAAAAGCGGTAAGCAGTATCAAAAAGAGTTCGCGGCAAAACCTCAGGTGAATAAAGATCCAACGGGTTTTTACTACCGCACTGAATATGGTGGGGATAATAAGATCCCTGATAATGCCAATATCATGATTTCAGTAAAAGAGAGTCTGGTCGATGGTACGGTGATCGAAGATATGGATGTTCAACGTCGCTATGTGACTCAACCGTTGGCCAAATATCCTCCGGTATTTAAAGCTGCACTGGCCCGGTTGCGCGATCATGGCAGTATGACACTGGTGGTGCCGCCAGAGTTAGCCTATGGCGATCGGGGACTGGCTCCGCTAATTCCACCGGGATCTACCATTATCTATAACATTCGGATTGTGGGCGTTACTTCACCGAAGTAACTCAGGGTGAAGTAAATTTATAGTCAGATAAAAATGGGGTAGAGAGTAATTTCTACCCCATTTTTGATGGTTACTGTTCAAAGTCCCTTTGGGGTCTTATGCTTTTTGGGTGCAGAAGTCAGTTTTATCAGTGAAACAGAATGAATGGTTTTATGGCTAAATGAATATTGGTTAATAATGTCATTATGAATGAATATCTTCAGCACAATGATACATTGAAATATTCGATTTCCCTTCTAATAACCTCAATGTTTATAGGTTTAATTCTAATTTTCTTAGCTGTTTAATCTAATTTGTTGTGAATTCATCATACTTTTCGCTGATGGTCTATACTTAATGAATATAGTGTTAGCTATATGGTTAAATATTTTGTCAACAAGAAGGAAAGCGTAATGAAGAATACTCAATTAGTAAAAGTCATGACTGCTGCTGTATTAGGTTCAGTGTTATTAAGTGGTAGCGTATTTGCTGAAGAAAGCGTTGTAGATAAGGCTAAGTCTGCAGCCAGCGATGCCGGTGATAAAATTGAGCACTCAGCAAAGAAAGCTGACCTTTATATGGGCGATAGTGCCATCACTGCAAAAGTTAAAACTGCATTACTGGATGCTAAAGATATTAAAAGTACCGAAATCTCGGTAGAAACCATTAACAGCATGGTCTATCTGACCGGTAATGTCGCCAGCAAAGCACAAGCTGAACAAGTGGTTCAACTGGTTGGTAAAGTTGAAGGTGTGACCAGCGTTAAAAATGATTTGGTGATTAAACCCTGATTGAACGGCTCTTAGTTAATTAAAGAGCGTCACAATGTCTCCCCCTAACTATTAGTTTATCTAATTTCATTGCAATTAATGAGTAAGGAGCTGGTTATGTTTCGTTGGGGAATTATCTTTTTGGTGATCGCGCTGATTGCTGCCGCATTAGGTTTTGGCACCCTGGCGGGTACTGCCGCCTCAGCAGCGAAAATCGTATTTGTTGTCGGGATTATCCTGTTTATTGTTAGCCTGTTTACCGGGCGAAAACGGCCCTGATGACCATTGAATATCTGATTCTTAACTGAATATTGATAGCGAAAAAGTCTGCAGAAATGCGGGCTTTTTGTTTTATTGGGCTTTAGTTTATTGGGTTGGTTAGGGTAGCCTGTATTTTGTTCATATTATTGATAGAGGTTCGAAGGGAATCGTAATGAAAACAGGACTATTTCTTTTATTAATATTTATCTGTTCTGGCGCATGGGCTAACTGTGATGATACCTCACCAGATTTAGCTAATATGCTGAGTCATCCCATCGGCAGTAAAGAGATTATTGCGGTGGTGAAGGGCAGCATTCATCCTGAATTTGACGCCGAAGGGCAAGTTTATGTGGATTACTTCGATATCACTCAATCTTATGGCCTGACCATCCCCAATGGACGTTACCTGTTGAAGGTCAATCGTAACTGGGGCAATGAATGTCATTTTTACGCTGAAGACGTGAAACTTCATGAGCAAGGGGATGGGGAAGGCACGATTTATCTGGCCTTAAGTCGGATATATGGACGCACTTTAGTGATGCCTGAAGGAACGGGATTTGGATTGTCTCTAAACAATAATATGGTTATTTATCGGACTGACGACCGGGAAGTTAAGCAGATTGAGCAGCGGTTGTTTGAACGGCATGTACTTAAAGGGATTCCGACAAGGTTCTGGCAAAGGCTAAAGGATAATGATTAATAAGGTTAAAGGAAAACCATATTGATATCATCCATATATGAAGTTTTTACAGAAGAAAAATATGAGGAATTAAAAAATCCTACCGTTCCGATAAATCAAACAATAGGATTTTTTATTCAAACAAACAGAGATAAATTGTCAGGCTAATTTAAACGTCTGTAGCATTTCTGGGGTCGCTTAAATCCCGATCTCTGATTTCTGGCATGCAGATAGCAGAGAATAATCCAACGACTGAATAGCACACGATCATAATGGCAATTGGCCACCATGAATCAGTCCAATTACAGAGTATTCCTGCAATAAGTGGTCCTAACCCAACGGCGAGTAACCCACCAATCTCATTGGCTACTGCCATTTGAGTAAACCGATCGCGTGAACCAAACATTTCTGCCATTGAAATCGCTTCAATAGCCGCCTGACCTAATACGGCAACATTATGAATAATGATGATGCACAGCATAATTGTGCCGGGGTTATAGCTTTTATCAACAATGATGGAAATCATCGGGAAGGCTAAAAATATCGATGCCGTATTCAAGACCAGGTAAACCGGTCGTCTTCCCCATTTGTCAGATAGCCAGCCGGCAAATGGAATGGTAATAAAACCAATTGCGGAGCTAATCAGCATGGCGTCTGTTGGAATGGCTTTATTAAATAACAAAGTTTGCACCATGTAGCCGGCTAAAAACGTTTGGATCAGACCTGAATTACCTGCCTGACCAAAGCGTAAGCCCATGGCTAACCAAAATGATTTTCCTTTAGCAATATCAATAAATGACGTTTTACCGACAGGTTTTTCATCATCATTTGCATTTTCAAAAACCGGGCTTTCTTTAAGGTTCAAACGTAGCCAAATGGCAAATATCATGACTACCGCACTGGCTAAAAAAGGAATCCGCCAGGCCCATGCTAATAAAGTTTCATTATCTACTGCGAAGAAGATGATGGCCCAAATAGCCGTTGCACTTAATGTGCCGCAGTTGGTTCCCAGAGCAACTAAGGAGGCGATAATGCCCTTTTTACCTTTGGGTGCATATTCGGCCAGCATGGTTCTGGCACCTGATATTTCTGCACCTGCGCCTAAGCCCTGAACAATTCGAAGAGCAACCAACAAGATAGGTGCAAGAATACCTACCTGAGCATAAGTGGGAAGGACGCCGATTAATGTAGTGCATAGCCCCATCATGGTGATGGTAATAAACAAGACCTGCTTTCTGCCAATTCTGTCCCCCATTCGGCCAAAAATGAATGCACCGACGATACGGGCAACATAACCTGCACCATAAGTACCCATGGCTAATATTAACGCCATGGCGGCCGATTGCTCTGGAAAGAAAATGTGATGGAATACTAATGCGGCCCCTAAAGAGTATAATTGGAAATCCATAAATTCTAATGCAGTGCCTAGCCAACCGGACATTGCAGCTCTAATCAAGTCACTGGTATTTCTTTCAACTCCATTTTCTGTTTGACTCATATTTTCCACCATTAATTATTTTATTTAAGTTCATGGAACCCAAAATATTGGTTAGTCAAAGGGTTAGTTTATTAATGGTTGTATATACAATCGAATTTACCAAACCATTTTCTTCATCAATGGATATTTGTAAGAAGAAGGCCATAAACTAACCACTCCGTCATATTATGTAATTAGACCTTCCTACGGACGTGCTGCCGTGCCATCAGGCAAGCGCGCATTAGTCCAGGAGGGTAAACCACCTTCAACGGGGTATTTTTTTGCCTTTTCTTCATCAATATCGATGCCAAGTCCAGGTTTATCATTAAGATATGCATAACCCCGATCGATCTCAGGACAGCCAGGGAAAACGTCTCTTAATGCCTCATTCATTGGCGTATATTCTTGAATACCAAAATTAGTGGTGCTCATATCAATATGCATGTTAGCGACAACACCAACGGGAGATATATCACCAGGACCATGCCATGCTGTGCGCACGCCGTGATATTCACACAGAGTGGCTAACTTTTTGGCAGGGGTAATTCCACCTATCATACTGATATGACAGCGAATAAAATCAATGAGATGATTTGTTATCAGGTGCTTATATTCTGCAACATGAACAAAGAGCTCGCCCATTGCAATTGGTGTTGATGTCTGTTGGCGCATAACTTTCAGGAAATCAACATTCTCAGGCGCTACCGGATCTTCTAAATAGAACAACCGATACTCTTCGAGGTCTTTAGCCATTTGCATTGCAGCAACAGGTTGGATTCGCTCATGAACATCATGAATAAACTCAACGTTAAAGCCAATTTTGTTGCGTAAGTGATCGAAAAACTTGGGAATACTGCGGGCATAGGCTTCCGGATCGAAATAAATTCCAGCTGTTTTAGTTCTGGGGGAACGTTTAGGGTTTAAATCTCGCGCTTTATCAAGTTGAGTTGCAATCAGCTTTAAATCTTCTGTTCCGGCACCGCCATACATACCCATCTGGCATCGGACGTGCTGATAGCCTTCTTCCATTGCTGCACGAATATTGTCTTCAGCGGCCACGGCATCACCACCATCACAGTGGCGATATAAAGGAATACCATCGCGGCATTTTCCACCCAACAATTCGTAAACCGGCATGTTGGCCATTTTCCCTTTGATATCCCAAAGAGCCATATCAATGGCAGAAACGGCGTTATTCATAACGGGGCCATTGCGCCAATAGCCACTTACTACCGCGGACTGCCAAATGTCTTCAATACGACGCGGATCCTTGCCAATCAGAAATGGCTTCATGTAATCATTAATGGCTGCTTCAACTGCAAATATACGTTGGGTAAACGTTGCGCAGCCTAAGCCGTATAGTCCGTCCTGATTGGTTTCTACTTTTACTACAACAAGATCAATACCACCGGGAGCTGTTAAAATCGTTTTAACATTAGTTACTTTAATCATTAAGATCTCCAGAAATATTACTTCACTTCACTTGTTGTATGACATCGTACCTATTCGCGAAATGAAAATAACACTGATTTAATGAATAAAGCAAGTCTGTTATTTTGAAATAATGTTATGGAACGACTTTATTGATCGCTTCAATATTGTTTTTCATGGCGTCATTTAACGATGTTTTAGCCGTATCAACATCATGTTCTTTGATCGCCATAAACACTTTTATGTGTGCTTCAATACTTTCAAGCGTAATGCCTAAGACACGGTTTAACTCTTCCAGATAGAAGTAGTAAACGTTTTTTATATCATTGATAATATGAATAAATATTTTATTATGGGAGGCTTTGATTACTGCGATGTGAAAGTCCAGATCGGCCTGGGAGTATTTCTTATAATTATTTTTATTGACCAGCATGCGATTTAAAGCATCTTCAATCGCTTTAATATCCTCTTCGTTAGCATTCTCTGCGGCCAGCTCTATACACTTAAATTCAACGGTTTGCCGAAAGACCATCATATCCATGAACTCTTCCTGGCTTAGATGCATTATCGGTTTTTGAGAATTAGATATTCTTTCTTTATCAATATCAGCCGATACGAATGAACCTTTACCATGTTTGGTGTAAATGATTCCCCGGTCACGTAGCTTCTGTACTGCGCTTCTGGTGCTTGTTCGGCTAACGTTAAACATCGTGGAGAGTTCAAATTCAGAGGGTAAACGCTCGTTCTCTTTCCAGCTTCCGTCCAAAATTTTATTTAACATTTGCTTATAAACCGCATCGGCAATGTTATTTTTAGGGATAGATTCAATATTCATAATAGTCGTTTTCCTAACCGCATAAATATATTATTGGATTCAATAAATTATCTTGTTTATCAGTCCAATAGAGCTGGAAGTCACCTCTTCATTTTAAAAAGATTATCAGTGTAATTTGCAATATAGATCACAAATAATTCTTTTGCTGATTGTCTTTTTTATTTCACCTCTGCATTGTATATCGCAATTGTATGTTGTCATACAACATATTGTATGACGTATCCATTCGCACAATACGGTCGTCATTATACAATGAACAAGGTAACGATATGAATAAATTATTTGATCTGACAGGTAAAACCGCCCTGATTACGGGCTCTGCTCGTGGATTGGGTTTCTCTTATGCTGAAGGATTAGCTTCTGCGGGAGCGTCGATTGTACTGAGTGATATCAGAGAAGAAACATTGCAAGAAGCGGTCAATAAATTAAAAGCTAAGGGCTATCAGGCGAGGGGCTATGTTATCGATGTCTCTAAAGAAGAGCAGATAGTTGATGCTTTTAATCAAATGGACAAAGAAGGCATTGAGATTGACATTGTTATTAATAACGCAGGTATTCAGCACCGTCAGCCATTATTGGAATTACAGCTTAAAGACTGGCAAAGGGTGATTGATATTCATTTAACCGGCACCTATTTAGTTTCACGGGAAGCCGCTAACCGGATGGTAAAACGTAATAGCGGCGGTAAGTTTATTAATATTTGCTCGCTAACCAGCGAACAGGCAAGACCGACAGTGGCACCTTATACCGCCGCAAAAGGCGGCATTAAAATGCTGACCAGAGCTATGTCAGCGGAATGGGGTGAATTTAACATTCAAGCGAATGCGATTGGACCCGGTTATATTTTGACTGATATGAATGAAGCATTAATTCAAAACAAAGAGTTTGATACCTGGGTAAAAAATAGCAATCCGGCTAAGCGTTGGGGTAAGCCTGAAGAGTTAATTGGTACCGCTATTTTTCTCTCCTCCCAAGCCTCTGACTATATCAATGGTCAGGTAATTTATGTTGATGGTGGTTGGTTAGCCGTTTTGTAATCTATTTTCAGGTATATGTGGCCAGGAGTACGACATGAGCAGCAATCAATTGTCATGTAAAGCATGTTTTGCCCACGCGAAGAAAGACATTCGTATTGATGAGCGAGTTTTAGAATATACGGACGAGCAAGTTGTCGTCAAAGTTGAGGCGGGTGGTATTTGTGGTTCAGACATCCACTATTATCAGGAAGGTCATGCAGGGCTGTCAGTATTAAAACATCCTATGGTTATCGGTCATGAATTTGCCGGTAAAATTCATAAAGCGCCAAAAAATTCAAACTTGAAAGTAGGGCAGAAGGTTGCAGTCAATCCATCACAGCCTTGTAATCAGTGCGAGTTTTGTCTGGAAGGCAAGCAGAACCAATGTCCTAATATGCGTTTTATGGGAAGTGCGCAGTTTAATCCTCATGTTCATGGTGGATTCTCTGAGTATGTTGTTGTTTCAGAACAGCAGTGCTTTCCTTATGACGAAAGTATTCCAGCACAAGTGATGGCATTCTCTGAACCTACAGCAGTGGCAATTCATGCCATAAACATTGCCGGTAATCTGGTTGGTAAAAAAGTATTAGTGATGGGAGCAGGGCCAATTGGCGGGTTAATTATCGCCGCCGCAAAAGCGGCTGGTGCAGTAGAAGTTGTTGCCTCTGACATTAGTGAACGCGGCCAAAAAATTGCATTACAGATGGGAGCCGATCGCGCTGTTAGCCCGACAGATAAAGCCATTTTTGAGGAGTTCTCCAAAAATAAGGGCTATTTTGATGTCACTTTCGAAGCGTGCGGTGCGTCATCAGCGATTGCTTCAACCGTATTGGTCACGCGGGCTAATGGCAGCGTAGTGCAAGTTGGTATGGGAGCCAGCCCTGTTGAGTATCCTGTGGCGCAGATGTTAGCTAAAGAAATTAACTGGAAGGGATCCTTCCGGTTTATTAATGAGTTTTCGACCGCGGTTAAATGGCTTGAAAAAGGGATTATTAATCCACGTCCTCTTATTTCAAATGAATTTCCTTACCAGAATGTCGAGCAGGCATTAATTACGGCAACGGATAAAAATATATCTTCAAAAGTATTAGTGACTTTTTTTGAATAAGCTGTTTCATTAAATCTGCGGGGTTAGGCGTAATCTCGCAGATTTATTATTAAATAATGGATGTCGATAACGACAGTTTTATGCTGCCAGGCCAAAAACTATTGCGTCAGGGCTAAGCTTATTTAGCGCCATCGGCAATTTTACAATGACCTATGTTTTCAATAATTTCACATTGTAACGACCGGTTAGAATAACTAAGGTTAATCAGCATATTATCAGTAAAGGTTATTTTAGGGATTGTCCCATTCTTGTAATTAAACAACGAGAGTCGTCCGAAGGGCCCGCACTCTTTCTCATCATGATAATAGGATATACCATCCTTGTTCCCCTGAAGCTTATTGTTAAGCATGAGCGTTAAGACACGATTCATCATCTCATCAATGCAACTATTCAATTCGGTTTCAGCCATGGCCACCTCTTGTCCGACAGTTGCACCATTGCGTTGAATTAAATATTCTCGTATCTCACCTTTGCTTAACGAAATCGCCGTATATTTATCAGCATTTCTTATCGTCATATCAGGGTTGTGTTTTAACAGTGCTTTAACGTTATCCAGTTTTCTCTCTTTTACTGCCCATATCAGAGGCGTATTTGAGTCATCAGATAACTTAGATTGTGCATTAATATCAGCGCCACTATTAATCAATATGTCGATAGTTTCAGGCGTACTGTATTGCGCAGCATACATCAGCGGTGTCATGCCGCTTGTATCACGGAGATCTACACTGGCACCGTTATCCAACAACAGTTTGGTCATGGCGGGATTATCTGACATAGCAGTCTGGCTTAATGCGGTCATTCCGCTATTATTCTGAGCGTTAACCTCAGCCCCTGCATCGATCAATAATGATAATAAATCTGTTGGCTGCCGAATTGCTTTTCGAGACGCGTACATTAAAGGCGTCATGCCCTCTTTATTTTTAGCATTAACTTCCGCACCGGCGTTTAATAGCCATCTGGCTGATTCCAGTTTTTCCGTTTTGCTTGCGATTGGTGTATTTGTACGTTGGCTGTCGGAACTTTCATTTTTTGTGTTCTGATAGTGTTCGGGTTGAGGGGCGGGAATTTCTAAATCGGAAATAGTCGAGCTGTCCTTATAAACCGCAAAAGGTTTTCCGGCTAAAATCATTAGCGGCGTGTTGTTCTCATTATCTTTTGCGTTAACATCGCTACCGGCATCAATTAATAGTTTCACTATCTGAGGATTTTCTGAGAAACTTCCGGCAAACATTAGAGGTGTTATGCCTAAGCGGGTCTTATCCATGGGATTAGCCTGATGGGCTAACAGCAATTCAACTACGTCCTGACGTTTTTGATCTGCCGCGACCATCAGGGCCGTAATTCCTTCTTTCGACGATGCGTTAACGTCAATGCCTGTTGCCAGCGCCTCTTTAATATCGCTAAGTTGCCCATCCCTGCATAACACAAGAAAATGATGAGTCTTTTCAGCCGATTGTGGGTTACAGGCGGCAAGAAATAATACCAACATAAATAGACTAGGTAGCTGAGTTAAGCTCACTGCAAAGAGCTTTATTTTGTTTTTCAAATTTACTCTTATCTCTTGAATTACTCCGAAGAAATAAATTAACACAATGGGTTGAAAAGTTAATATAGATATTGTGGAGCAATTAAAAAGCATTAACCAAAGAGGGTTTTTGTCTGGGACAGAATTTTTATCAGAAAGGTGATGGAAGTTTATCGTTCTCTCCTCTCTATTTGTTTGAAATAAATTAAGAAATTCTGAAACCACCTTTAAGAACTAAGATGATGTAGTATTATTCTTAAATATTCTGCTGCAGATGTTTCTCCAGGATTTATCAACACGCGGTACTCCAATTGCTGCAATCAGTGACGCCAGGCCTGATTGGTGTAACTCATGGGCTATGTCTTTCAAAACGTCATAAACATTATCCGGTAGAAGATCAACGTGATGAACCGTTGTCTGTGCACTGGCTAAATTATTTCTGTAACCCCCGACACTGGAATGCCGCCAAGATTGCCATGCTTCATCCAATGAATCGGGATTAATAAGTGCTCCGCGATAGCCTTTTATTTTTCTTGTGTACAGTGGGTGACGGCTTAATCCCGGGGCTTTAGGATCGTCGACATCAAGTAAAAGCTTTAGCAGATTAATATCAGCCTTATCATGTTGGCATTCATCCCATAATGCACGCCAAACTGCGGCAATATCAATTTGATTGTTTCTCAGTAGCCAAATCAGGTCGAGTAAATCTTTAAAACGTGGACGAACAATAGTTTGGTGCAGTTTCCATGCGATTTGAAGGGATAACGGCACGGTATAAGATAAGTGAAAAGGTTCACCTGAAACTGGTTTATATAGCAAAGGCACCGGGGGAGGATCGATTTTCAAATTCAGGCTAACATCAAGAGAAAACTCAAATTCTTCACCACCAATCCACACTAATAAGTCGGTGTTTACTGTGGGAAAATCATCATCCATTGCATAATCGATCATGCGCCAAAATCTGTTTTCAGAGAAGCTACGAAATCGAACGCCATCATCAATATGAGTTTCTGTTACAGCCAGCATCCAGTTATCCAGTGTTACTCTAATGTGGTTAACATTATTCGTATCTACAGGAACTATATACACCCAGTCCAGATCGGCAACCTGCCGTTGGGATGATTCCAGTTCCTGCGGTCCCAGATATTGCCGGGTTATCAAGCTGCCTTTGAGCATGAATGGTTGATTAACTTGAGCAGCCCGACGAGCAAAAGCTTCAAAAGCAAAAAGTTCAAGAACGCTATGGCGATGGATACCATGTTTTACTGAATAATCATCAATATCTGCCGGAGTAATCTTAGTCATATATTGGTCCTTCAATGTCAGAGAGCCAACCAGCATCGAGCTTTTCATTACTATCATACAGGCATATTTCATACAGATGCTGAATAATAGGCCAGCCGCCCTTTTGTAATGCGGATACTAATGTCTGAATTTGCTGGTTAAATAGTGAATGATTGAGTTTGACTGTACTGCTGGCTGTTTGGCGTAATGTGATAAAACGTTTATTCGGTTGGTGTTGTAAAGCATTGTGGGATAAATGAGCTCCATGCTCTAAACATAGTGTTAATAGAGATGGAGATGGCTCAGCTATCAGTTTTCCGTGCCATTCATAATAGAGAGCTTCTGGGTAACGAGTATGTTCTTTCAAGGAAGCTTCTATTTTAATACGTTGAATAGCATAACCGGATTCATTAAAGCACCGGGATATTTTGTGGGCCTGAGTTAGTTCATCAATATAAGCAGTTGCCATTGCTTGTTGTTGGTGCTCGCCGCGAGCTAGCTCAATAAGCAATGGCTTGCAGTTAAGCATTCGACAAACGCGAGTAAAATCAGCTAACTCATCATTATTTAAATATTGGGTGGTTAAATGAGCATGTAACATATTACTATCAGTCCTTGGTATCTGCCTTTACTGGTCAGTTATTCCATCTAACCACATTCTATATTGCCGTTTAGATATTGATATTTCGATGTTTCGGTTTTTACTGGTTTCACCGCATTGATATATCTCACTGGCTTTCAATATTAAGTTGTCATTTTCCCAGCGGGCAAAATCGATATCATCATATTTGTCGTAGCCATTCTCTAATTCCTTATGAATATCGACCCATGCTGTTTCAATCATTGGTTGGCTGAAATTCAAAATGTGAATACTGAAAGGGCAGGCCCAGAAGCATCCCGATACTACAAGAATATTATTCAGTGGGTTATAGAGAATATCTGTCCAGATGAAGGTTTCATTTTCTTCAGGAATATAGTGGAACGCTTTATTTTCTGTGATATTAAAAACGCTATATCCATAAAGATCTATACGGAAGACGAGATAGAGATTTCCATTTGAGTGAGTGATTAACTTGCAGAAATCCCCGCTGTCATCAAGGTTTCGATAACGGTAAATAATCTCATTTTTACTGTTTAATAGAGTATTTTCAGTAGCGGAAGTATTGTTTTGGGCGTAAGTATTCTTTTCAATTCGATATTCCGGGCTCAATTGAATGACTTCGCTGTCCTGAAAATGGGCTGCGGTGAAGATAGCTTCCTGTTCTTTTCGCTGGGTTTGGTATTTTTCGGTGCAGGCGATGTTGGTCATGTCCATGTTGGTTTTTTCTCTTCCTGAACTTGGTTAGGGCATTTTGGTGATTTCAAGGAAAGGGCCGGGTTTTATCGTCAGGTAATAGTACTAAATTTGGCACAGTTCAACATGATTCGTGTAATGATTGTTTGATAGCTTCGGACTGATTACAAGGAAAATAAAGTAATGAATTTACCTGATTATGATTTCACTATGGTTTCTAAACTATTCAAAAAATCTGAAATCAGCACATCAGATATCGCTGATAAAGCTTATAGCCTTTGGAAAAAACAAGAATATGAAGATGCCGCCATTCTATTCTGTGAAGCGGCCAGACGGATGCAGCAAGAAAGCTTGAGCAAAGGTTCTCACCATGGTGAGGCTATGAATTATTATATTCGAGCCGCATTCAATTTTAATCAGGCAGGTAAATACAGTATTGCCGAACCAATGTTATATGAAGCATTAAAATATGATTGGCCCAGTTTTTTACCTAATGATGTACATATGGTGGAATGGGCGTACTCTTATCTTCTTTATAATGCTGAAACCAAGAGTAAAAAAGAGTTTGAGATTTTGTTCAATGAAGCAATACAGCACTGCAATCGTGTAGGAAGGCATTTTCCGTCTATTCATCCTCAACAAGAAGCGCTTCTGCAAATTGCATTAAATCTGGATGCACTCGAATGCATACGCCACATTATGAATGCTATTCAGTCCCGAAAACCGATATCCAGGGCAGTAAAACTGCTTTTGAAACAGGCTGCGGAGAAAAGCCAGTTGTTTTCCTAAAAGTAATGATAGGTCGGAAATCGATGAGTAAATTTGTCGTAATTAATGAGAAAGTCCGCAATTATGCGGACTTAATGAATCAGTTTTCTACATACCACTCTGCAATATATAAAGTAGAGTGATGGTGGTTAGCGTTATTATCTGAGCTGGGTGTTAGAACCTCATTTTTTTAACTCATCATCGACACACTCGATTGATTCACCAAGGTAATGGGTAGGATCTAATATCCTATCAATATCTAACGTATCCGGAACATTCGCTTTCTTCAGTTCCTCATGAATTGACTCTGCAAAGGTGAGTTTTTTCTCAATAGAATTCATGGCCGCTTCATACAGAATATGATGTGCGGCAGGGCGTCCAATACATTCGGCTAGTTGCATCATCACCGCTTCAGAAAGAATTAAGCCACCCGATAAATCCAGATTCCTTTTCATATTGTCAGAGTAGACATTCAAACCGGTGATTAACTTATTCAACCCATCAACAAGAGATACAGCAAAAATAGAGACTTCTGGCAACGACACATCAAGAATATTACTTTCTGCAGCATCACCTTCGTTCATCCTTATCATCGACTGATTACCTAACATTATTCTTGAGCGTAGTAGTTGTGATACGCCAACCAAATTTTGGGCATGTTGAGGGTTTCTCTTTTGTGACATAGTAGAACTGCCTACTTTGCCATGATGGAAACTCTCTTCAATTTCAGCAATTTCAGTTCGTTGTAAAAATATGACTTCCTGGCTGATTTTTTCTACCGTCGCGGCCAGTAAACCAAAAACGTTGATGTAGGCGGTTAATGAATCACAACATGCTCTGATTGGAATAGATGCGGATCTAAGGTTAAGTAATTCTGCCATTTTATTTTGTACATTTCGGCCATTTCCACCCATTGCAGAGAATGTACCAACGGCTCCCCCCATGCTGACAACGAATGCGTCTTCAGCGGCATGTATTAAACGTGACTTATGACGACGGATTTCAGCTCGCCAGCCAGCCACTTTAAAACCAAAGGTAATAGGTAATGCATGTTGACCGTGGGTTCTGCCAGCCTGAGGGATATTTTTTGTTTCAGCAGCCAGCTTTGCCATCGCAGCCAGAACATTATCGAGATCTGAAATAATAATGTTATGAGTCTTTCTTAATTGTAATACCGCGCCGGTATCGAAAACATTTTGAGTTGTTGCGCCCCAATGAATATATGACGCTGCCTCAGGACCACAAACGGCTTCATATTGGCGTAATACAGGAACAAAAGGATGCATGGTTTCTTTAATACCTGCAGAGATTTTATCTGCATCTAATAAATTAACGTCAGCCTTTTTTGCAATTATGTCTGCAGCTGCTTTTGGAATCATTCCTAACTCAGCCTGGGCTAATGCTAATGCCGCTTCTACGTCGAGCCAACTTTGTATTGTGCTTGAATCAGACCAGATATCTTTCGCTTTTTGATTGAACCAATGTCCAGTAATACATGAATCAAACATTCCTACGCTAGCCATAACATATCACCTTGTTTTTTTGATTTTGGTTATATTAATATAAATACCCATTTATAAAGTGATGAAAATCACATAAGAAATAAAATGATCACTTGATTGTTTTTTATGTGAAAAATGGTTTTTATTGAAAATATGACAGGTGTCATGCTTTGTTTGATAATTAAATGGTTATACTAATATAACCAAATTTGCATCGGTTGTGAACGTCAGATTATGACACTTACTCTTTCACATAATTATGATTAACTCTTTGTGAGATATAAAATGACTGAGTCTACTGATATGAAAAAAATCAAAAAATCCTTGTTTATATGGATAATCAGCATCCCCACTATTTTAGCTTTTATGTATTTTTGCTTCGGTCAAAAGGCATTTATTCTTTCCGTATCATTTACTATTATCGTATTGATTGGTATGGGAATAATGAGGAAGATATATGCACAAGCGCTGGTATTAGTTGGCGGATGTATACTTTTATTGATCGCTGCATTTATTTTTCCGGAAGCAGCAATAACGAGTACGAGCTCTGGTTCGAAAGTTATTGATGTATTTGTCGAAATAAAAAGTATTTTTAGTAAGAATATTGCCAGTCTGGGCCTGATTATTATGGTTATTGCTGGTTTCTCACGCTATATGAATGATATAGGTGCATCCGGGAAGCTGGTTGAGATCTGTGTGAAGCCGCTGGGGAAACTAAAATCAAGATATATGCTTCTCGGTGTGTGTTATATCGTCATGCAACTTTTGGCATTATTCATTTCAAGCCCGTCAGGTTTAGCTCTTTTGATGATGTCGACGTTATACCCTATCTTGCGTTCTATTGGGTGTAGTAAGGCGTCTGTAGCTGCTGTTATCGCATCAGGGGTTTGTATTGATTATGGTCCCTCTGCCACAGGCAGTATTTTGATATCCGAAATAACGGACTATGATTTATTTAGTTTTTTTATTGAAAAACAAGTGCCTGTTGTATGGATCCTCTTTATCTTCATCGGTGTTATGCATATGTTTGTCCAGGCCTACTGGGATAAAAAAGAAGCCGTAACATCAGAAGACGATAGTTTGTTAGCCCATCAGCAAACACCTTCGGAAGAAAAAGTGCCTTATCTGTTTGCTTTACTTCCAATTGTCCCGATGATTTTGCTATTTATATTTTCCAGTTTGGTTGAAGAATGGCTTCCGGAAAGTATCAGATTTAAAATGGATGTCATTACTGCAATGTTTATTTCATTTTTCATCGCTTTCATCTGTGACTTTATTCGTACGTTAAATATAAAAAGTGCAGCCGGTAAAATAGCGGGTCTTTTTGATCAAATGGGGCAATCTTTTATTATGATTGTTTCAATTTTACTTTGTGCTCAAGTTCTTGCTCAGGGAATGATAAAAATAGGATTCATCGATACCTTGTTTAGTTTTATTCCTTCCGGAACCCATACACATATTCTTGTTGTCCTTTCTTTTAGTATCTTAGTGTTTTTTAGCTCTATTGTACTCGGCACCGGTTCAACCTTTAATGCGTTTGCCCCATTAGCTGCCGAAGTTGCTAAAGGTGCGGGCGTATCTGTATACAAAGTTCTTATTCCGATGCATTTTTCTGGAAGTTTAGGACGGAGTTTTTCTCCCATAGCTGGGGTAACTATTGCTGTGGCAGGATTAGTTGGGTTGACACCATTCGATATTATTAAGAGAAATGCGCTACAACTTGGAAGTGCATATATTCTAATGCTAATACTTACTCATTTTTTGGTTGTATGAATCAATATTGGGCAGACTAAAAAATTTAAGGTTGCGATACGATTATTTCTAATCACACCGCAACCTTAAGCTATATATTAAAGTGGTTCAGAGTTTCTATCGGGCGCCGGTTGTTTTTGATGAATATATTCAAGATAGCGCTGTATGTGTGGTGAGTTTAAATTTGAAACGGTAAAAAATGACGAATCATTTAATACTTCGGGCATAAAGTCTTTGAAGATAATTTGGGGGTCGTTAAGCGTTGATACAGGAAAATATGGCATTAAACAAACACCGGTATTAGCCCTGACAAAGTCTAACGCTGAGTATGCATCAGAAACTTCAGCAATAACGTTATATGACACACCTGATTTATCTAATACTCGATCAAGTTTGGTTCTTGAGATATTTCTTTTAGTGAAAACGACCATTCTCTTTTGATTAAGATCTTCTGGAGTAATAACATCTTTACTTGCCAATTCATTCAATCGATTCATCGCACAGACAATTCTTGTTCTCCTTAAAGGGAAAGCACTAACGTTGAAACTCGCCGTATTAAGAGACGAATCACCAAGCGCAATGTCTGCTCTGCCTTCATTTAAATTACTTAATAATTTTGATGCGGTAACAATATCAATTTTGATATTTACATCTGGATTTTCTTTTATATATTCAGCAGTTAAAGGAATGAGGAAGCAATAGGCAATTGTTGGGGTAGAGATGATATTCAGCGATTTCTTTTCTTCTTTATTCCACTCAAAATTTGTTAACCTCTCAAAAGAGTCTGAAATTTTAACGATCTCTTCATAGAGTGATAATGCATCTGAATTTGGGATTAACTTACCTTTCTCCCTTTTAAACAGAACACATCCGGATCTTGATTCAATGAGACTTAATGTTCGGCTTATGGCTGGTTGAGAAATCCCCAGAAGTTCTGCTGCTAAGGTCGCGGTTCTAACTTCAATGACTGTTTTTATTATTTCTAAATCTCTTAATGTAGCCCAACCACCAGACCAAGAGGATTTCTTCACCATTTCCTTAACCTTACCCTTTTACACAATGGATAGAACATAAAGTGACTTTCTCATGTTTATATCTGAGATATTTTTCAAATTTGCATGTAATACTTTACAGGTATTGTGTTGGCATTATATTGAATTTCAAAAGATTAACTAAGCCCGTATTTGTACGGACTTAGTTATGGGGTCTTGTGAGTTAATATAAAACCTACTCAATATTCTGAATCTGTTCCCGCATCTGCTCAATCAACACCTTCAACTCAATCGCCGATGCAGTCACTTCTGAATTAATCGACTTAGACGCCAGCGTATTCGACTCACGGTTAAACTCCTGCATCATAAAGTCTAAACGGCGGCCAACGGCTTCCGGTTTTTTCAGAATGGTATAAGTTTCTTTCACATGAGCATCAAGGCGGTCCAGCTCTTCGGCCACATCGGTGCGCTGTGCCAGCATCACTAACTCTTGCTCCAGACGGTTATTGTCTAACTGTACCTGTGCTTCTTCCAGTTTGCTGAGCAGTCTTTCACGCTGCCAAACCAGAACTTCAGGCATACGGGCACGGACTTTCACTACTTCTACACTTACCCCTTCCAGACGCTGTTCAATCAGGGTCTTCAGTGAAGCGCCTTCCCGCTCGCGGGCATCGATAAATTCATTAATGGCGATTTCCAGAGATTCCATCAGTTCAGTACTGATCGCATCCAGATCCTGACTTTTGGCCGACATAACGCCTGGCCAGCGCAGGATATCTACCGGATTAATCTCACCTTCATCGCTCTGCATCTTCACCCAGTTAGCGGCCTGAACCAGCTGTTGTGCCAGCTCTTTATTCAGCATCATCTCGGTTTGGGCGGAAGGATCAATTTCAAACCGCAGGTTACACTCGATTTTTCCACGGGTCAGACGCGTACGTAAGCGCTCACGAATTACCGGCTCCAGACTGCGGAATTGTTCCGGCAGACGGATGTAAGTCTCTAAATAACGCTGGTTAACGGAACGGAGTTCCCAGGTTGCGCTACCCCATTCCCCTTTGGTTTCATGGCGTGCATAAGCGGTCATACTGCGGATCATAATCAGGTACCCGTTTGTCGAAGAAAAAAAGATTATACCCTTGAGTGCCAACCCATGATAGGCATTAGGTCACGAAGTCAGTATAATGCGCGGTCACAGAAGCAGGGTGTGTTCCTCAGTATTATCGAGAAGCTACTGTGGAACACCTCCTGAGCCAATCCTGAAACTAAATCAGCGGAGATTATTGCATGCGTCCAGAAGGTCGAAGTGCTCAACAAGTACGCCCTATCACCCTTACTCGCAACTACACAAAGCATGCAGAAGGCGCTGTTCTGGTAGAGTTTGGCGAAACCAAAGTATTATGTACTGCCACTATTGAAGAAGGCGTTCCGCGTTTTCTGAAAGGTCAGGGACAAGGTTGGATCACCGCAGAATACGGTATGTTGCCTCGTTCAACGCATACTCGTAACCCACGCGAAGCCGCAAAAGGTAAGCAGGGGGGCAGAACGCTGGAAATTCAACGCCTGATAGCTCGTTCACTGCGCGCAGCGGTGGATCTGACCCAACTGGGTGAGTTTACCATTACCTTAGACTGCGATGTGTTACAGGCTGATGGTGGTACCCGCACTGCTTCTATTACTGGTGCCTGCGTGGCGCTGGCAGATGCATTAAACAAGCTGGTTGCCGACGGTAAACTGAAGCAAAACCCGATGAAGTGCATGGTAGCAGCGGTATCCGTTGGGATTGTGGGCGGCGAAGCGGTGTGTGATTTGGAATACGTAGAAGACTCCGCAGCAGAAACTGATATGAATGTGGTGATGACTGACGATGGTCGCATGATTGAAGTGCAGGGCACCGCCGAGGGGGAACCCTTCACCCATGAAGAGCTATTGAGTCTGTTGGCGCTGGCGCGTCAGGGAATTGATACCATCATCAAGGCGCAAAAAGCAGTACTTGGACAATAAGTTGAAAAGCGACGGAGACGTCGCTTTTTTTACGATCGAATTTTTACGATTTAAAGTTGTGTAATCAGTTAAGGAGATGCCTTTTATGAAACCCTATCAGCGCCAGTTTATTGAGTTTGCGCTTAACAAGCAGGTATTAAAGTTTGGTGAATTCCACCTGAAATCAGGACGAATCAGCCCCTACTTTTTTAATGCGGGTCTCTTTAATACCGGTCGCGATCTGGCTTTGTTAGGACGTTTTTATGCGGCGGCACTGGTGGATTCTGGCATTGAGTTTGACCTGCTGTTTGGTCCGGCCTATAAGGGTATCCCTATTGCGACCACTACGGCGGTGGCGTTGTCTGAACACCACGATCGTGATGTGCCTTACTGCTTTAACCGCAAAGAAGCCAAAGATCACGGCGAAGGCGGTCACTTAGTAGGGAGCCCGCTGGCGGGGCGTGTAATGCTGGTGGATGATGTTATCACCGCCGGTACCGCTATTCGCGAGTCAATGGAAGTGATTCGTCAGCACGATGCTACGTTAAGCGGCGTATTGATCTCTCTGGACCGCCAGGAACGAGGACGTGGAGAACTGTCCGCCATTCAGGAAGTAAAACGCGACTACCAGTGTGAGGTGATCACTATCATCACTCTGGACGATCTGGTTGAATATCTGGCTGAAAAGCCGGAGATGGCAGAACATCTGGTGGCGATTAAGGCTTATCAGAATGAATATGGTGTTTGATATTGTGTTATGAGCCGAAAAATTTCGTCCGCTGTGCTATCAGTGGACGAAATAGGTATCGGGATAGTTAATTACAGCAAAATATCACACAGCGCCGGATCTTTACGGTCCAGATAGTGAATTGACTGAATACGACGAATGGTACGAGATTTACCGCGAATCATCAGCGTTTCGGTAGTTGCCATATTGCCGGTACGCTGAATGCCATTGAGTAAGTCACCTTTAGTGATGCCGGTAGCAGAGAAGATGATATTGTCGTTGCGGGCCATTTCTCCCAGCTTGAGCACTTTACCTGCGTCAATTCCCATTTGTTTACAGCGCGCCAGTTCTTGCTCGCCAATACGGCGGTTTTCTTCGCTGTCGCCTTTTACCTGATGACGGGCCAACAGGCGGGATTGCATATCGCCATCCAGTGCGCGAATAACCGCAGCGGAAATAACCCCTTCCGGTGCGCCACCAATGCCATACATAACGTCAACTTCGCTGTCCGGCATACAGGTCAGAATGGACGCAGCGACATCGCCGTCAGGAATAGCAAATACCCGAACGCCAAGCTGCTGCATCTCTTCAATCACTTTATCGTGACGCGGTTTAGCTAAGGTAATCACTGTCAGCTCAGGCAGTGGCTTATTGAGTTTTAACGCAATACGCTTGAGGTTTTCTGTCAAAGGCAGATTCAGGTCGATGGTATCTTTAGCGCCAGGGCCTACAACCAGTTTTTCCATATACATATCAGGTGCGTGCAGAAAAGCGCCTTTTTCCGCAACCGCTAATACTGCCAGCGCATTGGCCTGCCCCATGGCAGTCATACGTGTTCCTTCGATCGGGTCTACCGCGATATCAACGGCATCGCCATGGCCAGTACCGACTTTCTCACCGATATACAGCATGGGTGCTTCATCGATCTCACCTTCACCGATGACAATCTCGCCGTCGATATTGACCTGATTGAGCACGATCCGCATGGCTTCAACTGCCGCACCATCCGCTTTGTTTTTATCACCGCGACCTAAGTAGCGGTAACCAGCCAGTGCAGCAGCCTCGGTGACGCGAGAAAACTCAATCGCAAGTTCACGTTTCATTTATTGGAGTCCGTAATATATTGAAAAATTAAGATGATTAAAAAACTGCCGGGATCTTATCACAGTTAAAGCGTGGTGAAATGGCGGGGTGAGAGAATAATCCATAGATAAAGGGCCGTATACCGGCCCTTTATCTATCATCAGAATTCATCGTCGGGCTAAGCCCTACGTTCTCTGTTATTGAGTGAGATGGTTTTCCGACCGCAAACAAAGATAATACCGGTACTTTGTTTTTACGGTCGGAATGACCTTAATAGTCTCTCTGAAAAGAGAAAAACGTTACTGAGTAATATTACTCGTCATGTTCTTCCCAATCACGGGCGCGCTCTACAGCCTTCTGCCAGCCTTTGTAACGATAGTTACGTTCGGTGGTTTCAATGCCTGGTTTAAACACGCGCTCGATGTCTGCTTTGCTCTTCACTTCATCCAGATCGCTCCAGAAACCAACCGCCAGGCCGGCAAGGTAAGCAGCACCCAGTGCAGTGACTTCGCGAACCGCAGGACGTTCTACAGAAGTACCGAGAATGTCTGACTGGAACTGCATCAGGAAGTTGTTAGAGACGGCACCACCATCAACTCGCAGGGCTTTCAGACGGGTTCCGGCATCAGCCTGCATGGCGTCCAGTACATCGCGAGTCTGATAAGCAATAGATTCCAGCGTTGCGCGGATAATGTGGTTTGAGTTAACGCCACGGGTCAGGCCAAGAATGGCTCCGCGAGCGTATGGGTCCCAGTAAGGTGCACCTAAACCAGTAAATGCAGGTACAACGTAAACGCCGTTACTGTCTTTCACTTTGGTGGCGAAATATTCGGAGTCCATGGCGTCGGTGAACAATTTCAGTTCATCGCGCAGCCACTGGATGGACGCTCCACCAATAAATACCGCACCTTCCAGCGCATAGTTCACTTCGCCACGTGGGCCACAGGCAATAGTGGTCAGCAAGCCATGTTCTGACTTAACCACTTCTTTACCGGTATTCATTAGCAGGAAGCAGCCAGTACCGTAAGTGTTCTTCGCCATGCCTGATTGAACACACAGGTGGCCAAATAGAGCCGCCTGCTGATCGCCGGCCATACCGGAGATTGGAATACGCGTTCCGCCTTTACCACCAATGTTGGTTTTGCCATAGATTTCAGACGATGGGCGAACTTCCGGCAGCATTTCCCGTGGAATATCCAGCACTTCCAGCATGCGCTCATCCCATTGCAGGGTTTTAATATTGAACAGCATGGTACGGGAGGCGTTGGTATAGTCAGTGACGTGGGTACGGCCCTGAGTCATATTCCATACCAGCCAGGTATCCACGGTACCAAACAGCAACTCGCCGCGTTTAGCACGGTCGCGAGCGCCTTCTACATGGTCCAGAATCCATTTTACTTTGGTGCCTGAGAAGTAAGGGTCGACGACCAGACCGGTATTTTCACGGATATAGTCGGTCATTCCTTCTTTCTTTAACTGCTCACAAATACTGGCGGTTCTGCGGCACTGCCAAACGATAGCGTTATAAATAGGTTTACCAGTAGCCTTATCCCAGACGATAGTAGTTTCACGCTGGTTAGTAATACCGATAGCGGCAACTTCATCAGAACTGATACCCGTTTGCGCCAGTACTTCAACCAGTACTGCACTTTGGGTTGCCCAAATTTCCATTGGGTCATGTTCTACCCAACCTGCATGTGGGTAGATTTGGGTGAATTCACGCTGTGATACGCCGATAATGTTGGCATCGTGGTCTAATACCACCGCTCGTGAACTTGTGGTTCCCTGATCGAGGGCGACAATGTATTTTTGCTCAGTCGTCATTGCGGTAACTCCGTGAATTGACGTAGTAAAAAGGGGTAAGAACGATCGTTATTCTTTATCTTCGATAGCGCAGGCTTCACAGGGTAAATTACCACCGATAAATACCTTATAGCCCCATGCACCCAGGCAGCCACCGATAATTGGCCCCAAAATTGGGATAATAAAATAAGGGATGTCTCTTCCACCAGTGAGGGCGATGTTACCCCAGCCAGCGAAATAGGCGAACAGTTTTGGACCAAAGTCACGGGCCGGGTTCATGGCGAAACCGGTTAATGGGCCCATTGATGCACCAATAACCGCAACCAGAATACCGATCAGCAATGGCCCCAGTGAACCACGTGGCACACCGTTACCGTCATCGGTTAAGGCCAGAATTAACGCTAACAGGGTGGCAGAAATTACCACTTCCACGCAAAATGCCTGGAAGACGTTAATGGCTGGGTTTGGGTAAGTAGAGAAGGTACCTGCCAGTGACAGGCTATCTACGCTGCCCCTGACAATATTTTGAGCGGCTTCTACTTCGTAAAACAGGCTGAAGTAAAGTGCATATACCATTGCCGCACCGCAAAATGCGCCGGCAACTTGTGAGAGAATATAAGGGATAACTTTTTTACGATCGAAGCAGGCAAATAGCCATAGAGCAATGGTAACGGCCGGATTCAGGTGAGCACCGGATACGCCCGCGGTTAAGTAAACGCCCAGCGCCACCGCCAGACCCCAGATAATACTAATTTCCCATTGTCCAAAACTGGCACCGGCAACTTTTAGTGCAGCAACACAACCGATACCAAAAAAAAGAAACAGTCCCGTACCAAGAAATTCAGCAATACATTGCCCTTTTAAAGTAGGGCCAGAATTTTGGCTCATAAATATAATCCTCCATTGAAGGGTAGAGTGGTAATCTGATTACCCGTATTAGCCTCTATTTTTTTAGTTATAGAGGAAGTGGACTGATTTTATCGTTATCGCGCCATACCGAAAAATAACGAAAGTATAATTTTGTGTATTCGGTCAAATTATTGCTCTTATGAGTTCGAAAAGTGATAAGTGAAGCAGGTTTCTCTTAGAGTAGAATTCGTTTCAGATGAAATGAGTAGTTGCCATAGTAAGAATAAGTAACCACGGGTTTGATCGTTTTTTGCCGTTAATTCGCTAACTGTACTGCCAGATTGACAAAATTTCTGAACATTCGCTGTTTATATGGGTCTATGTCTGGACAGCGTTCGATCAGGTAAATACAATCAGGCTGTTGATTTTGGCGTTCCACCGATGGGATGTGCGCGTCTTGCCGCTAGCGGCTGTTATAAATGTTAGGTTTTCCGCTTTGCGGTTATGTCTATATGAGGACAAAATAATGTCATTTGAAGTATTCGAAAAACTGGAAGCTAAGGTCCAACAGGCCATTGATACCATTACCCTGTTGCAGATGGAAATTGAAGAGCTGAAAGAAAAAAATAACTCTTTAACCCGTGAAATTGAAACGTCTGCTAACGGCCGCGAGTCATTAGTGAACGAAAACGCTCAGTTGAAGCAAGAACAACAAGCCTGGCAGGAGCGTTTACGTCTTCTGTTGGGTAAAATGGATGAAGTTTAATCGTTGTAACGGTTAGCCATCAGACAATAAAAACGCCGCTTATGCGGCGTTTTTATTAAGATTTTTTCATTGAATATCACTTAAGCGGTAAATAAATATCCGTCAGTAATTCATGCTCTGCCACTTCATGTACAAAATTGAAGTAATGGAAGTAGAGCGGAAAATCACGTAGCTCCTCGCCACTGGCGGGCAGCCATTCACTGTATAAACGACGAGCGCTCTCGGTCAGGGTTTGGTGTGAGCCTTGATGGCGTGCCACGGCACATCGTCCGCCGGGTATCAGGCCATTGACTACGCCAAATGGATTATCTTCGGGGATAGGTGCGTTTACCGAGCCGCTAATATCAAAGCGAAACTCTTCAGCCGCTGTTGTCTCCGGATCGTGAAAGGCAATACCATAAGTTTGACTGGTGCATACCGGCGATAGTCCGGTGCTTTTACGCCATTCAATAAAGTGTGTAGCCGTTGCATTGATCAAGTCCGGGCTACCCCGGTGGGTCAACATGGCAATCGGCGTATCAGGAAAACTGACTATCTTCACTTCCATGGTTTGGGTCCTTATATATTTTTGCTCAGGAATGCGCTGATGCCAGTCAAGCCAGTCAGGTTGCTGTCGAAACTGGCTGGGTGTTTTTCCCAGCGCTTGCTTGAAGGCGCGACTAAATGATTCGGGGTTTTGAAATCCGGCATCAAGTGCAATATCGATGATTTTTTCCAGCGGGTTAAAGGCCAACCGGTACGATGCACGCCTGATTCGCATCCACTGAATATAACGACCTATCGGCATTCCACAATAAGTGGTGAATTGCCGGTGAAAATGAAAAGGTGAAAAATGGGCAATTTCACTCAGTAACTCAACGGTCAGTGGGTCATCCAGGTGTTGTTCAATATAGCTGAACACCTTATTAAAGCGCCTGGCATAGGCATCGGTTTTGTCATCGAACATTACATCCTCCATGTTCAATACTTTGGCAGAAAACCGTCGGCACAGCCTGACCGATCTTGCTGAGATGCAGAGTGATGATAAATATTATGTGGGAATATCGGGCAGGAGGAAAATTAAGTTCAAACTAAAACAGCGGACAGGCGGTTGATGTTATCTGAAACCGTTGCTGCCCGGGGTCTGTTTCAAAAATAGCGGAAACCTGAATGTCTCCGCGTATCATGGCTTATTCGATGTCCAGTGCTTCTTCTGACAGAATGATACCGGTATTGTCGGCATACAGATGGTCGCCGGAGAAAAAGGTCACGCCACCAAAGTTTACGCGAATATCGCTTTCGCCGATGTTTTGTGAGTCAGCGCAAACCGGGATAGCCGCTAAAGCCTGAATGCCAATATCCAGCTCTTCCAGTTCATCGACCTGACGAACAGCGCCGTAAACGACTAAGCCTTCCCACTCGTTTTGAACGGCAAGACGGGCTAACTCGGCATCGATCAGTGCACGACGAACGGAACCGCCGCCGTCGATCAGCAATACGCGACCCTGACCATTCTCTTCCAATAGCTCATACAGCAGCCCATTGTCTTCGAAGCATTTAACCGTGGTGATTTGACCACCAAAAGAGGGGCGTCCGCCAAAGTTAGAGAACAGGGGTTCTACAACGTTGACTTCTTCATGATAGATGTCACATAACTCGGAAGTATCATATTTCATAAGATCGTCGCCTGTTTCCGTTGGTTCATTTTTCGCCATGAATAATCAGTATATCCTGATTTTTACAAGGATAGCAAAATCATCCTGGTATTGAAGCCGCCGGAGCGGCTTACGCAATAGGGATAATGATAAAAATGATTGATGAGCAGAGTTAGCTAAGTACTACACCAATAGCAAACAGAATATTGGTCAGTAATGCACCCTTAACCATCTGCTCCAGCATGGGGCGCATTGCCACTGCCGTTGGTTCATGCAATACATACATGGCGTGACGGTAAAGTAGCGGTACCGCCAGAATAAATAACCAGCCACTCCAACTGCGTAAATCAAACAGGGCGAACAGAACCAGACACAAAAGTGCGCCGGCCAGTAACATAAAGTGATAGCGACGGCCCCATAGTGGGCCTAAGCGTACTGCAAGCGTGTTTTTACCGTTCATGCGGTCATTGTCGATATCACGTAAATTGTTGATATTCAAAACAGCGGTTGCCAATAAACCACAGGCAGTCGCTGGTAGCATGACCACAGTATCGAAGGTTCCGGCCTGTAGATAATAGGTACCGGCAACGCTTAACCAGCCAAAGAAAATCAGGACAGAAATATCCCCCAGTCCCATATAGCCATATGGCTTGCGGCCAACGGTATAGGTGATGGAGGCAACAATAGCCAGTAAGCCCAGTCCTAAAAAGCCAATGATATCTTCTGGCTTTTTACAGGCCAGAGCGATAAGCACGATGCCGGAGGCGATAGTAAGAATAATCACAATAATCAGGGCCCGCTTCATTTGAGCCTGATTAATCAGCCCTTTTTGCATACCCCGGTTAGGACCGATGCGTGTTTCTGTATCGCTGCCTTTTATCGCATCCCCATAGTCATTCGCCAGATTTGATAAAATTTGTAGCATTGCCGCAGTCAGCAGCGCCATCAGCGCAATATCCAACTGAAAATGGTGCATCCAGGCAGCCAGCGCAGAACCGGTAACAATCGATGCTAATGCCAGAGGCAATGTCCGGGGGCGCAGACTTTCAATCCAGGCTGCTGTTTTACTTGTTGAGTGAGTTTGGCTCATGTTTTAGTTTTAATTTAGTAACTTTTAATTTAAGAATAATTTCATAGCGGGCAGATCGGCTAGCCGCTAACTATACGCGTATTATAGAGAATTTAACGAGAGTTTGCTTTGATTCTGGGATAAAACCAAGCGAATACTAAGGGATAAGTTTACGGGAGGCTAGTGCCTCCCGTAAATACGACTGATTGAGTAGAGCAATAAAAAACGTTACAGAATGAAACGGCTTAAATCTTCATCATCAACTAATTCATCCAGATGACGACGAACGTACTCTGCATCAATATCAATGCTGGTGCCGTTGCTCTCACTGGCATCATAGGAGATATCTTCCATTAAACGCTCTAAAACGGTATGTAAACGACGGGCACCAATGTTTTCTGTGCGTTCGTTAACCTGCCATGCCGCTTCCGCAATACGGCGAATACCGTCTGCCTGGAAGTTGATAGTTACCCCTTCCGTTGCCATTAACGCTTTGTACTGCTCGGTTAATGATGCGCTTGGTTCCGTCAGGATACGTTCAAAATCTTCGGTGGTCAGGGCTTGTAGCTCGACACGAATAGGTAAACGACCCTGTAATTCCGGGATCAGATCCGAAGGACTGGCGGTCTGGAAGGCACCGGAAGCAATAAACAGTATGTGGTCAGTTTTAACCATGCCGTGTTTAGTGGATACGGTACAACCTTCTACCAGCGGCAGTAAGTCACGCTGAACCCCTTCGCGGGATACATCCGGGCCGGAAACTTCGCCGCGCTTACAGATTTTGTCAATCTCATCGATAAACACGATACCGTGCTGTTCTACGGCATCAATGGCTTGTTGCTTCAGCTCTTCCGGATTGATTAACTTGCTGGCTTCTTCTTCAATCAGCAACTTAAAGGCGTCTTTGATCTTCATCTTGCGCGGCTTTTGCTTTTGGCCACCCAGATTCTGGAACATCGACTGGAGCTGATTGGTCATCTCTTCCATGCCCGGAGGTGCCATGATCTCTACACCCATGGACATCGACGCCAGCTCAATTTCGATCTCTTTATCATCCAACTGACCTTCACGCAGCTTTTTGCGGAATGCCTGGCGAGCCGTAGAGCTGTCAGAACTGTTTTCAGTCTGGCCCCAGTTGTCACGTGCTGGTGGAATTAAGACGTCAAGAATGCGTTCTTCTGCCAGCTCTTCAGCACGAAAACGCATTTTCTCAACGGATTGCTGACGCACCATTTTGATGGCGGCATCGGTTAAATCACGAATGATGGAGTCAACTTCTTTCCCTACGTAGCCCACTTCGGTGAACTTGGTGGCTTCGACTTTGATAAATGGTGCATTGGCCAGTTTAGCCAGACGGCGGGCAATTTCAGTTTTACCGACCCCGGTAGGGCCGATCATTAAAATATTTTTAGGCGTGACTTCATGACGTAATACTTCATCAAGCTGCATACGACGCCAGCGGTTACGCAGAGCAATGGCCACTGCACGCTTGGCTTTGTTCTGACCGATGATATAGCTGTCAAGTTCACTGACGATTTCGCGAGGGGTCATTTCAGACATCATTACGGTCCTTATTCTTTAGCTTTTAATTCTTCGATGGTTTGGAAACGGTTGGTGTAAATACAGATATCACCGGCAATAGACAGAGATTTCTCCACGATATCTCTGGCGTTCATATCGGTATTTTCCAACAGTGCTCTGGCGGCAGATTGGGCATAAGGGCCACCAGAACCAATGGCAATCAAATCGTTTTCTGGCTGAACTACATCACCGTTACCGGTGATGATCAGAGAAGCGGTTTCATCGGCTACTGCCAACAGCGCTTCTAACCGACGCAACATACGGTCGGTTCGCCAGTCTTTTGCCAGCTCAACGGCGGCTTTAGTCAGATGCCCTTGATGCATCTCCAGCTTGCGCTCAAAGCGTTCAAACAGGGTGAAGGCATCTGCGGTGCCACCGGCAAAACCAGCAATCACTTTGTCGTTATACAGGCGGCGAACTTTGCGGGCATTACCTTTCATTACGGTGTTACCCAGAGTTACCTGACCATCACCCCCAATTACTACATGACCGTTGCGGCGAACGCTTACAATTGTTGTCACGTGCAGATCCTCATTAGCTGATAAGAGCAGCCTTACATCAGAGGCAAGGCATAATTGGTATTTAGATGGGGGGATGGCGTCAGGTTTTCAACCCTGCAGAAGTAAAATATTCAGGAGGCAATCAGGGTGATAAATAACAATCGGGCTGCCATAAGGTAGCCCGATATGAGGAATAAACATTATAAATTACAGTTAATTACTTTCCTGAAGCTACCGGAATACAACTGCTTACTCCATTACTTTTTAACCGTTGTAAAGTTTTGTCTGCGGCTTCACGATTGTTATAAGGACCGAGGATGACCCGATTCCAACCATCGCTGGTGCTGATTCGGCTTTCAATACCGGAAAATGCCAGATTAACTTTCACTGACTCGGCCTGATCCAGAGCTTTGAATGAACCACACTGGATGATCCAGCGTTGGCTTTGTGCCTGAGCAGCAGTCTGACTGGTGGTTTTTGGCGTTGACGTCACCGGTGGTGGCGTCTGGGTTTGTGTTGACGCTGGCGGATTGGTTTTCTTTGGTGGCGCCTGGGTTTGCGTCTGAGCCGGTGTCTGAGTATTGGTCGCAGCCGTGTTATTTAACGCCGGTTTAGTTCCGCCATCACGAGCAGTAGACGGACGCCCACTGGCATCGACGCCAGAAAGTTGAATCGGAGGCTTTTGCATATCGGCCTGAATTTGGTCCAGCATTCTTTTTTGTTCAGCCGTTAGTGGTGTCTGAGTATTCGTTTTAGGCTGGCCGGTTGAATTAGGCGAATTGGTAACCTGACGGTTTTCCAGCTCTTTTATGTAGCTCCAACGCTCTTCCGGTTTTGGTGGTAAGCCATTGCCTGGTTTTACCGGCGGTGTTCCGGCAGCAGGTGTTGCTTCAGGCTTATGCTGGGTAATATAGTAAAGGCCTCCGCCAAATACGACCAATACGGCGAGGGCAAGCACAATCATCAGCTTGGATGCGCCGCCTGATGAGCTTTTTTTCTTTCTGCTATTTTTTTTACTCCGCGTCCCCGATCGGCTACGGCTTACATAATCTCGTTGTGCCACTATGACTTCACTACGTTTGTTTTTAGAAAAAGATGAAAAGAGAACCGTTATAGTACGTAATATGCGGTACTTTGGCTAGTTATGTGGTTTCGCCGTACTGGCGCGAACAATCAATTCGCTGTCGAGCAGGACGGATCCACCCTTGGTTTCGCTACCCTGTAGCAGCTCGAGCAGCATCAGTACTGCCTGTCTGCCAATTTTATACCGGGGTTGTGCTACGGTAGTTAGTGGCGGATCGACATATTGTGCCAGAGCAATATCATCAAATCCAACGATAGACAGCTGTTCCGGAATACGGATCCCCATCTTTTTTGCCTGAGAAATGGCGCCAATTGCCACAATATCACTATGGCAGAATATGGCGCTGGGCGGCTGAGGCAATGCCATTAGCTGAGTGAGGGCATCCGCTCCGGTCTCAAAACTGAGAGGGCCTGAGGTGATATAACACTTTTCTACCGCAATTCCCCCCCGTTGTAACGCCTGAACGTAACCCTGCCGACGATAATGGCTAAGGTGCAAATGGTCAGGGCCTGAAATGCAGGCAATACGGCGGTGCCCCAATCGTTGTAAGTAGTTCACCGCATTAAACGCGGCAGTCAGATTATCAATATGAATGGTAGGTAATTTCAGCTCAGGCAGATATTCATTGGCCATCACCATGGGGGGTAATGGATGGTTGGTTTCATCGTGTCTTTCAAATGGAAAATTGGCTCCCAGCAGAATAACGCCGTTAACCTGATGCAATATCGTTGATAACGAAATGGGTTCTATAGGCTGCTGGCGATTATCCAGAAACAGAACAATATAGCCATAATCAGCTGCGGTTTGCTGAATACCTTGCATCACATCGGTAAAGAAAGGGTCGGTGATATCCAGTGCCATAGCCAGTAATATTTTGGATTCTCCCTGTTTCTGGCCTTTAGCCAGCGCGTAAGGAACATATCCCGTTTGCTTAATGGCTTTTTCTATTCTGTCCTTGGTTTGCCAGGAGACCTTTTCCGGCATCATCAATGCCCTGGAGACAGTGGCTGTTGATACGCCAGCCAAATCGGCGACATCTTTCATCGTCACCTGTGCCGGGGATTTATTCTGTTCCAAAGAGGGGATCCTCCCAAATGGCGATATGCCCTATGCATATATTAGGATATAGCCTGTTATTCTCCCTGATATTTATTCTTTCGTTTTTCAGAGGAAATAGTAAATCAAGCGCAGCAATATACCCCTGCCTGAACGCAGATCGATGACCTGATGTTAATCTGACTGTCTCAATGAATAAATAGTTGGGACCTATCGTTTATGGCAACAGTTTTATGCTATTCCGCTACTAATTTGTATGTTGTGAATCAACTTTTTAGAGCCAGTTCTCAATAATGTGATCTCTAACCTTCTATTGGATCAATATCGAGTGTCCATTTTACTTTTTTGGCCTGTGGCATAGCGGTTATTTGTAATCTCAGCGCGTGCAAAATTTGCTGCAAACGACCACGAGATGGGTGTTGGATCAACAATTGCCAGCGGAAACGACCGCCGCGTTTGGCTTGTAAAGCGGGGACAGGGCCAAGGATCCAGAGCGAACTGTCACTGGCTCTGACGTTTTCCAACAGCTCTTTCAGTTGCTGCAAAAACTGTGAAGCCTGCTGGTTATCATGGTCCTCGGCACGAAACAGGGCATGGAAGGTAAACGGTGGCAGGAAGACGCTTTTACGCTCTTCAATTGCCTGTTTAGCAAAGGCGTCATAGCCTTGGTGCAGCAGGGTTTGTAGCAGAGGGTGCTCCGGATGGTGGGTTTGCAGTAAAACCTCACCCTGTTTACCCGCACGACCGGCACGACCAGAAACCTGCGTATACAGCTGAGCAAAACGTTCAGCGGCGCGGAAATCGGCAGAGAATAGTGCGCCATCAACGTCAATCAGGCCAACCAGCGTAACATCCGGGAAATGGTGCCCTTTTGCTAACATCTGTGTACCAATCAGAATACGAGCGCCACCCTGATGAATATCCGCAAGATGTTGCTCCAGTGCGCCTTTACGACTGGTGGTATCCCGGTCGACTCGGGTGATTGGCGTATCCGGAAACAGGCGGGCAAGCTCGTTATCTAATTGCTCTGTTCCCACACCGACCGGCACCAAATGGGTTGAACCACATTTAGGGCACTGATAAGGAACCGGACGCTGGCTGTCGCAATGGTGGCAACACAACATACGCTGGTTCTGATGTAGCGTGTAATAACGCTCGCAGCGGCTACATTCTGCAATCCAGCCACATTCGTGGCATAACAGTGCCGGAGCATAGCCTCGCCGGTTAAGAAACAGAATGACCTGATTATTGGCCTGCAAATGCTCTTTCATGCGTTTGAGCATTGCGGGTGCCAGTCCGGCGGTGAGCGGCTGGCCTTTCAAATCGAGAATATATTGGGTGGCTGGCTTAGCATGGCCAGCACGCAGAGTAAGACGTAGATGGTGATACTTACCGCTTTGAGCGTTATGCAGGCTTTCAATCGCCGGCGTTGCCGATCCCAGAATCACTGGAATGTTTTCTTCGCGGGCGTGAAGAATGGCTAAATCACGGGCGTGGTATCGCCATCCTTCCTGCTGTTTATAAGAGCTATCATGTTCTTCATCGATGACGATAACGCCCAGGTGTTTAAATGGCGTAAACAGCGCTGAGCGAGTACCAATAACGATGGCGGTTTCTCCTCGCCGTGCCCGTAGCCACACCGCAAGGCGTTCACTGTCATTCAGACCGGAGTGAACAACGTCAACCGGTGCATTAAAACGTTCACGAAAACGGGCAATGGTTTGAGGCGTTAAACCGATTTCAGGGACTAAAACCAGTGCCTGTCGTCCTTCGGACAGAATATTTTCCAGTACGCTCAGGTACACTTCCGTTTTACCGGAACCGGTAATTCCCTCCAGCAGCCAGACGCCAAATTGCTGGTCATCACTACGAATAGCACCAATGGCGGTTGCCTGTTCGGTATTCAGTCTGAGGCGTTCACCATTAATTTTAAAATCATCCTGCCAGCGAGTGGCTGCCGGATAGAGCGCTGCTAACTGAGCCAGCCCTTTATTTTTCAGGGCCTGAAAAGCAGCCTCGTTTAAATCCAGCGAGCTGATTTGGTGACGGTAGATATTGGCTTTACGTAGCGCTGCCAGCGCCTGTTGCTGTTTAGGCGCTCGTTTTAAGGTAACCGGGTCGGTTATTTTTCCCTCTTCGGTGAGTTGCCATTGCCAGATGGGCGGTTCCTGAGCAGGTTTTCCCTGACGGAGTAAAACCGGTAAGGCATGAAACAGTACTTCCCCCAGAGGAAATTGATAGTAGCCAGAGGCCCAAAGTAAGGTTTTCCATAAGGAGGGAGTAAACAGCGACTGGTCATCAATCAGGTGATTAATGGTTTTTAACTGTGATAGTGGGAATTCGCTTTGTTCGCTGGTGCTGACAATAATACCGATGGCTTCCCGCTTGCCAAATGGCACGCTGACTCTGGCTCCGATAATCGCCTGTTCTCCTGGTGGCAGGAGATAATCAAACGAACGGTCCAGCGGCACCGGTAAAACGACATTCACAACGCTCATTATGCAGGTAGTCCAAATCTCAGTTAATGGGCTTTGGGTAAACAAACATAGCCAAAGCAGAATTAAAATCTTATGGGATGCAGCAGCATACCACAGGCGACAGAGTGTGATGAATAGATGAATGGTTGGCTGCTTGCGTGGTGAATATTAGATCTGTATAATACGCAACCTTTGATTCAGTACTCGAATTTCAGTGCTTGGATCAAACCACTCAACTATTTTTTACTTCGTGTGGTGTACGGCAATAGTGACCGTATAGCGACACGACATTAGAGAGGTTCATCATGAAACAAGGTATCCACCCAGAATACAAAGAGATTACTGCAACTTGTTCTTGCGGTAACGTTATCAAAACTCACTCAACTGTGGGTCACGATCTGAACCTGGACGTGTGCGGCGAATGCCACCCGTTCTATACTGGTAAGCAGCGTGATGTTGCTACCGGTGGCCGTGTAGACCGCTTCAACAAGCGTTTCAACATGGTTGGCGGCTCTAAGTAATTTTACTGAGCTGAAAGAAAAAGGCGCCTTGGGCGCCTTTTTTGTATCTGAATATTCTGTTTTTTTGTTTACCACGGCAGATTGAATTATTGCTGTTGGTAATACCTACCCGGTAAAAATATCCATTACCCCGATGGTGCAGGTAACTAATCTTCTTCAATCGTCAGCGATCGTTTGGCTTATGCAACGATATGATAACCGGAATTAATAATCCCAACTGTCCGGATCGATACCCTTTTCACGCATCAATATTTTTGCCGCTTCCGGAATTTCATCGCTGCGTTCTTTACGTAAGTCTTCATCATTCGGCAGAGGTTGTCCGGTAAATGCATGAAGAAACGCTTCACAAAGTAATTCGCTATTGGTGGCATGTCTCAGGTTATTAATCTGACGGCGGGTACGTTCATCCGTTAGTATTTTTAATACTTTCAACGGGATGGAAACCGTGATTTTCTTGACCTGTTCGCTCTTTTTGCCATGTTCAGCATAGGGGCTGACATATTCGCCGTTCCACTCAGCCATGGGGCACCTTAATCAATAGAAAGCTGAAACTTTAAAGATAGTCCATTGTGAACTAACTTTACCTGCTCATGAGCAGAGCCTTGGGCATCGCTCACGAGTGCATTAAAAGATTATACCTGACAATTTTAACGGATATTTTGCGATTCCTCAATCTACACGGCAAGAAGTTTAGATGTCCAGATGTATTGACGTCCATAATTGAAAGCATTATCTTATTCATCATACTTTATGGTTTTCTCCCGGAGTGATTCAGTGAAACGCAAACAGGCAACGATTGCAGTGCGGGGTGGGCTCAATTCAGATGAGCAGTATGGCTGTGTTGTTCCCCCGATTCATCTTTCCAGCACCTATAACTTTATCGATTTTAATCAGCCCCGGGCACATGACTACTCACGTCGTGGTAACCCAACTCGCGATGTCGTTCAGTCGGCATTGGCGGAGCTGGAGGGGGGAAGCAGTGCGGTATTGACCAGCAGCGGAATGTCAGCCATTCATCTGGTATGTACGGCGTTATTAACACCGGATGATTTACTGGTTGCGCCACACGATTGCTATGGTGGCAGCTACCGTCTGTTTGACAGTCAGGCGCGTCGGGGAGCCTATCGGGTACTGTTTGTAGATCAGGGAGATGAACAGGCTTTAGCTGCTGCTCTGGCGCAAAAGCCTAAGCTGGTGTTAATTGAATCACCGAGTAATCCGCTGTTACGGGTAGTGGATATTGCTAAAGTTTGCCAGGCGGCGCATCAGGCTGGGGCTCTGGCAGTGGTAGACAACACGTTCCTGAGCCCAATTCTGCAGCAACCTCTCACACTGGGGGCGGATATTGTTCTGCACTCCTGTACTAAATATCTGAACGGTCATTCTGATGTCGTAGCGGGTGTGGTCATCTGTAAAGATGAAGCCTTGGGGGTCGATCTGGCCTGGTGGGCAAATAATATCGGTGTCACCGGCGCGGCTTTTGACAGTTATCTGTTATTACGCGGATTGCGTACCTTGGGGCCACGCATGAAACAGCAGCAACAAAATGCACAGGCAGTGATCGCTTATTTACAGCAGCAACCTCAGGTAAAAACGTTGTATCATCCATCCTTGCCGGAGAATCCGGGCCATGAAATTGCCCGCAAACAGCAATTGGGCTTTGGTGCCATGTTGAGTTTTGAGTTTGATGGTGATGAACAGGCGATGCGGCAGTTTCTTGCCGCGCTGGAACTGTTTACACTGGCTGAATCGTTAGGTGGCGTTGAAAGTTTAATTTCCCATGCGGCGACCATGACGCACGCGGGGATGGCAGCAGAAGCTCGTAAGGCTGCCGGAATATCAGACAGATTGTTGCGTATTTCTGTTGGAATCGAAGACAGTGAAGATTTAATTGCCGATCTGGAACAGGCTTTCCAGGCGTCAGCGAAGAGGTAAGTATGACTACATTAGGAGCTTCCGGGCTTCCTGCAAATCGTCAGTTGCATAAGTTTGGCGGAAGTAGCCTGGCAGACAGCAAATGCTATCTGCGAGTGGCAGGGATAATGGCAGAATACAGCCGCGAAGGGGACATGATGGTAGTGTCCGCCGCGGGTAGTACCACTAATCAACTGATTAAATGGCTACAGCTTAGCCAGACCGATCGCATTGCCTCTCATCAGGTGCAGCAAGAGTTGCGCCGCTACCAGAGCGAGTTGATTAATGGTCTGTTGCCGGAACAGCAAGCTGCTGAACTGGTTAAAGTCTTTATCCAGGATCTTGAACGATTAGCCGCGCTGCTGGACGGGGCGATGTCCGATGCCGTCTATGCTGAAGTGGTTGGCCATGGTGAAATCTGGTCGGCCCGTTTGATGGCGGCACTGCTGAACCAGCAAGGCATGGCAGCAGAATGGTTGGATGCGCGTGATTTTCTGCGGGCAGAGCGCTCGGCTCAGCCGCAGGTAGATGAAGGTCGTTCTTACCCGCTGTTACAGCAACTGCTCACTCAATATCCGAATAAGCGCCTGGTTGTAACCGGTTTTATTTCCCGTAACGAAGCGGGGGAAACGGTATTGCTGGGACGCAATGGTAGTGACTATTCTGCGACTCAGATTGGTGCACTGGCCGGGGTAGTTAGAGTGACTATCTGGAGTGATGTCGCCGGGGTATATAGCGCTGATCCTCGTAAAGTAAAAGATGCTTGTTTGTTGCCGCTGCTGCGTTTAGATGAAGCCAGCGAGTTGGCTCGTCTGGCGGCTCCGGTACTGCATGCCCGTACTTTGCAACCAGTGTCTGGCAGCGATATCGACCTGCAACTGCGCTGTAGTTATCAGCCAGAACAGGGCTCTACTCGTATTGAACGCGTTCTGGCATCCGGTACCGGCGCCAGAATCGTTACCAGTCATGATGATGTTTGCCTGATTGAAATACAGGTTGAAGCCCAGCACGACTTTTCTCAAATACAAAAAGAAGTAGAACGCATTCTTAATCGGGTGCAGGTTAAACCATTGGCAACCGGAGTTCATTACGACCGTAACCTGCTTCAACTGTGCTATACCTCCGAAGTGGTGAACAGCGTATTGCAAATTTTGGACGACGCCAGATTACCGGGTCGCTTGCAATTGCGGGAAGGGCTGGCATTAGTTGCACTGGTGGGGGCTGGTGTATGTAAGAATCCGTTGCATAGTCATCGCTTTTACCAACAGCTTAAAGATCAGCCAGTGGAGTTTATCTGGCACGCGGAAGATGATATCAGCCTGGTGGCGGTATTGCGCGTTGGGCCAACTGAGCATCTGATTCAGGGGCTGCACGCCAGCCTGTTCCGGGCTGAAAAGTGTATTGGTCTGGTGTTGTGCGGTAAGGGCAATATAGGTTCCCGTTGGTTAGAGCTGTTTGCTCGTGAACAAAAGAATATTTCGGCTCGTACCGGATTTGAATTTATTCTGGCGGGGGTCGTCGACAGCAGCCGCAGTGTGCTCGATTATCAGGGGCTGGATGCCAGCAGAGTACTGGCTTTCTTTAATGATGAAGCCCAAACGATGGATGACAGTTCGTTAGTCAGTTGGATGCGTGACCATCCGTTTGACGATTTGGTGATTCTTGATATTACCGCCAGCGAAGAGCTGGCCAGCAAATATCTGGACTTCGCCAGCTATGGTTTCCACGTTATTAGTGCCAACAAACTGGCTGGTGCATCGTCCGGAAATGAATATCGTCAGATTCGGGATGCATTCGCCAAAACTGGTCGCCACTGGCTGTATAACGCCACCGTAGGGGCTGGATTACCAATTAACTATACGGTGAGGGATTTACGCGACAGCGGCGATACTATTCTCTCCCTGAGTGGCATCTTCTCCGGTACGCTCTCCTGGCTATTTCTGCAGTTTGATGGTTCGATTCCGTTCTCTGAACTGGTGGAACAGGCATGGCAACAAGGGCTTACTGAACCAGACCCGCGGGTTGATCTCTCAGGTCAGGATGTGATGCGTAAGCTGGTGATTCTGGCGCGCGAAGCGGGTTACGACATTGAACCGGATCAGGTTCGGGTTGAATCACTGGTGGCTGAAGGTGCTGAAAAAGGCTCGGTTGATAACTTCTTCGAAAATGCCGAAGCACTCAATCACCAAATGCTGGAACGGTTAGAAGCCGCCAGAGAGATGGGACTGGTTCTGCGCTATGTGGCACGTTATGACGCCAATGGCAAAGCGCGGGTTGGTGTGGAAGCGGTACGGGACGATCATCCTCTGGCTTCATTATTACCATGCGATAACCTGTTCGCCATTGAAAGCCGCTGGTACCGGGATAATCCACTGATTATCCGTGGCCCGGGAGCCGGGCGAGACGTTACCGCCGGCGCAATTCAGTCGGACCTGAACAGGCTGGCGAAATTGCTATAGTGATTTTGTTTGAAAACAGTTAATCGTCGGGCTACGCCCGACGTACTCTTATGTTAAAAGTACGCCCCCTCCGGCTGGGCACAAAGATGATTTGAGCGCTTTGTCTTTACGGCCGGAATGTCTGCTAAAGCTGAAAATAGATATTCTTATCATCAACTCAATTTTTACTGCCATTCAGATCTGACTCTCCCTCGTTCGTATTTCTAATTCTCCATTAATTTTCAAATTACCTGTTGACAGAACATCCTACTTACGTCATCTTATTTGGATGTTTAGACGTCTAAACGTTCAGAAGTATAACTACAAATCAGGCAAACCAGAAAAGACAAACAGGGTGGACAGAATATGAGTTTTTTTCATGCTAACCAGAGGGAAGCGCTGAATCAGAGCCTGGCAGAGATTAACGGCCAGATTAACGTCTCTTTTGAATTCTTTCCGCCAAGCAATGTGGAAATGGAGCAGACCCTTTGGCAATCCATCGATCGCCTGAAGAATTTAAAGCCTAAGTTTGTGTCTGTGACCTACGGTGCAAATTCTGGCGAGCGTGATCGAACCCACAGCATCATTAAAGGCATTAAAGACAAAACCGGTCTGGACGCGGCGCCTCACCTGACCTGTATCGATGCTACCCCAGAGCAACTAAGAGAAATTGCTAAAGATTACTGGGATAGCGGCATTCGCAGCATTGTGGCATTACGCGGTGATTTACCTGCCGGTGGTGGTAAACCGAATATGTATGCGTCCGATCTGGTTGAGTTGCTGAAAAGCGTTGGTGATTTTGATATTTCCGTTGCGGCCTACCCGGAAGTACATCCTGAGGCAAAAAGCGCACAGGCTGACTTAATTAATCTGAAAAAGAAGATTGATGCAGGTGCTAACCGGGCAATTACCCAATTCTTTTTTGATGTAGAAAGCTATCTGCGTTTCCGCGACCGTTGTGTAGCAACAGGGATTGACGTGGAAATTGTGCCGGGGATTTTGCCAGTATCCAATTTTAAACAACTACAGCGCTTTGCCACCATGACTAACGTGCGTGTTCCACAGTGGATGAGTCAAATGTTCTCTGGTCTGGATGATGACCCTGAAACCCGTAAATTCGTCGGTGCTTCTATTGCTATGGATATGGTGAAGATTCTGAGCCGCGAAGGAGTGAAAGATTTTCATTTTTATACTTTGAATCGGGCGGAACTGAGTTATGCAATTTGTCATACGCTGGGAGTAAGACCAGTTTAAGACTTATTTATATCCTTCTCTTTTCAGTTGTTCTTAGTATCTATTAGAAATTATCTGAGTGGTATGTTAATTTGCTCCAGCCATTATTCCCTTAAAAAAGGGAATAATGGCTTATGTTGTTTACTCTATTTTCAAGCGAGCTATTAATATATCGATATATGATATTTTCTTTTTCACTAAGGAGAGTTGAATGAGAATAAAGATATTCTTGTCGTTGATTATTTTCTTTTTATCATCTACGACACAGGCAAAAACGTTAATTGAGTCACTTTCGCTTTGTGATTCAACGTTTTTTAATCAGATGAATAAAAAGAAAGAATTAAAGAAAATTATTTCTGTCAGTAATACCAATAATATAAAGACAGCGAAAGATGTTAGTGTTGACATTAATCGTTTGCAAGACAGCGGCGTAACGATAGTCAAATACCTAAATCAATATGTTAATCTGGATAAATATGGCGAGTATTATTTTTGGGGATTTCAGCTGGAAGAAGATTTCGCCACTGCCCATGAAACATTAAGTCAATATATTGAACTTAAGAAATCCAGAGGACTTTTTCAACATAACCCATTGATAAAGGGCGTTGGTGATGGCTCATGGCAAATAAACCTTGGCGCAACCGATGGTGTTGCTCCGGCACCATCGACGATGGAAAAGCTTCTGGTGCTGGAAGAGGTTAATGGAAAGACAAATGTACTCTGTTCTATTCAGGGAACGGTTACGGCAGAAGATCTATTGAATATCAGACCAGACTTAAGGGCGGTTATTAATGAAAAATAAACTGATAAAACTATTGGTATTTTCGGTTGCATTAATAACCGCAGGTTGTGCGAATGATAATTTTGATGAGCAGGAACTGACTTTCTTAAACAGTGATGGTGAGAGAGATATTTATTTATCAAAAGTTAATCATACTTATAATGATAATCCGGTTTTATCCTATTTTTATTATATTCAGCACTATGAAGAGCCGAAAGAAGTCGGCGGAAAAGAGATTGGTTCATCCAAATCAATATTTCTGTTTGATTGCTCAATAAAAAATAAATTTTCTTTATTTCCACCAGTTTTATATACGACAGAATATGCCACTGGTGAGCCTGCATACAGTTTAAATTTACCGGGGCAATGGACTATTGGTGAAACAGACGATAATTTAGCCGGAACTTTATGGAAGGCGGCATGTACTGAAAAGTATAAAGAACTAAATCCATCATAAAAAAATAGCGCCTGAAGTCTGGCGCTATTTTTTTGACGATATTTTTCGGTAAATTATCCCAATAATGTACCAATTTATTGGGATAAAGACCGAAGAGTTTTATTATCCGGTATTTCTCATTCCTGCCGCAATTCCGGCAATAGTAACCATCAGGGCTTGTTCTACCCTTGGATCCGGAGTTTCTTGCTGGCGCGAACGATAAAGCAGCTCGGCCTGCAGGACGTTTAATGGATCGGTATATACGTTACGCAAGGCGATTGATTCAGCGATCCACGGCAGTTTTTCCATCAGTTTCTGATCGTTGGACAGCTTGAGAATAACGCTGATATCCTCCGCCAATTGGCTACGTAACTTACTACCTAACGTCCAAAGTTTTTTATCCACCAGACGCTGGTCATAATATTCTGCCAGCCACAGGTCCGCTTTGGCGTAAACCATTTCTAACATATTGATACGGGTATTGAAGAACGGCCAGTCGCGATACATCTCTGCCAGCTGCTGTTGTTTACCGTTTTTAATCGCATGCTGTAACGCTGCACCGGCACCCAGCCAGGCTGGCAGCATCAGACGGTTTTGCGTCCAGGCGAAAATCCATGGAATGGCTCGCAGGCTTTCTACTCCACCATTAGGCTTACGTTTTGCCGGGCGAGAACCCAGAGGTAGCTTACTTAATTCCAGTTCAGGTGTGGCAGCGCGGAAGTAAGGAACAAAGTCCGGTTCTTCGCGTACGATATCGCGATACTGTTTACAGGAGAACTCCGACAGCTCATCCATAATGTCACGCCATTCCTGCTTCGGATTTGGCGGTGGTAGCAGATTAGCTTCGAGGATGGCACTGGCATAGCTTGCCAGACTGGCTAGCGTAATCTCCGGCAAACCAAACTTAAAGCGGATCATTTCGCCCTGTTCCGTAACACGCAGGCCGCCTTTTAACGAGCCCGGAGGCTGAGACAGCAGCGCATCGTGAGCCGGAGCACCTCCACGACCAATAGTACCGCCACGTCCATGGAATAGCGTTAAGTCTACGCCTGCCTGTTCACAGGTTTTGATTAGCGCTTCCTGAGCGTAATATTGCGCCCATGAGGCTGCCAGCACGCCAGCATCTTTCGAAGAGTCAGAATAACCAATCATGATCATCTGCTTGCCGCCAATAAAATTGCGATACCAGTCGATATTCAGTAACTGGGTCATGACATCATTGGCGTTATTTAAATCTTCCAGCGTTTCGAATAGCGGGCAGACCGGCAAAGCAAAAGTACAGCCCATCTCTTTTAACAGCAGATGTACGGCCAGAACGTCAGACGGTGTACGAGCCATAGAGATAACATAAGCAGCAATAGAACCTTGTGGCGCTTTAGCGACGACTTTACAGGTATCAAGTACTTCCTGAGTTTCAGCACTTGGCTGCCAGTCACGCGGGAACAATGGTCTTTTTGACTGCAGTTCACTAATCAGGAACTGCTGCTTCTCTTTTTCTGTCCACTCGTCGTAATCGCCTAACTCAAGATATTTAGTGAGCTCTGCCAGAACATCGCTGTGGCGAGTGCTCTCCTGACGAATATCAATACGTACCAGCGGCAGGCCAAAGCAGCCAATACGGCGCAGGGTATCCAGCAGTTGCCCATTGGCAATAATACCCATGCCGCAGGCTTGCAGAGATTGATAACAGGCATAGAGCGGCTCCCAAAGCTGTTGATTATCAACCAACATATCATCCGGGCAATTGACGCGTTCACCGTTCAGGCGGGCGCTCAGATAACTATGCGTACTCATTAACTGGGTACGTAGCTTCTTCATCAGCTCACGATAAGGTTCCTGAACCTCATCGCCGCCGGCCATAGCCCGTAGTTCCGGGGTACAGTCAGACATCGATAACTCAGAAACCAGTACCTGAATATCTTTCAGGAACAGTTCTGCCGCTTTCCAACGACCGTATATCATCACGTGTTCAGTAATTTTGGCGGTAACGTTTGGGTTACCATCGCGGTCGCCACCCATCCAGGAGGTAAAACGCACCGGCACAGCTTCAACCGGCAGGTTGTAACCAAGGGCATCAACCAGCTGATCGTTAAACTCGCGCATAAACGCAGGTACACCTTCCCACAGGCTATTTTCTACAACGGCGAAGCCCCATTTAGCTTCATCAACCGGAGTTGGACGAATCTTACGGATCTCATCGGTATGCCATGACTGGGCAACCAACTGACGCAGGCGACGCATGATTTGATCCCGTTCATAGTCGGCCAGGTCGTTATGATCTAACTGACTCAGGCAGTTATTCACCTCAATCAGTTTATGGATCATTGTACGACGCGCAATTTCCGTTGGATGCGCAGTAAGTACCAGCTCAATAGATAGCTGATCGACGGCCTTACTGACCGCTTCATCGGTAATGTTTTGCTGTCTTAATTTATTGAATAGATCTGCAAATACTGCGGGATTATTTGCCGCCTCACCGCGAGAAGAAATGCTGTGGTACTGCTCGGCGGTATTGGCAAAGTTGAGAAATTGGTTAAACGCTCTGGCAACGGGCAATAGCTGGTCGTTAGACAGGTTCTGTAGCGTAGAGAGTAACGCCTGACGGTTAGTCTCATTACCGGCGCGGGACGATTTTGACAGCTTACGGATGCTTTCCACCCGATCGAGGATTTCTTCACCTAAAGCGTCTTTAATGGTATCGCCTAGAAGGGTGCCAAGCATACTGACATTACTTCGCATCGCGGAATATTGTTCGTTCATAGGTCTCCTGCCGGGTTAGTCAAAACATGAAGATGATGTTGTGTTGTCGCGTTATTTTTATGGCTACTAAAGTTAGAGTTGTATCACACAATTTGGGTATGTACATAATTTTGTTGAATCCTTTAAGCATTTCTTATAACCGGAAAATTTCAACAAAAAAATCTACTTTCGTACCATACAAGAAACCAACCACCCCGAATAAGTCGGGGTGGTATGTAAGATTAATGGTGTACTATTTTTCCGCGCAGAAGTGGTGAATAACCTGGGTCAAAAGCTGGCGGGTTGGTTGAATGAAAGAGGTGGCGAGAAATTCATCGGGCTGATGCGCCTGATCGATAGAGCCGGGACCCAGTACCAGCGTTGGGCACATTTGCTGCAGGAAAGGTGCTTCGGTACAGTAGTTAACCACTTCGGCCGGGGTACCTACCAGCTTCTCTACTACTTGTACCAGCGCATTGTCAGCGGCGCATTCGTAACCGGGAATAGGGCTGTGCAGGTGCTCAATGGTTACCCGGCCCGGCCAGCGGCTGCTGACCGGTTCCAGTGCCTGATGGACCAGTTCATCTAAATCATTCAGAGTAAGGCCCGGTAATGGGCGAATGTCCATATGCAGTTCACAGCAGGCGCAGATACGGTTTGGGGCATCTCCACCGTGAACATGACCAAAGTTCATGGTTGGGTATGGAATAGCAAAGGCCGGGTGGTGATAGCGCTCTTTGAGTGAATCTCTCAGTACCATCAAATGACCGATAGCATCATGCATCAGTTCAATTGCGTTAATACCGCGCGATGGATCGCTGGAATGGCCGGACTGACCGGTAATGCGAATAGCTTCCGCAATATGACCTTTATGAGCTCGTACCGGCTGGAGTGAGGTGGGTTCCCCAATAATGGCGCAGTCCGGTTTCAGATGACTGGTGGAGGAGAAGTAACGAGCACCCGCCATTGAGGTCTCTTCATCCGCTGTAGCCAGTACATACAGTGGTTTAGTGAGCTTGCTGCTGTCCATATCTCTTAAGGCATCCAGAATGAAAGCGAAGAAGCCTTTCATATCAGCAGTTCCCAAACCATATAACTTGTTGTCATGTTCGGTCAGGGTGAACGGATCGCGTGTCCAGCGCCCGTCATCAAAGGGAACGGTATCCGTATGCCCCGTTAACAACAGTCCGCCAGATCCTGAACCCAGTGATGCCAGCAGGTTAAATTTATTGCGGGTATCGGGAACGGGCTGTACTTCAACCTTAAATCCCAGCGTAGTGAACCATTCTGCCAGCAGGTTAATCAGTGTCTCATTGCTCTGATCCAACGCCGCATCGGTAGCACTAATGCTTGGCGTGGCAATCAACTTACTGTACAACTCGATAAAAGAGGGTAATGTTTTATTCACAATTCACGGCCTGTTTTGCGGGTTAATTCAATATAAATTCATTTATTTTGCATAAAAATACAATAAGGGATTGTCTAAGGGAACAGAATTTCGTACCTTAAGCAATATTCGTCCACATTACCGTAAGCGTACCGTTGTTTCCAAACCTTGTACGCAACTAAACAGGTCTATTTTATGCTTGAGACACTTATCGTCGGCGCAAGTGGTTATACCGGTGCAGAACTGGCAGCGTACTTACGCCGTCATCCTGAGATACATATCAAAGGATTGATGGTATCAGCGCAGAGTGCTGATGCGGGAAAAATATTTTCAGATCTGCATCCACAGTTGAAAGGTTTAGTGGATTTGCCGCTTCAACCATTAACTAATGTAGCTGAAGCGGCAAAAGGCGTCGATGTGGTGTTTCTGGCCACGGCTCATGAAGTCAGTCACGATCTTGCACCGCAGTTTTTAGCTGCGGGTTGCGTGGTGTTTGATTTATCAGGCGCTTTTCGGGTCGACTCGCCTGAGTTTTATACGCGTTATTACGGGTTTGCTCATCAACACGGCGACTGGCTGAAACAGGCTGTTTATGGTCTGGCGGAATGGCAAACAGAAAAGCTTAAGCAGGCGCAGTTGGTGGCGGTTGCCGGTTGTTATCCTACTGCATCGCAGTTAGCGCTTAAGCCATTGGTTGAAGCCGGATTATTGGACGAGCAACAATGGCCGGTGATCAACGCGATTAGCGGCGTTAGCGGAGCAGGGCGTAAGGCCAGTATGACGACCAGTTTTTGCGAAGTCAGCCTGCAACCTTATGGCGTGTTCACTCATCGCCATCAGCCAGAAATTGCTGCGCATTTGGGTATTCCGGTGATTTTTACCCCTCACCTTGGCAATTTTCCTCGTGGGATTCTGGCAACCATTACCTGCCGTTTAAAGCCAGGTGTGGGTGAAGAACAGATTAAAACGGCTTTTTACAATGCTTATCACAATAAACCGTTAGTCCGGGTCTATGAAAAAGGGATGCCAGCGCTAAAATCGGTGATTGGTCAGCCGTTTTGCGATATCGGTTTTGCCGTTGATGGTCAACATATTATCGTGGTGTCGGCGGAAGATAATCTGCTGAAAGGTGCCGCTGCTCAGGCCGTACAGTGTATGAATTTACGCTTTGGCTTCAATGAAACCCAGTCCTTACTCTAGGGAGAAGAAGGATGAATCCATTAATTATTAAACTTGGCGGTGCGTTGCTGGACAGTGATGAAGCGATGGAACGTCTGTTTGTGGCCCTGGCAACGTACAAGCAAAAACATCAGCGTCAACTGGTGATTGTACACGGCGGCGGCTGTCTGGTTGATGAGCTGATGAAAAAACTGACTCTGCCGGTGATTCGTCGCAATGGTCTGCGCGTTACGCCTGAAGATCAAATCGGTACCATTACTGGCGCACTGGCAGGAACCGCGAATAAAACCCTGATGGCAGCGGCCAAAAAGCACGATATTAATGCCATTGGCTTGTGTCTGGCGGATGGCAATATGGTAGAAGTTAGCCAGCTTTCTGAAGATTTAGGTCACGTAGGTGAAGCCAAAGCGGGCAGCAATAAGCTGATTCAAACGCTGCTGGCCGGTGACTATTTACCGATTATCAGCTCCATTGGCATTACACCGGAAGGCGCGTTGATGAACGTCAATGCGGATCAGGCAGCTACAGCACTGGCGGCAACGTTGGGCGCTGATTTAGTTCTGTTGTCCGATGTCAGCGGTATTCTTGACGGTAAAGGTCAGCGCATTGCTGAACTTACCGCGGATAAAGCCGAAAAGCTGATTGCCCAGGGCATTATCACTGATGGCATGGTGGTAAAAGTGAATGCAGCACTGGATGCTGCCCGTTCATTGGGGCGCCCGGTGGATATTGCCAGCTGGCGCAATGCGGAACAGCTACCCGCATTATTTAATGGCGTTCCGGTAGGAACCCGTATTCTGGCCTAGTTAATGCAGTCAGAACCGATTTAGAACAGTAAGATATTAATTAACCAGTAGTAACTGAATAACTTTAAGACTTAGCAATCAAGGAATTTGTGATGAATAAGAGCGGTATTAAGAAAATTGTTTTAGCATACTCCGGCGGCCTGGATACTTCTGCGATTATTCCATGGTTAAAAGAGAACTATGGCGACTGTGAAGTGGTTGCGTTTGTGGCTGATATTGGTCAGGAACGTGCGGATCTGGAAGGTGTAGAGCAAAAAGCGCTGAATTCTGGTGCTTCCTCTTGCTACGTTGTTGACCTGCGTGAAGAGTTTATCAAAGACTATGTTTACCCGGTTCTGCAAACGGGTGCACTGTACGAAGGCAGCTATCTGCTGGGTACCTCAATGGCTCGTCCCCTGATTGCTAAAGCTCAGGTTGAACTGGCGTTGAAACTGGGTGCAGATGCCGTGTGTCATGGTGCGACGGGTAAAGGTAACGATCAGGTGCGTTTTGAAACCACCTATGCAGCATTGGCTCCTCATTTGAAAGTGGTTGCGCCATGGCGTGAGTGGAACCTGCGTTCTCGTGAAGCGCTGCTGGCCTATCTGAAAGAGCGTAATATTCCAACCACGGCGTCTCTGGAAAAAATCTATAGCCGTGATGAAAACGCATGGCACATCTCCACAGAAGGTGGTGTATTAGAAACCCCATGGAATGCTTCGAATAAAGATTGCTGGGTGTGGACCGTTTCTCCTGAAGATGCACCGGATCAGGCTGAACTGGTTACCGTAACGGTAGAAAAAGGTCGGGTAACCGCTGTAAACGGTAAAGCGATGAGCCCATTCAAGTGTCTGGAAGCATTGAACGAGCTGGGTGCTAAGCATGGCGTTGGCCGTATCGATATCGTTGAGAACCGTCTGGTTGGTATCAAATCCCGCGGTTGCTATGAAACCCCGGGGGGCACCATTATGGTGACCGCGCTACGTGGCGTTGAGCAACTGGTACTGGATCGCGATAGCTTCAAATGGCGTGAGCAGTTAGGTCTGGAAATGGCCTATGTGGTTTACGACGGTCGTTGGTTTGCACCACTGCGTAAGTCACTTCAGGCTGCCGCTGAGTCGCTGGCGCAGGATGTAAACGGTGAAGTGATCGTTAAGCTGTATAAAGGACAGGCAACGGCGATTCAGAAGAAATCATCCAACAGCCTCTACTCAGAAGAGTTTGCTACCTTTGGTGAAGATGAAGTTTACGATCACAGCCATGCGGGTGGATTCATTCGGTTGTTCTCGCTGTCTGGCCGTATTCGTGCGCTGAATGAGTTGAAGAAGTAGTTCTTTTAACTGGTCCAACGATTGGGTTTTATAATAAAAGGGCGATATTGGTATCGCCCTTTTACTTTAGCATGTTGTTTATTTTCACTTTAGTGTAGATTTTGCCATAAGAATGCAGCGTCTGTGTTAGCCTCGGGTTAGCGCTGGCGTAGATATAGTTATGGTCATCAATCCAAAGTGATAGGTATTGCTTTGATTTTTCAGGAGTAAAAAGTATGGCATTGTGGGGCGGCAGGTTTAGCCAGGCGGCAGATCAGCGTTTTAAACTGTTTAATGACTCATTGCGTTTTGATTATCGTTTAGCCGAGCAGGATATTATTGGTTCAGTGGCGTGGTCGAAAGCATTGGTGACGGTGAATGTATTAACGGCTGAAGAACAAAAAAAATTAGAAAAGGCGTTAGATGAGCTGTTAGTTGAAGTTCAGGCTGAACCAGAAGCCATTTTAGCCAGCGATGCAGAAGATATTCATAGCTGGGTAGAGCAAAAGCTGATTGGTAAAGTGGGGGATCTTGGTAAGAAATTGCATACCGGGCGTAGCCGTAACGATCAGGTCGCTACTGATTTAAAACTGTGGTGTAAGGTTCAGGTTAGTCTGTTGTTGAATGCGGTTAAAGAGCTACAACAGGCGCTGGTGATAACGGCTGAGCAGAATCAGGATGCGGTAATGCCTGGTTATACTCACCTGCAACGAGCTCAACCGGTGACTTTCGCCCATTGGTGCCTTGCCTATACGGAAATGTTAGCTCGTGATGAAAGCCGATTGCAGGATGCATTAAAGCGAATGGATACCAGCCCGCTGGGCAGTGGTGCATTAGCCGGTACCGCTTATCCTATTGATCGCGATCAGTTAGCGGGTTGGTTAGGTTTTAGTTCAGCAACTCGCAACAGCCTGGATAGCGTTTCTGACCGTGACCATGTACTGGAGTTACTGTCTGATGCGTCTATCAGTATGGTGCATCTGTCCCGTTTTGCTGAAGATTTAATTTTCTTTAACAGCGGTGAGTCTAGCTTTGTTGAATTGTCTGACCGGGTGACTTCTGGTTCTTCTCTGATGCCACAAAAGAAAAACCCGGATGCATTGGAGTTGATTCGCGGCAAATGTGGCCGTGTTCAGGGCGCACTCAGCGGTATGCTAATGACGCTGAAAGGTCTGCCGTTAGCCTATAACAAAGATATGCAGGAAGACAAAGAAGGGATTTTTGATGCGCTGGATACCTGGCTGGACTGTCTGCATATGGCGGTGCTGGTATTAGACGGCATTCAGGTTAAGCGCCCACGCTGTCAGGAAGCTGCTCAACAGGGTTATGCCAATGCGACAGAACTGGCGGATTATCTGGTGGCTAAGGGTATTCCGTTCCGTGAAGCTCACCATATTGTAGGTTCTGCGGTATTGGAAGCAATTAAACAGGGTAAGGCTTTAGAAGAATTATCCTTATCGCAGCTTAAACAGTTTAATGCGGTAATCGATGAGGATGTTTATCCTGCGTTATCGTTGCAATCCTGTCTGGAAAAACGCTGTGCTAAGGGGGGAGTTAATCCCCAACAGGTTGCCAGTGCAATTGATGCGGCTAAAGTTCGATTAGATATTTGATTCTGATAATCATGTTGTTATAAAAAGCCCGTAAATACTTTGTTATTTACGGGCTTTAATTTTTTAACTCATACGAAATTAGAAGCGGTAACCAGCACCAACGTTAAAGCCATTAGAAGTAAATTGCATACCATCATATTCCATGTGGGTACCTTCATAACCAACATCGATAGCAAAATTTTCCATCGGGTTAATTTGTACACCTGCACCATACATAAATGTGGACTTGCGCTTACTGCCGTCCTTATTCATATGGTACATATATTGGTTTTGTTTACTGTATTTGTCAGCCGAGTAATCAAACTTGCCAGTAGCCACACCAAGAGTGGTATACAGGCTAACGTAATCATTAATACGATAGGCTGGTCCAACGGACAATGAGTAGTAATCCACATCGCCATGGGCTTTGACGTTATAGCTGCTACGCTGATAATTTTTCTCTGTATCACCACTCATATAAGTGAATGAAGAGATGATGCTCCATGGGGAGTTCCACTCATAGCGATATTTAACGTTCACACCGTTAACGCTACCAAATTCTTCAAAGTGGCTTTGAGAATAACCTAATGTAATGGTTTGATTCTGTGCCTGAGAAATTTGAGTGGAGCCTAAACTCAGTAACATCATTGCTGATAAAATAGCCTTATTCATTAACTACCCTCCTGGTATGTTTATATTAAAAGCAGGCTGCTTTTATGCTATTGTAAAAACTATCCAATTGATTATTTAATAAAAAATATTATTTTTTAATTAAATAAAACCCCTTTTATTTTGTTGAAAATTTGATGTTATCTTTAATAAATACTGTTTTATCTATGATTAATAATCATATTTCTCATTAAATGGAAATCAGGCTTTAATTAATAACAAATAAAATTATTTTTGTATCTAAATTAGCTGTTTTGATTAATTTTAGCACTCTTGGTTGTACGGTTTTAAATATGGATTAATTAACCTATTGTTAATAGTGTTATTTAATCAGAGTGTCTTAAATTCTTAATGCTAATTATTTTATTGATTATTAATTGGTTCACTGCCTGCTAAAAATTTCAACATTGATAGCAGCACATTATATGGAAATATTTTATAAATAAATATAAGAATTCTTCGTGATTAAGTAAGGCTGTTGATTATTTTTCAGAGTTATTATTTATATATTAAGGAGATAATAATCATATTGATTTACTGAGATTTCAATTGCTTTTGTCATCGGTTTTTTATTATCTGCGGTATAATTAGTGGCAAGAGTAGGCGTTTTCGATTCTTATTCATTTTTTCTGAGCGTGCCAGATAGAATAGCGGCAAAGAAATAATACGATTTTGATAATTTTTCATTTGGCCCGAGGGGCTTCTTTAATGCGCTATTTTAGTTTTTTATTTCTGTTACTACTGACCGCCTGCAAAAATGATGTATTACCAATAGCCTCTTCAGAGCCCGATCTTTCAATCATTCCTGTTGAATCAGCCCGTCAGGTTTACCCGGTGGTTGCACCAATAAACCCACCTGATGGTTTACGCCCTTGTTGTGCGTTTGGGTATAATCTTGGCGTCAGCATTATTGGTATTCCACTGCCGGTCTATCAAATTGGTAATATTGTTGAAGCCAATAAACTGGGTACTCATCATTATAGTGATAGCCTGTTGGACACGGCTGCTAACCTGCTGAACGTTTCTGATGAACAAGTTGGGCATATTTATACCGACCGGGGAGGTTTTCTGGATATCGCTCATATTCGCGATACGGCAGATAATACTTTCTATCTGTTTAGCCAAATTTATCCGCGTTTGGGCCAGGCATGGCAACTTGAGTTGGGTGATGAATTGGCTAAACGTCAGTTTGTGTTTACCGCTTTTACCCCTCCATCCAGTCCGGAAGAGCGTTATACCTTAAGCGCCTATTTAGCCGCACAGCTCGCTTTTCAAATGGCCGCCTGGCATGAAATTGCTCAGTGGTATGGGTTATTGGATGTTCCTGGTTTTTCCGAAGAGGTATCGGGTTTTTCACCTGAAGATCTTTATTCTAATTTATTAGGTTCACGTTTAGCTTTAACTTCTATTTTGCAAGGGCATGCTGGTAGTCTGGAGCAATATCAACAATCGATGACTCAATTGCTACCAAAAGCGCTGGAGCAACTTGGTGCAGAATCTTATGAAGGTACTAAGCGGCAATTTATGCTGTTGGATGGAAAATGGTGGGATAGCCAGCGTCGGGTACCTGAAAAGTTTTTAGTGCTTTATCGTAATTATGATACGGGCAGTAATCGTATCCCTTCTCATGATTCATTGTTAACTGATAACTTGTTACGTCTGAGCTTGCCTGATGTATGGCAGGGGGTTGTGCTAAATCAGATTGGTGAGTTTCGTCTTCTGCCCGGCGATAATATGGAACGGCTACCGGTACCGGATAATTATTGGACGGTGAACAATTTCTCAGCTCTGGCAGAACAGGCTCAAATTATCGATGAAAGTGAGTTACGCTCAGTTCGCAGGATGTCTCGGGATATTTCTCATGGTGTAGTGGCAAAAAAGGACTAATTGCCAGAATGCTAACATACTGAGATATAAAAATAACAACGGATAGGGATGACTATCCGTTGCCAGGTTTTAGCTGAATATTCTTATAGCTTCATAACAGCATAAACTTGTGGAACCAGAATGTTTTGCTTAGTGCCATCATCCTGAATGACTTCACGATTGATTAACCAAATGATATCTGAAGTCAGATTATTCATCTGTTCTGCTGTCAGGGGAACCCCTAACGATAAGTTATATTTTTGAGCAAATTCAATTCCAGCATTCATTAGGGCAGCGTACTGATCTTCATCATTGGTGTAATGATTTAAAAGACGTTGTCCTGTCAGGTTGATTATCTGGTCCCGAATAAATTGTTGTTCATGGTAGCCATCACTTAAACGTCTGTGGGTACTATTGTGCTCGGTTGTTAGCCTGCTGGTCATATAGTCTGAAGCTAACCAGGTTTTATAATCAGTAAACTTCGGATCGCTTTCTACCTGAGCATTATTACCTACCGCAGGCGGTGTGGTGTACTGGCTGGAGTCTGGTAACGGCATATTTTGAACCGGTGAACTGGCGACAATATTTATTTCACCCGGAGCACTTATTTCATTAAATTGCACAGTGACCCGATCAATATTCATCGCACCAAGATTGATATTTGGCCTATAGCTTTCCAGATATGGGCTCACTGAGGTTTGGCCGCTGCCTGATACGGAATTACTCAGCATTTCAGCCAGATGGGAAGTGCTATTTTGAACTGCGGTATCAGGTGCATGAAGCTTAAGGTTTGCCTGGGGGGCGTCACCGCGAGGTGCCAGGGAATCAGCATTATCTGCAGTCTGAACACCGGGCATTTTAATATCAATTATCTGATTGGCATCAATATTCAGAACTTTTCCTGCTTCGATCTGGCTTTTATTATTCAGAACGGTATCCGCAAAAATGTCCAAATTACCACCAGCTAAAATTTTGGCCGGATCGCTTTCTACCACATCAGTGTCGTTAAGGGGAGAGTCAGTGACAGCCTTATCATTAATATTTTGTAGCTGATTAACCGTAAGCTCCAGATTTCCAAGAGCCTGGATAGTAGCACTGTGGTTGTTGATCTCGTTCGCCTGACCTGAAGCATGGCCATTTTCATCCAGTGTTCGGCCAATTGACATATCGCCAAGGCTGAAAATCTGTGAATGGGTGTAGTTATTTAAAACATTGGTACCGATATTAATACTCTCACGGCCAAGCAGCGTGGCGGCATTACCATTTTCAGCACGGTTATTTATAGTATCCGCTTGCAGTTGCAGCCAGGTACCATGAATACGGCCCGAGCCATAGTTATCAATTTGCCGGGCCTGTAGCCGGGTAAGAACACCGTCAATCAATCCGCGGTTGGTTAGTGTTCCGCTGATGTTGAATTGTGTGGTATTCGCTCTGATTTCACCCAAAGCATCATTATTGAGTGAGGCGGCATTCAGGGTCAGTTGGTTGGCATACATTCGACCGCCCAAGTTGCTCCAACTGCCGGTGGTTTCAGCATTGAGAGCATTGTCGACATACAGGTGAGCTGAGTCGGTAATAATATCTCCATGCTGCGCCTGTAACATCATGCTGTCAGCACTGACTTGAGCGCCGGACAGATTGATGCCATTAGCCATCACATCGATTTTGCCAGTAGCAACAATTTGTCCTTGTAGGTTAGCCGGCTGTTCAGCTCTGATGGTGATATTGCCGTGGCCAGCCATATCGCCATTATCATTAACGCCAGCAGCGAGTAGTGCTTCACTGGAGTTATTAAAGTTAGCAGCCACTAACATAATATTATTTAAGGCCACCAGTGCCGATGCGTTAACAATATTGTTAGTTGCTCGCAGATTGAGCTCGCCGCCACTGTAAACTTTAGAACGATTATAGAAACTTTGTCCCGAGCTAAGATTCAGGCCGGCAAAGGCGAATATGTCCGCTTCATTAACAATCGAGCCATCGGCATTGAGTAATAACTGATCTTCACTGCGCATTAATTTGCTGTTGATGAAGTTGCCGCCGGTCTGGTAATTACCGGTGCCTTTGCTATACAGCGTGCCTCTGTTATGCAGTGAATCAGCAGTGGTTAAAGTTAGGTTACGGTCAGACGCTATTGTGCCGGTGTTGGTGACTGGACCAGAGGCGCTGATGGTGGCATTATTTTTAGTATTAATGGAGCCATCATTGAGCAAACTTCCTTTAGTCGTCAGGTTCAGGTCGCTGTTGGTACTGATGGTACCGCTATTGTTTATACCGCTATCTGCTTTAATTTCAACAGTACCGTGGCTGTGTAGTGTGCCGCTATTTAACAGACTACCTGGCGTAGTCAATGTTAATCTACTGTCAGACCCAATAGTGCCTTGATTGGTAATATTGCCGCCAGCATTCAGTGAAACCAGACCTTTCCCGTAAATCATCTCCTGATTAAACAAGGTTCCGTAGGTCGTCAGACTGAGATTGCGGTTAGCACTGATAGTACCGTAGTTAGAAATTGACTGGTCAGCGTTAATCCACAGGTCACCTTGACTGTATAGACGGCCGCTATTAACAAATGCATTTCGGCTGGTGAGTGTTGCACTGTCAGATGCACTGATGTCGCCCTGATTCGTCAGGCTACCACCACTCTCAATATTCAGAAAGCCATCACTGATAATTTTAGAGCCTGCCGCATTATTGAGATATCCCTGAGTGCTGACAGTAGTACGGCCACTACTTTTTAAAGTGCCCTTGTTATCAAGCGTTTTGGCAGAAACAGACAGTTCTTGACCGGTAACGATAGTACCGCTGTTATTGATATTTACGTTGCTTTTGATCGTGGTATTTTTACTGGCAGAAATCGTGCCCTGATTAGTCAGATTATCCTGAGTACTAATGGTGGCATTTCCTGCAGCATTAATTTTACCCGTATTGCTATTCTCTATTTTGCCTTGTGCGGAGAGAGTAACATCCTGCTTACCGAGCAAAGTTCCCTGATTGCTTATACCTTGCTGAGTAGAGATTTGCAGGTTTTGTGCACTGCTGATGGTACCTTTGTTTTCAATTCGACCATCGGCAGTAATCACTACGGAACCCGCCTGACTACCAATATTACCCGCGTTACGAACACCCACGCCGTTTTCGGTGCCTACCATGCGAATACTGTTCGCGTACATACCGCCCAGTGCAGATACGTCAACTGAGAATTGTGGGCTATTGGCGTCACGCCCACCCTGTTTTTCTACACGTTTAGTATCGGCACTGACTTTGTTCTTACCCGTGACCACATTTAATTCATTGGCCCAGACGCCGGCGTTAACTTCAACAGATTGGGCAACAATATCGGTATAACTTTGTTTGCTGCCGTCCAGTCCTTTGCCCTGAATGGTAATTTTTCCCTGACGAACATCATAGCCTTCAAGGTTGCCGTTATTCATTATCGGCGTACCGGTGGTTAGCGTAGCTCTATTGGAGTTGATAAATCCACAGCCATCACAGGTAATACCTGACGGGTTGGCAATAACAACCTGTGCTTTTTGTCCGGCCACTTCCACATAACCATTCAGGCGGCTTGGGTCGCGAGAGTTGACTTCATTTAGAATAACTTTAGCGCTGCCCTTAGCCATATTAGGGTTACCATCAATATAGCCACCCAATTGCGTTTGGACTGATGAACCAGAGTTATTAAGAATCACACCGCGGTTATCTACATCAAACTGGCTGTAGGTGTTGCGTGAAACCCCTCCAGAACTGGGAGCCTGGATATTAACTTGCGGTGTTCCATTACCGCTACCAAGCACCGTAGGTTGCTGATTGCCAGGCGCGTTTGGGTCAGCCACAATATTGGCTTGAGCAGGTAAACTTATGCTGATTAAGCCTAATGCAATACTGGTCATTAATACCAACGGGGACAGGCCAGCAATGAGCTGACCAAATGTTTGTCCACGACCGGATGATGATCCTTCTGCTGAGTGAGTGCCTGCTATTTCAGGAACTACCATCAGCATGCCTCGCACCCGGTTGAAGATCACGCGATACAATTTCTTGTTCATAAATAAATTCCTTTTATTTCAAAGGCATCATAATTATTATTTGTTGTCTTTCTGTTAGATAATTTCAGCATCCATGCAGTCTCAATATTGCCAGTTAAGGTTGAACCCCAACGTCACCGGATCGGTGCGGAAGCCATCCGGCTTCGAGGTGGGGATTCCGGCAAAAACATCATAACTGGTGCGTAAGGCATAGCCTCTCAGCCCCAGAACGGCACCTGCGAGGTGCTTTCCTAGCAGGTAATTACTTCCCGGGCCACCGACTTCGCCATAATCCATTCCAATATACAACTCTTGCGCTGGCAGCGGTGTTCGCCAGGCTAATTCATTACGGGTAAACCAACCGCGGTCTGCCGACAGGCTCAGTTCACCATCAAAACCACGTACCGTATAGCGACCACCGATAGAAAAGCGTTCCTGAGAGGTCAGGGCGGTACTTGAAGGAAGCTGGCGTTGATATTGTGAGCGAAAACTGAATTGTTGTTCAAGCAGGTTAAAAGGCCAATCCAGATTTGCAGACAATTGGGTGATCTTACTCAACGCGGTAGCTTGCCCGACATATTCTTCTGGTGCAGGCTGTGCTCCAAACCAGCGGGTACCCTGCTGGTAGGTGATGCCGGCGTCCAGCGTTATAGCATCAATATAGTGGCGATGTATCAATCCTACTCGCCATGCTGCGGTATTTCGACGCTGAACTTCTATCTCAGTATCGTTAATGTAGTTACGGCTTTCTCTTAGTAATACATCATATGTTAATGTCGTTTTTTGTGATGCATCACGATGTAGTAAACGACTTAAGCCAAAGGTCAGATTTTTACTTTCACCGCTGTAGTTGTAGTCTTCTATCAGACCTGCGACTTTTTGGTTGTAGCTGTAGGCACTGGTGGTAGCATTCAGGCTCCAGTATCCATAAGGTACAGAATAGTGAGCAGCATAGTTGTGGCTTCCACGATCGTTTTTCCATTGTAAATCGTGACCACCGGAAATATAGAAGGTATCGTTAAGTGATAAAGGGTTATCCACATACAGGGTTAGTCCTCCCTGATAGCGGCCAGTGCTTACGGTACCAGAGTCATCCAGTGAAGCCCCTAATCGCCAGTGACGGTTCTGCTTCCAGGTGATGGCCAGCTCGGTTTCCCTTGGTTCCTGACCAGGCATCATGTTGATATCTGCCTGAGCCGTCGGGACGCGACGTAAATTCTCCAGCCCTTGTTCAATATCTCTTAGATTGAGTAGATCGCCTTCGGATACAGGAAGCGTATTAAATGTTTGAATATACCTGTCGCTATCCGCAGATAGTACGATATGGCTGATTTTCCCTTCCAGTATCTTCAACTCTAGTTTGCCACTGGTTAAATCCTGTGGTGGAGCCAGTACTCGAGTAGTGATGTAGCCTTTATCTATTAAACGGTTTTGCAGGGCGCTCATTAGCAAATTGAGCCCCTCACCACCCAAACATTGGCCATTAGCCTGATTGGCAATAGACTGGAGCGATAACCAATTGGTCAAATATTGACTGCCGCTCAATTCCACCTGATTTATGGGGAAGCAGGTCTCTTCAATAGGGAACTGGTCAATAGTTGAACTGCCTTCAGGCAGCTCGGTTCGTACATCCGGACGGTTAGGGGACAGTTGTTGTTCTAGTGCTTTTTGGCGTTCTTGTTGATTAATAACTTGCTGATCGTTGATTTGATTAAGTTCAGGGGCGGCCTCACTAATCAAAGGGATCAGTGTTATTAGTAATGGAAATGATTTTATATAGTTATATTTTTGAGAAAATAATAATTCCATCTATTCCAAAAACGAACGCGTTCCATGTCAATTGATAAGAGCCTGAGCGTAAGTTATATAAGAGGCATTACGCTGTCTACTACTATTTAAGCACCATTAGATAAATAGCGTAATAGTTGCAAGCGCATTAAATCAGAGAAGTTGTTTCTCGAAAACGAGTAAGGTTTTTCTTACTCGTTGTTTATATTACAGCTATTGATAGTGATAAGGTATTATATTTACAAAATGTGAGGGTAGTATTAACTCCCTCACATTTGATAATTTCATCAGATGAATGTGTGGTAAAAGGCACCAGTTACCTGTGTTATAACAGGTTTGGCGGTGCTTTTAACAGGTAAAGCGGTAAATTAGAAGTTTATTCACCTGGGCAGCGCTGACAACGCTCTATCTCATCGTCGCCTAATCTTAATTTAGCATTAAGATCGCGCAATGCCGTTCTTAATCCTTCTTCAATAACTGGATGGTAAAATGGCATATCCAGCATTTGGCTGATGGTCATTTGTTGCTGATGAGCCCAGGCCAGTAGGTGAGCGATATGTTCAACATTTGGTCCGATCATTTCAGCACCAAGAAAACGACCTGTTCCCTGTTCGCCATAGACGTGCAGCAACCCTTTATTACGCAGCATTACTCGTGAACGGCCTTGATTTTCAAAGGAAATCTCACCAATTTCAAAACAGCCACAGGCACTAAATTTCTGATTTAATTCACGGTAAGTAGAACCAACCATGGCAATTTGTGGATCAGAAAATACAACGGAAATAGCACTGCGGCGCAGGCCTGGCTGAATTTCTGGATATGACCCGGCATTTTCACCGGCAATACGCGCCTGATCGCTGGCTTCGTGCAAGAGTGGTAGTTGGTTGCTGGCATCACCGGCAATAAATATATGTGAAACGCTGGTTTGCATCGTCAGTCGATCGGCTGTTGGCACACCGCGAGCATCAAGTTCCAGTGACGTATTTTCCAGTCCAATCTTGTCGACATTAGGACGGCGACCAGTGGCAGCTAAAACGTATTCAACAGTGATTTCCTGGGATTGCCCCTGATCGTCCTGATAACGAATAAATACGCCATTATCCCGGCGTTCCATCAGCTCTACTTTAGCATCCGGATAAAGAGGAAATTCTTTACTCAATGTATCTGCGGCATATTGACGAATTGCTCCATCGGTTAATGGACCAACGGCTCCGCCTACGCCAAACATGGTGACTTTCACACCCAGACGATGCAGTGCCTGACCTAACTCAAGGCCAATAACTCCAGGACCAAATACGGCAACGGAGGTAGGTAAATCATTCCAGTTAAATACATCGTCGTTAATGATTAGACGATCGCCAAGGTCGTTCCAGTGCGGAGGCCAGCTTGGACGAGAACCTGTGGCAATAACAATACGTTTAGCCTGAATTTGAGTGTGATCGTCTACCTGTAAGGTATTGTCATCAATGAAATGGGCATAGCCGTCGATCTTATCCTGCTGAGGGATTTCACCGACCCCTTCCAGTACAAAACCAACAAAACGGTCACGTTCGCGTTTAACGCGATCCATGACTTCTTTCCCGTCGATACGGGTCTCACCTTGTGGATGAACACCAAATCCTGGTGCGACTTCAATATGATGTACAGCTTCTGCTGCAGCGATAAGGAGTTTTGATGGCATACAACCAACTCTGGCGCAGGTTGTACCGTAAGGTCCGCCTTCAATCATGATGACGCTGGGAGTAAAGCGTTTTGCTGCCCGGTATGCACCTAATCCTGCTGTTCCTCCACCAATAACAGCAACATCGACCTGTAATCTTTTCATCCTTAAAACTCCTGAAATGCAAAAAAAAAGGCGGACAAGAGTCCGCCAAAACTTACCATTGGCTAACTTTAAATACGGTGGTTTAAATGAGTTTTAAACAGTCTCTGTTTGTTTATGAACGGAAAAATACTTTTCTAAATCATCGCTACCGCCGATGTGACGTCCACCAATGAAAACTTGTGGAACGGTAGAACGGCCGGTAATGGCGCGCAGGCTAACGGTTGTTGCATCGGTGCCTAAAATGATCTCTTCGTACTGAAGACCACGTTCTTGTAGCATCTGCTTAGCTTTAGCACAGAATGGGCAACCTGGTTTGGTCAATACAGAAATAGACTCTTGCAGTTTGCAGTCTGGTGCCAGGTATTTCAGCATGGTATCCGCGTCAGATACTTCAAACGGGTCGCCCGGTTTGTTTGGTTCAACGAACATTTTTTCAATGACGCCGTTGCGAACCAGCATTGAATAGCGCCATGAACGTGGGCCAAACCCTAAATCTGCCTTCTCAACCAGCATATTCATGCCTTTGGTGAACTCACCATTACCATCAGGAATAAAAGTAATGTTGCTGGCATGTTGCTCAGATTGCCATGCGTTCATAACAAAGGTATCGTTAACAGAAACGCACAGGACGCTATCAACGCCGTATTGCTTGAATACTGGAGTCAGTTCGTTATAGCGTGGCAGGTGACTGGAAGAACATGTTGGGGTAAATGCGCCAGGTAGAGAGAATACAACAACGGTCTTATTGGCAAACAGTTCGTCAGTAGTGATATCAATCCATTTATCTCCCTGACGGGTATGGAATACGGTTGCAGGGACTTTTTTTCCTTCCTGAGTAGTGAACATGCTTTAACCTCTATTTATTGATTGGACCTGGCGTTAATTTTTATCGCCGCGCGTCATGTTTTTGTTAATGAAGATTATCCATATTGGGGATTAATAGGTATAATCGTTAGTCGCTATCCTATCTATTGTCACCATCTATCTAAACGCAAGGGATTAAGCTATGAATATTCGCGATCTGGAATACCTGGTTGCACTCTCTGAGCACTGCCACTTCAGGCGTGCAGCAGATTCTTGCCATGTGAGCCAGCCAACGCTGAGTGGGCAAATTCGCAAACTGGAAGATGAGCTGGGTGTCATGTTGCTGGAAAGAACCAGCCGTAAGGTGCTGTTCACACAGGCAGGGATGTTGCTGGTCGATCAGGCAAGAAAAGTGTTACGGGAAGTTAAAGTATTAAAAGAAATGGCCAGCCAACAGGGCGAAACGATGTCCGGGCCATTGCACATTGGTTTGATTCCAACTGTTGCGCCTTATTTGCTGCCGCATATTATCCCTATGTTGCATAAAGAGTTTCCTAAGCTGGAAATGTATCTGCACGAGGCTCAAACTAAAGATTTGCTGGCTCAGTTAGACAGTGGCAAGCTGGATTGCGCCATTCTGGCACTGGTAAAAGAGACAGAATCTTTTATCGAGATTCCGCTATATGATGAGCCTATGCGTCTGGCTATTTATTCCGATCATCCATGGGCCGGACGGGACAAGATAGTGATGTCCGAATTGGCCGGTGAAAAGCTATTAATGCTGGAGGATGGTCATTGTCTGCGAGAGCAAGCTCTGGGCTTCTGCTTCCAGGCGGGTGCGGACGAAGATTCACATTTTCGCGCTACCAGTCTGGAAACGCTGCGCAACATGGTTGCTGCGGCCAGTGGTATCACTCTGCTGCCGTTGCTGGCAACGCCTGCGGAGAAAGAACGTGATGGTATCTGCTATTTACCGTGCTATAAGCCAGAGCCAAAAAGAACCATCGGTTTAGTCTATCGTCCTGGCTCACCACTGCGGGCTCGCTATGAGCAATTGGCTGAGACAATTGCCGGACATATGCCGGGCGTGATTGAATCAGAACAGAAGAAGATTGCTGCAATTGGATGATCGCTCTGTCGGTTGGGGGTAAAAGTGATATTCCTTTTGCTTTTCAACGGTCAGGTTTTAACACAATTTACGGTTAATGGTTTTGAGGCCAACCGTTGATATTTGAAGCCGCAAAATGATAAGTAAGGATTCAGGCGTGATGGGCGTCAGAGCACAACAGAAAGAGCGTACTCGCCGTACATTAATTCAGGCGGCTTTCAGTCAGCTAAGTGCAGAAAGAAGTTTTGCCAGCTTAAGCCTGAGGGAAGTGGCTCGCGAAGCCGGTATTGCGCCAACCTCTTTCTATCGTCACTTTCGTGATGTGGATGAACTGGGATTAACCATGGTTGATGAAAGCGGGCTGATGCTGCGTCAACTTATGCGTCAGGCTCGCCAACGTATTGCCAAAGGTGGCAGCGTGATCCGTACATCGGTGGCGACGTTTATGGAGTTCATTAACGATAATCCCAATGCGTTTCGTCTGTTGCTGCGTGAACGTTCTGGTACTTCGGCAGCGTTCCGTGCTGCGGTTGTTAGAGAAATCCAACATTTTATCGCTGAACTTGCGGATTATCTGGAGCTGGCAAATCAGATGCCACGTAGCTATTCAGAGGCTCAGGCCGAAGCAATGGTCACTATTGTGTTTAGTGCTGGTGCAGAAGCGTTAGATATTGATATAGCCCAACGTAAACTCTTAGAAGAAAAGTTAGTCTTACAGTTGAGAATGATTTCAAAAGGCGTGTATTACCTGTATCGCCGTGAACAAGAAAAAGGTGTATTGCCTCACGAATAGAGGCATTGACGAATTAAAGGAGAAAGAGCAATGACAGAAAAAGTGACTAAAGAATACGCAACACTACTGCTGGCATTTATTGCCGGTATATCACTTAACGGATCGTTTAATGCGCTGTTTGATTCAGTGATTGCCTTTTCGATTTTTCCGTTAATCGCTTTGGGATTCTCTATTTATTGCCTGCACCAGCGTTATGTGACCCAGCCTATGCCGGAAGGAACACCAATGCTGGCTTTCTCTTGTTTCCTGCTGGGACTATTTTTGTACAGTGCAATTATTCGGGCTGAATATGCAGGAATGGGTTCTAACTTCTTGTTGACTATTATTTGTGTCGCGCTGGTATTCTGGATTGGATATAAACTAAAAATCACTACCCGCCATCAGGCAGCAAAACAAATGGACTAATGTTGTTCATCTAAAACAATAACAATTATAATTTGATGTATAAACTGGCCCCAATAGATATTGGGGCTTTTTTGTTGCGCTATTTATATTGTTTGATTCAGACTCGTTTTTCTAACAGAACGCCGCATTCCATATGGTGGGTATAGGGGAACTGGTCGAACAGTGCCAGTCGAGAAATCTTATGTGTTTGACTAAGCGTGAGTAGATTTTCACACAGGGTTTCCGGGTTACAGGAGATATAGAGGATTCTCGAGTAAGCCTGTACCATTTTCACCGTTTGTTGATCCAATCCGCTGCGGGGAGGGTCGACAAAAATGGTTTCACATTGATAGCTGGTTAAATCAATGCCTTTCAGTCGATTAAATTCCCTGACCCCCAACATGGCCTGAGTAAATTCTTCTGCTGCCATACGAATAATTTGCACGTTATCAATTTGGTTGGCGGCAATATTAAATTGGGCGGCAGCTACTGATGGCTTAGCGATTTCTGTCGCCAGCACCCGGTTGAAATTGCGAGCCAGTGCTAAAGAAAAATTGCCGTTACCACAATATAATTCTAATAAGTCGCCTTTTGAGCCCTGAGTGACATCGATTGCCCATTCCAGCATATGAATATTTACAGCCGCATTAGGTTGAGTGAAGCTATTTTCTGTTTGGCGATAGATCATCTCTTGTCCGCCTACCGGTAAGCGTTCATCAACATAATCTCGATCCAGACAGATTTTTTGTTTCGATGCCCGACCGATTAACTGCAAATTAAACCCACGAGAACGCAAGTCGTCTCTTAATTGCTCCGCATGCTGTAACCACAGGTCGTCCAGTTGACGATGATAAAGCAGGGAAACTACAATTTCACCGCTGAGGGTGGAGAGATAATCAATCTGGAATAGCTTATGACGTAGTGAAGCATGAGGTTTTACACCGGCTAACAGTTCTGGCATCAGTCGGTTAATCAGTTCACTGGCGGCAGGAAAAACATCAACCCGAATACGCTGTTTGGTCGCCTGATCGAACATGATGTGGTACAGGTCATCCCCTTGGTGCCAGATTCTAAATTCTGCCCGCATACGATAATGGCTAAGCGGTGAGCGAAATACTTCCGGCTCAGGCGCTGAATAAGGCGCCATCATCGAAATTAATCGATGTTTCTTCTCTGCCAACTGGGCATCGTATTGGTCGGTAGGCAGCATCTCTGGGGTCATAAGTCTTCTCAGGTATCAGTATCAGAAATTCATTTATTAAGGCGGAATTGTAGGGAATGATGACGTGATGTCCAGCTTTGATAAATGATTAAAAAACAATAGCAGTCTAGACATCCATACAGGATTGCTTGTAGCATGTGTGTGTTCCGGCCTCCCATTAGAGTTAAAAGGGAATCTGGTGTAAATCCAGAGCTGACGCGCAGCGGTAAACAGGAAATAACAACCGCTCTCTCCACAAACAGGTTGGAGCAGGGCAGACACTGTCGATACAGATGGGAAGTCGTTGTTAGGTTAATCTCCTTGAGCCCGAAGACCTGCCGGTATTCTGTCGCATTGATTGCAGCCGTCGCGTATACGCGCTGTTTTTTTGCGGCATCCTGCAACTTAAGTTGGATGCTTTACGTTATGTCTATAAAAAAGAGAGTATTAGTCGTAGCCCTTTCCGCTACGGCCTTTTCCGTATGGGCTCAGGAAGAGAGCGATAAGATGGTGGTCACTGCCAACCGGTTTCCTCAACCGGTTTCTACGGTACTGGCACCAATAGATGTGGTTGATCGTGACCAGATTGATCTTTGGCAAGCAAAAAGCTTAACCGATGTTTTGCGTCGTTTACCGGGTGTTGATATTTCCCAAAGCGGCGGTCGTGGCCAGTTATCCACCCTTTATGTGCGCGGAACTGAATCTCGTCATGTGCTGGTGTTGGTGGACGGCATTCGTGTACCGATATCGGGCATTATGGGAACCGCTGATTTCAACCAAATTCCTATTTCTCTGATACAACGCGTGGAATATATTCGTGGTCCACGTTCGGCTGTTTATGGTTCAGAAGCCATTGGTGGCGTTATTAATATTATTACTAATGCTGAAAAAGATGGCGCGAAGCTGGAAGCGGGTTTGGGTTCCAATCACTACCAACTTTATGATGCCAGCATTCGTCAAACCGTTGGTGATAAAACTACGCTGACGGCAGCGGGTGCTTTCGAGGACAGCCGCGGTTTCAATATACAGCCAAAGTCTTCCTATCCGCCGGACAGCGATAAAGACGGATTTCGTAGCAAATCGATTTGGGCGGGTATTGAACATCAGTTCTCATCTCAATTCTCTGGCTTCTTGCGCGGCTATGGTTATGGTAACAATTCAGAGTATGACGGCAGCTATGGTGATGAGCGTCAATTGTATAGCCGTAACTATGATATGGGACTGCGTTTCCTTGAAGGGAACTACTCATCTCAACTGATAGCCAGCTACCAAACTTATAAAGATTACAATTACGATAGTCATAAAGGTTTGTATAACGATGGCACTTCGCTGGATGACGTAACTCAACGCAATATTCAATGGGGAAATAGCTATAAGTTAGATCGTGGTGTAGTGAGTGCAGGCGTTGACTGGCGTCAGGAGAAATTAGAATCTTCAGATAACTATGCCTCCGATCGCTATAAACGAGATAACACGGGTTTGTATCTGACAGGGCAAAAATCACTGGGTGATTTTACGCTGGAAGGAGCGTTCAGAACCGATAAAAACCAACAGTTTGGTTGGCACGAAACCTGGCAAACTGCGGCGGCATGGGAATTTATTCCTGATTATCGCTTTACCATTTCTTATGGTACAGGATTCCTGGCACCTACATTGGGACAACTTTATGGTTCAGAACGTTTTTATATCTCCTCTAATGACGATTTGAAACCAGAAGAATCTCGCCAGTGGGAAGCGGGGCTGGAAGGGGATACCGGGCCATTAAACTGGCGTCTGGCAGCATACCGTAACAAGATAACCAATTTGATTGGTTATGAGTCCGATCCTGTTACCTGGGAAGGTCGTTATTACAATATCGAATCTGCTACCATTAAGGGTATTGAGTGGACAGGAACCTTTGATACCGGTCCATTCGAACATCGAATCACGTTGGAATATCTGGATCCGCGTCGGGATAAAGACAATGAAGTTTTAGCCCGCCGTTCCAAGCATAAGGCAAAATATCAGATTGATTGGAATATGCTTGGTTTAGATATGGATGTATCATACCAATATTATGGAAAACGCTATGACAACAACACTTCTGAGTATGCGAATGAGCAAAAACGCTTATCCAGCTACAGTACGGTTGACTTGTCAGCGGCTTACCCTGTGACAGAACAGCTAACCGTTCGTGGCAGAGTGGCTAACCTGTTTGATAAAGAGTATGAAACAGCCAGCAATTATGAAACGGCAGGGCGGGAATACTACCTCACTGCCACCTATACTTTCTAACGGCACTATAAGGAGAGATCGCAATGCCAACAGCACTGGTTTTTGATTCAGGCGTGGGCGGGCTCTCCGTATTTCAGGAAATCCGGCAGTTGATGCCGGATTTATCCATCATTTATGCTTTTGACAACGCTGCTTTCCCCTATGGTGAAAAACCTGAGCAGCTGATTGCTGAGCGGGTTGTCAAAATGGTTGGTGCGCTTTGCCAACGCCATCATATCGATATTATTGTTATTGCCTGTAATACCGCCAGCGTAGTCTCTCTTCCTGCATTACGCGAACACTTCGATATTCCTGTTGTTGGTGTGGTTCCTGCGGTAAAACCCGCTGCACGTCTGACGCGTAATGGCATCGTAGGGTTACTGGCAACTAAGGTAACGGTTAATCGCCCTTATACACATGAGTTAATTGCTAATTTCGCGCAGGATTGCCAGATAGAACTGATGGGATCCAGCAGAATGGTGGAACTGGCAGAAGAGAAGTTGCATGGAAAACCAGTAAGCGCTGATGAGCTAAGAACTATTTTATCTCCATGGCTTAATGGTGATAAAAAGCCAGACACTATTGTATTAGGCTGCACTCATTTCCCTTTATTAAAAGAGGAATTAAGTGCGGTATTGCCGGAAGGCACTCTGTTGGTTGATTCTGGTGCAGCGATTGCCCGCCGGGTATCCTCGCTGCTGGCGGATGTTGACTGGCAACAAGAAGAGAAGGCCGTTAATCTGGCGTATTGTTCGAAAGTTGATGATGAATCCAGGAAGTTAATTCCGGTTTTGCAACACTTTGGTTTTAAATCACTCGATGAGCAGTCAATCTGAAGGCTTTTTGGCTAAACAATCAGCAGTCAGAATTATTTTATCAATTAGCACTTGCCAGATGATTCTGAGTCCCTATAATGCGCCTCCACTGACACGGCAACAGCCGCTTCAGTTCAGACGTTATCGTGCATAAATCTGTGATTTAACACTTGACTCTGACGCGGGAAAGCGTAGTATACGCAGCCCGTGTTGCGGGAAGTTTTTCGCCGCAACATCGCTCTTTAACAATTTATCAGACAATCTGTGTGGGCACTCACAAGACGGTATCTCACGTCATTACACTTCGGTGTAACGACACAAAAAAATACCAAGTCTTAAAGAGTGACCAGACAGTAATTCATTTGAATTATTGAAAGTAATCTTTGAGCATCAAGCTTTTAATTGAAGAGTTTGATCATGGCTCAGATTGAACGCTGGCGGCAGGCCTAACACATGCAAGTCGGGCGGTAGCACAGAGGAGCTTGCTCCTTGGGTGACGAGCGGCGGACGGGTGAGTAATGTCTGGGGATCTGCCTGATGGAGGGGGATAACTACTGGAAACGGTAGCTAATACCGCGTAACGTCGCAAGACCAAAGCGGGGGACCTTCGGGCCTCGCGCCATCAGATGAACCCAGATGGGATTAGCTAGTAGGTGGGGTAATGGCTCACCTAGGCGACGATCCCTAGCTGGTCTGAGAGGATGACCAGCCACACTGGGACTGAGACACGGCCCAGACTCCTACGGGAGGCAGCAGTGGGGAATATTGCACAATGGGGGAAACCCTGATGCAGCCATGCCGCGTGTGTGAAGAAGGCCTTAGGGTTGTAAAGCACTTTCAGTGGGGAGGAAGGATGTGGTGTTAATAGCACCATGTATTGACGTTACCCACAGAAGAAGCACCGGCTAACTCCGTGCCAGCAGCCGCGGTAATACGGAGGGTGCAAGCGTTAATCGGAATTACTGGGCGTAAAGCGCACGCAGGCGGTTTGTCAAGTCGGATGTGAAATCCCCGGGCTTAACCTGGGAACTGCATCCGAAACTGGCAAGCTAGAGTCTTGTAGAGGGGGGTAGAATTCCATGTGTAGCGGTGAAATGCGTAGAGATGTGGAGGAATACCGGTGGCGAAGGCGGCCCCCTGGACAAAGACTGACGCTCAGGTGCGAAAGCGTGGGGAGCAAACAGGATTAGATACCCTGGTAGTCCACGCTGTAAACGATGTCGACTTGGAGGTTGTTCCCTTGAGGAGTGGCTTCCGGAGCTAACGCGTTAAGTCGACCGCCTGGGGAGTACGGCCGCAAGGTTAAAACTCAAATGAATTGACGGGGGCCCGCACAAGCGGTGGAGCATGTGGTTTAATTCGATGCAACGCGAAGAACCTTACCTACTCTTGACATCCAGAGAATTTAGCAGAGATGCTTTAGTGCCTTCGGGAGCTCTGAGACAGGTGCTGCATGGCTGTCGTCAGCTCGTGTTGTGAAATGTTGGGTTAAGTCCCGCAACGAGCGCAACCCCTATCCTTTGTTGCCAGCACGTAATGGTGGGAACTCAAAGGAGACTGCCGGTGATAAACCGGAGGAAGGTGGGGATGACGTCAAGTCATCATGGCCCTTACGAGTAGGGCTACACACGTGCTACAATGGCGTATACAAAGAGAAGCTACCTCGCGAGAGCATGCGGACCTCATAAAGTACGTCGTAGTCCGGATTGGAGTCTGCAACTCGACTCCATGAAGTCGGAATCGCTAGTAATCGTAGATCAGAATGCTACGGTGAATACGTTCCCGGGCCTTGTACACACCGCCCGTCACACCATGGGAGTGGGTTGCAAAAGAAGTAGGTAGCTTAACCTTCGGGAGGGCGCTTACCACTTTGTGATTCATGACTGGGGTGAAGTCGTAACAAGGTAACCGTAGGGGAACCTGCGGTTGGATCACCTCCTTACCTGAAAGATATGCAGTTGCGTGCAGTGTCCACACAGATTGTCTGATGAAATAAAAAGAGAGCAAAGCGTCTGCGAAGCTGACATATCTGTGTCCCCTTCGTCTAGAGGCCTAGGACACCGCCCTTTCACGGCGGTAACAGGGGTTCGAATCCCCTAGGGGACGCCACTTGCTGATAATGGGTGAAAGACATTGTCGATGAATATCTCAAAACTGGCTTACTGAGCCATGTTTGAGATATTTGCTCTTTAACAATCCGGAACAAGCTGAAATTTGAATCCTCAGCCATACATGAGTAATACACTGACATGTAGTGGACTGAGCGAGTCTCTCAATTGTTTGCAACTTTAGAATGTTGTCTTTCGAGACACCTTCGGGTTGTGAGGTTAAGTGACTAAGCGTACACGGTGGATGCCTAGGCAGTCAGAGGCGATGAAGGGCGTGCTAATCTGCGATAAGCGTCGGTAAGGTGATATGAACCGTTATAACCGGCGATACCCGAATGGGGAAACCCAGTGCAATTCGTTGCACTATCATACGATGAATACATAGTCGTATGAGGCGAACCGGGGGAACTGAAACATCTAAGTACCCCGAGGAAAAGAAATCAACCGAGATTCCCCCAGTAGCGGCGAGCGAACGGGGAGGAGCCCAGAACCTGAATCAGTTTGTGTGTTAGTGGAAGCGTCTGGAAAGTCGCACGGTACAGGGTGATAGTCCCGTACACCAAAATGCACAGATTGTGAGTTCGATGAGTAAGGCGGGACACGTGACATCCTGTCTGAATATGGGGGGACCATCCTCCAAGGCTAAATACTCCTGACTGACCGATAGTGAACCAGTACCGTGAGGGAAAGGCGAAAAGAACCCCGGCGAGGGGAGTGAAACAGAACCTGAAACCGTGTACGTACAAGCAGTGGGAGCACCCTTTGGGGTGTGACTGCGTACCTTTTGTATAATGGGTCAGCGACTTATATTTTGTAGCAAGGTTAACCGAATAGGGGAGCCGTAGGGAAACCGAGTCTTAACTGGGCGTCAAGTTGCAAGGTATAGACCCGAAACCCGGTGATCTAGCCATGGGCAGGTTGAAGGTTGGGTAACACTAACTGGAGGACCGAACCGACTAATGTTGAAAAATTAGCGGATGACCTGTGGCTGGGGGTGAAAGGCCAATCAAACCGGGAGATAGCTGGTTCTCCCCGAAAGCTATTTAGGTAGCGCCTCGTGAACTCATCTTCGGGGGTAGAGCACTGTTTCGACTAGGGGGCCATCCCGGCTTACCAACTCGATGCAAACTCCGAATACCGAAGAATGTTATCACGGGAGACACACGGCGGGTGCTAACGTCCGTCGTGAAGAGGGAAACAACCCAGACCGCCAGCTAAGGTCCCAAAGTCATGGTTAAGTGGGAAACGATGTGGGAAGGCACAGACAGCCAGGATGTTGGCTTAGAAGCAGCCATCATTTAAAGAAAGCGTAATAGCTCACTGGTCGAGTCGGCCTGCGCGGAAGATGTAACGGGGCTAAACCATGCACCGAAGCTGCGGCAGCGATATGAAAATATTGTTGGGTAGGGGAGCGTTCTGTAAGCCTGCGAAGGTGGACTGTGAGGTCTGCTGGAGGTATCAGAAGTGCGAATGCTGACATAAGTAACGATAAAGCGGGTGAAAAGCCCGCTCGCCGGAAGACCAAGGGTTCCTGTCCAACGTTAATCGGGGCAGGGTGAGTCGACCCCTAAGGCGAGGCCGAAAGGCGTAGTCGATGGGAAACAGGTTAATATTCCTGTACTTGGTGTTACTGCGAAGGGGGGACGAAGAAGGCTAGGCTATCCGGGCGACGGTTGTCCCGGTTTAAGCGTGTAGGTGGAGTGATTAGGTAAATCCGATTGCTTATTAACACTGAGGCGTGATGACGAGCCACTACGGTGGTGAAGTAGTTGATGCCCTGCTTCCAGGAAAAGCCTCTAAGCTCCAGGTAACATTAAATCGTACCCCAAACCGACACAGGTGGTCAGGTAGAGAATACTCAGGCGCTTGAGAGAACTCGGGTGAAGGAACTAGGCAAAATGGTGCCGTAACTTCGGGAGAAGGCACGCTGGCATTAGGTGAAGTGGTTTACCCATGGAGCTGAAGCCAGTCGAAGATACCAGCTGGCTGCAACTGTTTATTAAAAACACAGCACTGTGCAAACACGAAAGTGGACGTATACGGTGTGACGCCTGCCCGGTGCTGGAAGGTTAATTGATGGGGTTAGCGTAAGCGAAGCTCTTGATCGAAGCCCCAGTAAACGGCGGCCGTAACTATAACGGTCCTAAGGTAGCGAAATTCCTTGTCGGGTAAGTTCCGACCTGCACGAATGGCGTAATGATGGCCAGGCTGTCTCCACCCGAGACTCAGTGAAATTGAACTCGCAGTGAAGATGCTGTGTACCCGCGGCAAGACGGAAAGACCCCGTGAACCTTTACTATAGCTTGACACTGAACATTGAGCCTTGATGTGTAGGATAGGTGGGAGGCTTTGAAGCGGTGACGCCAGTCATCGTGGAGCCAACCTTGAAATACCACCCTTTAATGTTTGATGTTCTAACTTTGGCCCGTGATCCGGGTTGAGGACAGTGTCTGGTGGGTAGTTTGACTGGGGCGGTCTCCTCCCAAAGAGTAACGGAGGAGCACGAAGGTTAGCTAATCACGGTCGGACATCGTGAGGTTAGTGCAAAGGCATAAGCTAGCTTGACTGCGAGAGTGACGGCTCGAGCAGGTACGAAAGTAGGTCTTAGTGATCCGGTGGTTCTGAATGGAAGGGCCATCGCTCAACGGATAAAAGGTACTCCGGGGATAACAGGCTGATACCGCCCAAGAGTTCATATCGACGGCGGTGTTTGGCACCTCGATGTCGGCTCATCACATCCTGGGGCTGAAGTAGGTCCCAAGGGTACGGCTGTTCGCCGTTTAAAGTGGTACGCGAGCTGGGTTTAGAACGTCGTGAGACAGTTCGGTCCCTATCTGCCGTGGGCGCTGGAAGATTGAGAGGGGTTGCTCCTAGTACGAGAGGACCGGAGTGAACGCACCACTGGTGTTCGGGTTGTCATGCCAATGGCATTGCCCGGTAGCTACGTGCGGAAAAGATAACCGCTGAAAGCATCTAAGCGGGAAACTTGCCTCGAGATGAGTCTTCCCTTGGACCCAGAGTCCACTGAAGGAACGTTAAAGACTATGACGTTGATAGGTCGGGTGTGTAAGCGTAGCGATACGTTGAGCTAACCGATACTAATGAACCGTGAGACTTAACCTTACAACACCGAAGGTGTTTTGGTGAGATGAGATTGAGAGAGAGAAGTCGAATTTCAGCGAATGTTCAGGATTGAAATGGATGGTTGTGTGGATAGTGATATTGACATACAACGGTTCATGTACAGAATATGCCTGGCGGCGACAGCGCGGTGGTCCCACCTGACCCCATGCCGAACTCAGAAGTGAAACGCCGTAGCGCCGATGGTAGTGTGGGGCTTCCCCATGCGAGAGTAGGGAACTGCCAGGCTTTAAATATAGATTACAAGATGATTTGTTCTTGTAATGAAAAAGAATCGGTGGAGCGGTAGTTCAGTTGGTTAGAATACCTGCCTGTCACGCAGGGGGTCGCGGGTTCGAGTCCCGTCCGTTCCGCCACTTATTTATATTATGCCTGCTATATTAGCAGGCGTAGTAGTAAGCGTTCTTTAGGGGCGTAGTTCAATTGGTAGAGCACCGGTCTCCAAAACCGGGTGTTGGGAGTTCGAGTCTCTCCGCCCCTGCCATAAAAAAGTAAAAAACCCTTTGTTTTCACAAAGGGTTTTTTATTGTCTGCAATTTAGCTTAAAAATTTAGATTAATTCATTAATATCAATCTATTATTCAAGATCTTCAGCAGCGTTGAAGCTACTAATCAATTTATGAATCAGTTGATGATGCTCACTATTTTGTAGCCAGATGGCATATAAAGGAAGATTGATTGATTGAAGTGGTAACACAGGTTTCAGTTCAGGATGTTGCTTTTGCCAGAATTCAGGTAAAAAAGTACAGCCAGCGGTATTCCTTAACAGCTGTTTTGCCATCAGTGCCGAGCTGGTTGTCAGGATTGGTAGGATCTCCTGGGTGAAGCACTCTTTTTCCTGTTGTGAAAAGTCGATTCCCCAATCAAGGGAGATGTAAGCTCTTTTTTTATCATTGGTTTTTCGCTCAGACATCACTAACTGTAATGGGATTGTGGTTATCCTTTCACTGACCAACTCATCCATTTTGGAAGGCTCTGTGGTAATCAAAAGATCTAGCTGTCTTTCGTGAAGTTGCTGTACTTGAATATTTCGTGGCGCAACTCTGGCGTCAAACTGTAAATTTTTATGTACTAAGTAGAGCGATTCAAGCCAGTCTGTCAGGCCGGTTTCCCAGATTAAAGGCAATGCGCCAATCGATAACGTATTCTTTTTTTGGTTACTTTTGGTGATAGCCGAGCGTGCCTGCTGCCAGGTAATGATCAGATTCTCTGCATAGGGTAGAAGCTGTTCGCCCGCGGCCGTGAGCCGAATATTATTGCGGTGGCGAGTAAAAAGATTAACGCCCAACTGATTTTCTAACAGTCGTATGCGAGAGCTCACTGCTGATTGTGTGAGATACAGAGATTCAGCTGCCCGACCAAAATGACGGGTCTTGCTCACTTCCAGAAAAGTCTTTAGTAATTCTGTATCCACACTATCTCCAAATAATTTTATCGTAACGATTTAAATTTTTTGTTTTACACACCGGCAAGCCTCACTAATACTCCGCGCCATAACGGCATTAATTTAGATACTTAGGAGTATGTCAGATGGCGGAAAGCTTCACTACGACGCATCGTTTTTTTGACAATAAAAATTATCCTCGAGGCTTTTCCCGCCATGGGGATTTCACCATTAAAGAAGCTCAATTGCTAGAACGTTTAGGTTATGCTTTTAATGAGCTTGATTTAGGCAAGCGTGAACCAGCAACAGAAGAAGAAAAACTATTCGTCGCTGTTTGCCGTGGAGAGCGTGAACCTGCAACTGAGTCTGAAAAGGTATGGATTAAATACCTTGATCGTATTCGTCGCCCTAAGCGCTTCCACACGCTATCTGGTGGTAAGCCACAGGTAGATACTGTCGAAGACTTTAACGACACTGATGATTAACTAACGGGGCTTAAAGCCCCGTTTTTTTATCCTACCGCTTTATAAAGCTGTAACAGTAGCCGATCCATACAGCGATAGCTTAATGCTTCAGCAATATGGCTTCTGCTTATCGCTTCGCTACCGGATAAGTCAGCAATAGTTCGGGAGACTTTTAAAATGCGATGCCATCCACGAACAGAAAGCCCAAGTTTTAATAAGGCATGCTCAAGGAATAATGCATCTTCCGGATTAAGCTTACAGTTTGATTCCACCTCTTTACTGCTTAGTTGCGCATTTACTTTGCCACTTCTTTTGGTTTGAAGTTCTCTGGCATTTAGCACCCGTTGCCGGACAGACTGACTGGATTCCCCTTCTTCTCTGCGCTGGCTTAATACACCTTGAGGCAACAGCGGTACTTCAATAGATAAGTCGAATCGATCGAGAAAGGGGCCGGATAATCGGTTTAAATAGCGCATAATTTGCTGAGGATTCGAACGGCTGAGTATCCCCTGATAGTGTCCGGTAGGGCTGGGGTTCATTGCCGCAATCAGTTGAACTCTTGCAGGAAAGCAGACTTTTGCACTAGCCCGGGAAATAACAATTTCTCCTGACTCTAATGGCTCTCTGAGAGCATCCAATACTTTTCTCTCAAATTCAGGTAATTCATCCAAAAATAGCACGCCATTATGTGCCAGAGAAATTTCACCAGGTCTGGGAATTGAACCGCCACCCACCAGTGCAGCCATCGATGCACTATGATGAGGGGCTCTGAAAGGCCGTTTACGCCAGTTTGACGAATTTTGTGGTGTATGGACTAGGCTCGATATAGCTGCGCTCTCTAAAGCTTCCTGATCGCTTAGAGGAGGTAAAAGTGCATTGAGTCGAGTAGCAAGCATGGTTTTACCGGTACCCGGAGGACCGAGTAGCAGCAGGTTATGCCCTCCGGCAGCAGAAATTTCCAGTGCTCGTTTTGCCTGCTCCTGACCAATAATATCTTTCAGGTCGGGTAAGGATAATGAATCATCCTGAATAACTTGTTTAGCCGGTTTGCAAAGCGTAGTTTCATTATCCGACAGGTAATGACATATTTCGGCAAGATTCGCGGCAATCAGGTTATTGCCTTGTTCAATGAGCGCCACTTCAGTGGCATTTCCTTGTGAAAGAACCAAAATACGATCGTTTCTGGATGCTGCCAGAGCTGCTGGTATTGCGCCATTGATTGGTTTTATTTCTCCAGAAAGAGCGAGTTCGCCTAAAAACTCATGCTGATGTAATTTTGTCGCGGGGATTTGTTCAGAAGCCGCCAGTATGGCTAACGCAATGGGTAGATCGAATCGCCCCCCTTCTTTGGGTAAATCTGCTGGCGCTAAATTCACCGTGATTTTTTTAGGAGGAAAAGTAAATCCGCTGTTTATCAGGGCACTTCTTACCCGATCTTTTGCCTCTTTTACCGTTATTTCAGGTAAACCAACTAAAGTAAAATTGGGCATTCCGTTGCTGATATGAACTTCAACACTGACGGCTGGCGCCTGAATTCCTATTGATGCTCGGGTGTGAACGATGGCTAATGACATACTGAATTATCCGACTTATTTTTCAGCGGATCCTGTCAGGTTTGAGGGAAATAGTTTTATTTATTTTAGAACTGAGCTTCATTTTTTAGATTTATATTCCAAATAATTGCTAGTTATATGGCTTATATCACTGGTTTTATGTGTCCCCGATCGAGAAAAAATAAATTTTATTCTGAATTGAGTTTTATTTAAATGATAAATAAAGATATTTTTTAATTTATTATCTTGAGTTTTTGAAATGGAATGAAAAAATAACTTGTCACTTAACACACAATTATGATAACTCTGTATTCATTCGTTCGACTGATAAAGAATTTTATTGAAACTATGAAGTCTGTAAGCCAAGTGATTAGCCTCGTGATTATTAGTGTGGTGGTGATTATTATCCCACCGTGCGGGGCAGCACTTGGACGAAGAATGACCTGATTAGTGGTCTGAAATTCAAGAACCCCCGCACTGAGAAGTCGGGGGTTTTTTTATGCGTAATAAAAATTCAAGCAAAACACAACATAAAGCATAACGAAGCAAACAGTATAAAAAACTGTTCTGAGCATGAAGACAAACGGGGTAAGAATGATGAATGGGGCACAGTGGGTTGTACATACATTACGCGAACAGGGTGTTGAGACGGTTTTTGGCTACCCCGGTGGGGCTATTATGCCAGTTTATGATGCGCTGTTTGACGGCGGTATTGAACATTTGCTGTGCCGCAATGAGCAAGGTGCTGCGATAGCCGCTCTTGGTTATGCCAGAGCAACGGGGAAAGTTGGGGTTTGTATTGCGACTTCTGGCCCGGGGGCAACGAATCTGATAACCGGACTGGCGGATGCATTATTGGATTCAGTACCCGTTGTGGCTATTACGGGTCAGGTTGCCTCTCCACTGATTGGTACTGATGCTTTTCAGGAGGTTGATGTTTTAGGATTATCATTGGCCTGTACTAAACACAGCTATCTGGTGGAGTCTCTGGAAGAGCTGCCAGCCATCATTGCTCAGGCTTTCGCTACCGCCTGCAGCGGTCGTCCGGGGCCTGTACTCATCGATATTCCGAAAGACATTCAGCTAGCCGCGGGAGATCATCTCAAGCCGGCTCTGTTCTCTGTTGAAGAGCTTCCTAAAGTCGCTGATGCTGATTTGGCGTTAGCCAGAGAGATGATTACGCAATCCAAAAAGCCAATGTTATACGTTGGTGGCGGGGTTGGTATGGCTCAGGCAGTTGATGCATTACGTACCTTCGTTAACGTTACGGGAATGCCTGGCGTATCGACTCTGAAAGGTTTAGGTGCTTTTGATGCCCAGGACCCATGTTATTTAGGCCTGTTAGGAATGCATGGTGCCAAAGCCAGTAACTTAGCCGTACAGGATTGTGACCTGTTAGTGGCTATCGGGGTGCGTTTTGACGATCGGGTAACAGGAAAATTAAATGCTTTTGCACCGAATGCCAAAGTTATCCATATGGATATCGACCCGGCCGAATTAGGTAAATTAAGAACACCTCATGTTGCGCTGCAGGGAGATTTAAATGAGATATTGCCTGCGTTGCAGCAGCCGATGTCCATCGAGAGCTGGCGTAAATCGGTAATGACAATGAAAACCGAATTTGCTGCTCGCTATGACCATCCTGGCCAACCTATCTATGCCCCGCTATTGTTAAAACAACTTTCTGATAAAAAGCCTGAAAGCGCCGTAATCACCACTGATGTGGGACAGCATCAGATGTGGAGCGCTCAGCATATGTCATTCAGTTGTCCGGAAAACTTTATTACATCAAGTGGCTTAGGAACTATGGGCTTTGGTATTCCGGCTGCGGTTGGTGCACAAATGGCCCGTCCTGACGACATGGTGATTTGTGTTTCAGGGGATGGCTCTTTCATGATGAACGTTCAGGAGCTGGGCACGATAAAGCGCAAAAAGTTGCCGGTAAAAATAGTGCTAATAGATAACCAGCGTTTGGGTATGGTGAGACAGTGGCAGCAACTGTTTTTTGATGCACGTTATAGTGAAACCGATTTATCTGATAATCCGGATTTTCTGGTACTGGCCAGCGCATTTGGCATTCCTGGGCAGAGTATTTCTCGTAAAGATCAGGTTGATGATGCTTTAAATGCAATGTTAACCAGTGAAGGTCCCTACTTGCTTCACGTTTCAATTGATGAATTAGAAAATGTTTGGCCTCTGGTTCCACCAGGTGCTGGTAACGAAACCATGCTGGAGAAAGTATCATGACAGAACATCAACTTTATATTCAAACCCGCTTTCGCTCAGAGGTTTTAGAACGTCTACTGCGGGTTGTTCGCCACAGAGGTTTCCGTGTGTGCAAAATGAACATGAATCAGACAGGCAATGGAGATAATATAAATATTCATTTAACCGTTTCCAGTGAGCGCCCTGTCAATTTATTATCTTCTCAGTTAACTAAACTTGCGGATGTCAACAGCGTTGAGATCCTCAATCAAACATCACAACAAATACGCGCCTAGCGCGACAAGGAATAGAGACAATGAGTACGAAGAAAGCAGACTACATATGGTTCAATGGCGAAATGACCCCATGGGCTGATGCAAAAGTTCACGTGATGTCTCATGCATTACACTATGGTACTTCGGTATTTGAAGGTGTGCGCTGCTATAACACCCATAAGGGCCCTGCGGTTTTCCGTCATCGCGAGCATATGCAGCGTCTGCGTGATTCAGCAAAAATTTATCGTATGCCGGTTTCTTACTCCGTAGATGAATTGATGGCAGCCTGTCGTGAAACACTAAGCAAAAATAACCTGACCAGCGCTTATATTCGTCCACTCGTATTCATCGGTGATGTTGGTATGGGGGTTAACCCACCACCAGGATACAAAACTGATGTCATCATTGCGGCTTTCCCTTGGGGAGCTTATTTGGGAGAAGAAGCTTTGGATCAGGGTATCGATGCGATGGTTTCTTCATGGAATCGTTCTGCACCAAATACCATTCCAACTGCGGCGAAAGCTGGCGGTAACTACCTTTCTTCTTTACTGGTTGGTAGTGAGGCTCGTCGCCATGGTTATACTGAAGGTATTGCTCTGGATGTTCATGGTTATGTTTCTGAAGGTGCGGGCGAAAACATCTTCATTATTAAAGATGGCGTAGTCTTTACTCCGACCTTAACTTCTGCGGCCCTGCCGGGTATTACTCGCGATGCCATCATGAAGCTAACTAAAGACCTGGGCTTTGAAATTCGTGAGCAGGTTCTGTCCCGTGAGTCACTCTATCTTGCTGATGAAGTGTTTATGACCGGTACCGCTGCTGAAATTACACCAGTACGCAGCGTTGATGGTATTGAAGTCGGAATTGGCCGCTGTGGTCCTATCACTAAGCAAATTCAACAGCGTTTCTTTGGTCTGTTCAATGGTCAGACAGAAGATAAATACGGCTGGTTAGACTTAGTAAATCAATAATAAATAAAGCAAACATAATACCAACGGGCGGAGTAACTCCGCCCGGATAAAACAACGGGAGTGAATAAAGCATGCCTAAGTATCGTTCAGCTACAACTACACATGGTCGCAATATGGCAGGAGCCCGTGCGCTATGGCGCGCAACGGGTATGACCGATGCTGATTTCGGTAAGCCAATTATTGCCGTGGTGAACTCTTTTACACAGTTCGTACCGGGCCATGTGCATTTACGTGACTTAGGTAAGCTGGTTGCCGATCAGATCCATGAGTCAGGTGGCGTTGCCAAAGAGTTCAATACTATTGCGGTGGACGACGGTATCGCGATGGGGCATGGAGGCATGCTTTATTCTCTTCCTTCCCGGGAACTGATTGCCGATTCGGTAGAATACATGGTGAATGCTCACTGTGCTGACGCGATGGTGTGTATCTCTAACTGTGACAAGATTACCCCGGGAATGTTAATGGCGTCTTTGCGCCTGAATATTCCGGTTATTTTTGTTTCCGGTGGTCCGATGGAAGCAGGAAAAACTAAGCTATCAGACAAAATCATCAAGCTGGATTTGATTGATGCCATGATTCAGGGTGCCAACCCTGATGTCAGCGATGAAGACAGTGCTCAAATAGAACGTTCTGCCTGCCCTACCTGTGGTTCCTGTTCCGGTATGTTTACTGCCAACTCCATGAACTGCTTAACCGAAGCTCTGGGCTTAGCGCTGCCAGGAAATGGTTCTCTGTTGGCCACACATAAAGACCGTAAGCAACTTTTCCTGAATGCGGGTAAAGAGATTGTGGCATTAACCAAACGCTATTATGAGCAGGATGATGCAAGCGTATTGCCTCGCGCTATTGCGAATAAGTCGGCATTTGAAAATGCGATGGTGATGGATATTACCATGGGTGGTTCAACCAATACCGTATTGCATCTTCTGGCTGCCGCACAGGAAGGTGAAGTTGATTTCACCATGAATGATATTGACCGCTTATCGCGCAAGGTTCCTCAACTATGTAAGGTTGCTCCAAGTACCCAGAAATACCATATGGAAGATGTTCATCGTGCCGGTGGTGTAATTGGTATTTTGGGTGAGCTGGAACGTGCAGACCTGCTAAACCGTAATACAAAAAATATTATGGGGCTGAGCCTGACGGAAACGTTAGACAAGTTCGACATTATGCGTACCAGTGATGATGCGGTAAGAACCCTGTTCCGTGCTGGTCCTGCAGGTATTCGTACCACTCAGGCTTTCTCTCAGGATTGTCGCTGGGATTCTCTGGATGACGATCGTGCAGAAGGCTGTATCCGTGATAAAGAGCATGCATACAGTCAGGAAGGTGGTCTGGCGGTATTAAACGGTAACCTGGCGGTGGATGGCTGTATTGTTAAAACGGCCGGTGTTGATGATGAACATCTGGTATTCCGCGGCCCGGCAAAAGTATATGAAAGTCAGGAAGATGCGGTTGACGCTATTCTGGGCAAGAAAGTGGTTGCCGGTGATGTCGTGGTTATCCGCTATGAAGGTCCAAAGGGTGGACCGGGCATGCAGGAGATGTTGTATCCAACGACGTTCCTGAAATCCATGGGATTAGGTAAAAGCTGTGCGTTGATCACCGATGGCCGTTTCTCTGGCGGTACCTCCGGATTGTCTATTGGTCATATCTCGCCGGAAGCAGCCAATGGCGGTTTAATTGGTTTAGTCCGTGATGGGGATATGATTGATATTGATATTCCAAAACGCAGTATTGTGCTGGATGTATCAGACAGTGAATTAACCAGCCGCCGTCAGACAGAAGTTGCCCGTGGTGACAAAGCCTGGACGCCAGCGGCTCGTGAGCGTCAGGTTTCATTCGCGTTACGTGCTTATGCCAGTTTAGCAACCAGCGCAGATAAAGGCGCCGTCAGGGATAAAAGTAAGCTGGGAGGCTAACTGTTATGGCAGTTCCATTACCACTCTCTTCTGCACCGACAGGTGCAGAATATCTGAGAGCCGTGCTCTGTTCACCGGTTTATGACGTAGCTCAGGTTACGCCATTGCAGGTGATGAATAAGCTCTCAGCTCGTCTGAATAATACCGTGCTGGTAAAGCGCGAAGACCGACAGCCGGTGCACAGTTTTAAACTGCGTGGTGCGCACGCGATGATTGCCGGGCTGAATGAGCAGCAGAAAGCTAATGGTGTAATTGCAGCCTCAGCGGGTAATCATGCTCAGGGTGTTGCGCTGTCGGCGACTGGTTTAGGTATTCGTTCTCTGATTGTTATGCCGTTAACGACACCGGATATCAAAGTTGATGCTGTACGTGGCTTTGGTGGCGAAGTGCTGCTGCACGGTGCTAACTTTGATGAGGCGAAAGCCAAAGCTATTGCCCTGTCTGAACAGGAAGGCTATATCTTTATTCCTCCGTTCGATCATCCGGCAGTGATTGCCGGGCAGGGCACCATCGGTATGGAGTTGATCCAACAGGATGCGCATCTTGATCGTGTCTTTGTTCCGGTGGGTGGTGGTGGATTGGCCGCCGGTGTAGCGGTATTGATTAAGCAATTGATGCCAGAAATTAAAGTTATTGGCGTTGAAGCTGAAGATTCTGCCTGTCTGGTGGCGGCAATGAATGCCGGACAGCCTGTCGATCTTGATCGAGTAGGGCTATTTGCCGATGGCGTAGCGGTAAAACGTATTGGTGATGAGACTTTCCGCCTGTGCCGTGAATATCTTGATGATGTTATTACCGTCGACAGCGACGCAATTTGTGCCGCAGTAAAAGATTTATTTGAAGATGTCAGGGCGATTGCAGAACCGTCGGGCGCGTTAGCGCTGGCGGGCCTGAAAAAATATGCTGAACAGCATAATTTGGAAGGCGAGCGTCTGGCCTGTATTTTGTCCGGTGCTAATTTGAATTTCCACGGTTTGCGCTATGTCTCCGAACGCTGTGAGTTAGGTGAAAAGCGGGAAGCGCTGCTGGCGGTCACTATTCCTGAGCAGAAAGGCAGTTTTCTGAAATTTTGCCAGCTGTTAGGTGGCCGTTCAGTGACTGAGTTTAACTATCGTTACGCCAGTGATAAAGATGCCTGTATCTTTGTTGGGGTTCGCTTAACCAGAGGTCAGACTGAAAGAGAAGAGATTATCCGCGAACTGCGCGATGATGGTTATCAGGTGGTTGATTTATCTGATGATGAAATGGCTAAGCTACACGTTCGCTATATGGTTGGAGGCCGTCCGGCGAAACCGTTAAGTGAGCGGTTATACAGCTTTGAATTTCCTGAATCGGGTGGGGCCTTGTTAAAGTTTTTGCAGACGCTGGGAACCTACTGGAATATTTCTCTGTTTCATTATCGCAGTCATGGTACCGATTACGGCCGAGTACTTGCGGCTTTTGAACTGATTGGGCACGATGCTGAGTTTGAACAGCATCTTGAACAGTTGGGGTATGATTACCACGATGAGACGGATAATCCGGCGTTCCGCTTTTTTCTGGCGGGATAATCAGGGCAATGATCTGAATGCTGTCGAAGAATGATATTCCGCAGCATTTGGTTTTTCTGATGATGGGCTAACGGGCAGGAGTGATAATGCAATTCAATGGGTTTAGCCAGCAAGGGCTGACATTCTTGCAGGATGTCAGAATTCAAAACAGCAAAGATTGGTTCGACGATCATCGTCATATCTATGATGATGAAATACTCACCCCTTTTCGTGCTCTGGTGACCGATCTGACTCAGTGCATGATGCTGATTGATCCAGAGTTTGAAACCCGCCCGGCAATTGGTAAAACTCTGTCCAGAATTCATCGTGATACTCGCTTCAGCCATGATAAATCTCGTTATCGCAGCCATATGTGGCTAACCTTCAAGCGACACAGCAAAGACTGGAAAGATGCTCCGGTCTACTTTTTTGAAATAGCGCCTGATTTTTATCGTTATGGTCTGGGTTATTACTCCGCCAGCCGACAAACGATGGATGTGCTACGTTTATTGATGCGTACCGAGCCTAAAGATTTTTTAGCCGTAGCCAAATGCAGTAAATCACCCTTTGAACTGGTGGGTGAGAGCTATAAACGACCTTTAATTAAAGAGCAGGATGCCAGTATTGCTAACTGGTATAACCGTAAGTCATTTGCCGTTATGCATACCAGTCAGGAGATGGAAATGGTCTTTAATAACGGCCTGGTTTCTCAGTTAGAGAAAGGGTTTAAGCAATTGGCACCCCTTTATCATTACCTGATGCGGGCAGAAATGATTAAACGCAATCCTGAAGAATGATAGCAATTAAAATCATATCAACTGCCAGAAGGCGTGAATCAGAGGCTCATTAAGACGTTTTTTCTGTACGCATACGCCCAGATCAAAGGCGGATGTCAGGGTGACGTGGTCTGCTACTGAAATCCGACTGCGTATAGTTTCCGGGCTGTTATCCAGTACTACACTGGGGATCAGTGCAATACCACAGCCAAGCGCAACCATAGAAACAATGGCTTCATGACCGGCAACCGTGGCGTAAATTTGCGGGTTGCTGATATGGTAACGACGGAACCACTGGTCGATACGTCTGCGTGTTGGACCGTGTTCCGGTAAAATAAAAGGAATATTTGCCCAGTCAGGCTTATGTTCCAGCATTTGAGTATGTACCGGGCAAGGTAGTGCGGGCGTAATTAACACCAGTGGAACCTCACCAATTTTGCGAAAATCAATGGTAGAAGGCAGGGTTTCCGGGCGACCAGCAATGGCCAGATCTGCATCGTTAGACTGAATTTTATCAACTGCATCCGCAGCGTCACCGGTGGTCAATTTTATTTCTACATTGGGGTGCAGGGCGCGAAATTGATCAAGTATGGTTGGTAGGTGGCTGTAGGCAGCCGTTACCGAGCAGAAGATGCGCAGTTCACCACTGAGAGACTCTCCCTCCTGTGTCAGGGCATTTTTTAACTGTTGATAGTGTAATAATGTTTGTTGAGCAAAGACTTTAAGCTGTTGACCTGCATGTGTGAGTTGTACCGTGCGGTTATCTCGCAGAAACAGCATCTGCCCAAGTTCCTCTTCCATTCGCTGTATCTGTCTTGACAGGGTGGAAGGGCTAACATAGGTTGCTTTAGCCGTTTTGCCAAAATGCTGACTGTCGGCTAAATGAAGAAATAATTTTAAATCACGAAGATCCACATTAAGGCACCAAATTTTGTATTGCAGAAATTGCAATATCATCTTCTTAATATATCAATTTAAGCAATGCAGATCTTGTCTTATTATGAATTTCAGGCGTACTGCAGTTAATGAGTACCAACACAACAAAGCGCAACATAACAACCAGGAATGGAGAATAATAATGGCTAACTATTTCAATACATTAAACTTACGCCAGCAGTTGGCCCAATTAGGTCAGTGCCGTTTTATGGGGCGTGATGAGTTTGCTGATGAATCCGGTTTTCTGAAGGGTAAAAAAATCGTTATTGTCGGATGTGGTGCTCAGGGTCTTAACCAGGGTCTGAATATGCGTGATTCTGGTCTGGATATCGCTTATGCGCTACGTAAAGAAGCGATTGATGAGAAACGTGCATCATGGCGTAAAGCGACAGAGAATGGTTTTAAAGTAGGTACCTATGAAGAACTGATTCCTCAGGCAGATTTAGTCGTTAACCTGACGCCAGACAAGCAGCACTCAGCAGTCGTTCAGGCAGTTCAGCCGCTGATGAAACAAGGTGCAGCATTAGGTTATTCTCACGGTTTCAATATTGTTGAAGTTGGCGAAACTATTCGTCCGGATATCACCGTGGTGATGGTTGCGCCGAAGTGCCCGGGAACGGAAGTTCGTGAAGAGTATAAGCGCGGTTTCGGTGTACCAACGCTGATTGCTGTTCACCCGGAAAACGATCCAAAAGGTGAGGGCATGGCGATTGCTAAGGCATGGGCGGCAGCAACCGGTGGTCATCGCGCTGGCGTTCTGCAGTCTTCTTTTGTTGCTGAAGTTAAGTCTGACCTGATGGGTGAGCAAACTATCCTGTGCGGGATGTTACAGGCTGGTTCAATTCTATGTTTTGACAAGCTAGTGGCTGATGGTGCCAGCCCGGCATATGCTGAGAAATTAGTACAGTATGGTTGGGAAACCACGACTGAAGCTCTGAAACAAGGCGGCATTACCTTGATGATGGATCGCCTGTCTAATTCGGCAAAACTGCGTGCTTTCGCACTGTCTGAACAGCTAAAAGCGTTGATGGCACCACTGTTCCAAAAGCATATGGATGACATCATCTCTGGTGCCTTCTCTGAAGGCATGATGGCTGACTGGGCAAATAATGACGCCAAATTATTAGGCTGGCGTGAAGAGACAGGCCGTACCGCTTTCGAAAATGCACCTCAACAGGAAGGTAAAATCAGCGAGCAGGAATACTTTGATCACGGCGTATTGATGATCGCGATGGTTAAAGCCGGGGTTGAGCTGGCGTTCGAAACCATGGTGGTTTCCGGTATTATCGAAGAGTCTGCTTACTATGAGTCTCTGCACGAGTTACCGCTAATTGCTAACACCATTGCTCGTAAGCGCCTGTATGAAATGAACGTGGTTATTTCTGATACTGCTGAGTATGGTAACTATCTGTTCTCTAATGCTGCAGTACCACTGTTGCGTGAAAAATTCATGGGTTCATTGCAGGCTGGTGACTTAGGTAAATCTGTTGCTGCAGCAGAAATTGATAATGCCCAACTGCGTGATGTTAACGAAGCTATCCGTAATCATCCAATTGAAGTGATTGGTAAGAAATTGCGTGGTTATATGACTGATATGAAACGTATCGCTGTTGCCGGTTAATTCAGATTAATGAATACAGAAACCAGAGAATTTTTCTCTGGTTTTTTTTGGAAAAATTTTACCCAATTGAATTTTAATCCTTTATTTATAATCAATCTTTTCGAAATATTTACAGTTGGATGATTATTACTTATGTAATGGTTTCAGATATAATTCGGGCGTTCGATTTTTTTAGTTTATTTATTTTTCAAGGAAAGAAATTGTGGAATGGTTTAAAAAGTGTTTGTTAGAGAAATACGCTGATTTTTCCGGCCGTGCGCGTCGTAAAGAGTACTGGATGTTTGTACTGTTTAGCATGATTGCCATGGTTGTACTCATGATTGTTGGCGGTGTGTTAGATGCTATTTTTGGTTCAAATGGCATCGTTAGTATGATTTTACTGGTTGTGTATGCGTTAGCGATCTTTATGCCTAGTCTGGCCGTTGCTATTCGTCGTTTACACGACCTGGATAAAAGCGGTTGGTGGTATTTAATTGCCTTCATTCCGTTTGGTTCTATCGTTTTACTGGTGTTCTTCTGTCTGGAAGGAACGCCAGGTGCTAACTAATTTGGACCAGCATCAAAATAATAACTAATGGTTATGTAGTGTATAAGCCTGTATAAATTGCAGGCTTTTTTGTTTCCGCTATTCATCAAGCCTTCCTGGTGTATAGGGGAATCATATTTTTGCTATAATCCTTCCCCCTAGGTCTTCTGAGTAAGTAGCTTTGTTATGCGCATGAATCCCCGCCAACAGCAGGCAGTTGAATTTGTTACCGGCCCTTGTTTAGTGCTGGCTGGTGCTGGTTCGGGTAAAACTCGGGTGATTATTAATAAAATTGCCTATTTGATTCGTGAGTGTGGCTATCAGGCTCGTCATATTGCGGCAGTAACCTTTACCAATAAAGCGGCCAGAGAGATGAAAGAGCGTCTGGCACAAACGCTGGGGCGTAAAGAGGCCAGAGGGATTGTTATCTCAACGTTCCATACTCTTGGGCTGGAAATTATCAAGCGTGAACATGTCGCATTGAATATGAAGTCCAACTTTTCGCTGTTTGACGATCAGGATCAGATAGCATTATTGAAAGAGTTGACAGAGAAGTGGCTGGATAATGACAAGGTATTAATTTCGCAGTTGATATCGTCCATTTCTAACTGGAAGAACGATTTGATTGGTCCGGCAGGGGCTGCCGCGGCGGCGAAATCCGAGCGTGATAAGTTATTTGCTCACTGTTATGACCTGTATGATAAACAGCTCAAATCCTGCAGCATTCTCGACTTCGACGATCTGATTTTATTACCTACTTTATTATTACAGCGAAATGAAGAAGTTAGAGAACGTTGGCAAAATCGTCTGCGTTATCTGCTGGTGGATGAATATCAGGATACCAATACCAGCCAGTACGAACTGGTTAAGCTGTTAGTGGGTAATCGTGCTCGTTTTACTGTGGTGGGAGATGACGATCAGTCAATCTACTCATGGCGGGGGGCTCGCCCGCAAAACTTAGTGTTATTGAGTCAGGACTTTCCGGCTTTACAAGTGATTAAGCTGGAGCAAAATTACCGTTCGTCCGGGCGAATACTTAAAGCAGCTAATATTCTGATTGCCAACAACCCGCACGTATTTGAGAAACGGCTGTTCTCAGAGCTGGGATACGGTGAAGAACTGAAGGTAGTGACGGCCAATAATGAAGACAATGAAGCCGAAAGGGTTGTAGGTGAATTGATTGCCCATCACTTTATCAATAAAACCGATTACAAAGATTACGCCATTCTGTATCGGGGAAATCACCAGTCACGTATTTTTGAAAAAATGCTGATGCAAAACCGTATTCCCTACCGGATTTCTGGTGGGACATCTTTCTTTTCCCGACCAGAAATTAAAGATCTGATGGCCTATTTACGTGTGTTGACCAATCCGGATGATGACAGCGCATTTTTACGTATTGTGAATACTCCTCGCCGTGAAATTGGCCCGGCAACGCTGGAAAAATTAGGGACATGGGCTAATCAGAGAAGCGTTAGCTTATACCGTGCCAGCTTTGACGTTGGACTGGAACAATATCTCACCGGGCGTGGACTTGAGTCGCTACAACGTTTTACCCGCTGGTTATCTTCTGTCGCTGAAACGTCTGAAAGAGAGCCCGTTGCTGCCGTCAGAGATCTGATTCACGGTATGGATTATGAAAGCTGGCTATATGAGACCTCTCCCAGCGTGAAAGCGGCTGAAATGCGTATGAAAAACGTCAATCAGCTGTTTGGCTGGATGACTGAAATGTTAGAAGGCTCCGATCTGGATGAGCCTATGACGCTAACACAAGTAGTCACTCGCTTTACGCTGCGTGACATGATGGAACGGGGTGAAAATGAAGAAGATTTCGATCAGGTTCAATTAATGACGCTGCATGCCTCGAAAGGCCTTGAGTTCCCTTATGTTTATCTGGTGGGGATGGAAGAAGGATTGCTTCCTCATCAAAGCAGCATTGATGAAGATAATGTTGATGAAGAGCGCCGTCTGGCATATGTAGGCATTACCAGAGCTCAGAAGGAGCTGACGTTTACACTCTGTCGTGAACGCCGTCAGTTTGGCGAGTTGGTGCGCCCGGAGCCAAGTCGATTCTTACTGGAGTTGCCTCAGGATGATTTGCGCTGGGAAAGTGCTCGTAAGGTTGTGTCTGCCGAAGAGAGAATGGAAAAAGGCAAAGGGCATCTGGCTAATATTCGTGAACAGCTGGCAAAAGCACGGTCCCAAGACTAATTTTTAATTATTACCAGAGGAAGATGGCTATAAGTTTGCCAACGGCTCTCTTGCTGTAATGCTTCGGTCTGCAAGGGGTACAATGAAAGCCATTCTTTGCTGATTTTCAGATTAAGTTGCTCTCCCTGCCCGATAAGCGTGATATTCGGAATGCGGTCAGAATGCCGTGAACGGCACAATAAAATGGCAATACGCAGTAAACGTACCAGTCGTTGTGCCTGCGGTAGTGATAATGCGTTCTGCTCTGCCAGCACTGACAGATTAATGATATCGGTTTGATTTATCAGCAAAGCTGCCAGCAATTTCCTTTGTGCGGGGGTAAATCCTGGCATTTCAGTATGATTTAGCAAGTAAGCCGCGTGCTGGGGGGATTGTTTGAAATCGATACTTAATCCAATTTCATGTATCTGGCTGGCCCAATGAAGCATCTCTGTCATGCTCTCATTGATATCCCAGATCTCTTTTAGCTGGCGGCAAAAATGATGGGTTAGCTGGCTGACTCTGTCGGCCTGTTGTCGATCGATGGCATACTGATATTGCATAGCCTCAATGGTCGTTTGACGAATATCTTTTTCTACCGGTTGATTTAGCATGTTGTATATCAGACCTTCACGCAGTGCGCCGCCGGCCAAATTCATGCTGTTTACATTTAAGGTTTCAAAAATAGCGATCAGAATAGAGAGCCCACTAGGAAAAACCAGTGCTCTTTCTAAAGTCAGACCAGGGATCTCCAGCTCTTCCAGCTTGCCACATTGAATCGCACGTTCTTTTAATTGCTGTAACTTATCCAGCGTAATTTGCTCATCCATTCCCTGGGCTACCATGATTTCCTGTAGCGCTTGTACGGTGCCTGATGCACCGACACAAATATCCCATCCCTGATATTTTAGCTTATTGGCAATGGGAAGCAGGAGATGATGCGCTGCGAGTTCTGCCTGATGAAAGTTGTTGGTGTTTAACGTTCTGTCGTTAAAATAACGTTCCAGCCAGGTCACACAGCCCATTGGTAAACTCACCAATTGAGAAATGCTATCCGCATTTCCGGTAATCAGTTCGGTGCTGCCGCCACCAATATCGACCACCAGTCGGGATAGTGCACCCCCAGTGGTATGGGCCACACCCTGATAGATTAACCGGGCTTCTTCTTCACCGCTGATAATCTTAACCGGATAATTTAAAATGGTTTCGGCTGTGGTAATAAATGTATTGGCGTTTTTAGCTGCCCGTAACGCAGCAGTAGCAACAATACAAATATGGGATGGGGGAATGTCATACAGGCGTTCAGCGAACAGACGTAAACATTGCCAGCCACGCTGCATTGCTTCTTCGGATAAACAATTATCACCGTCAAGCCCGGCAGCTAACCGGACTTTTCGTTTGATGCGGTCAATAATTTGGATACGGCCAGCAATTTTCCGGATAACCAGCATATGAAAGCTATTCGAACCAAGATCGATGGCGGCATAAAGAGGCAATTCATCTGTCTGTCTGTTCATAAAGCTTAATTAGTTACCCGTACTGGCTGCATCAATATTAACCTGGACGCTTTCTGTTACGCGGCGGCCCATTCCGACGAGGTCCGCTACTACGTCTTGGATTTCCGGTATTACGCGGACGTGAAAGACGTTTTGGTGCCGGAAGATCGGTCAGTAGCGCTTCAGAACTATAGCGGCTAACAGGAATTGAGTGACCAATATATTGCTCAATAGCCGGCAGATTTAATGCATATTGCTCACAAGCCAGAGTGATGGAATGCCCACTGGCGCCCGCTCGCCCGGTACGACCAATGCGATGTACATAGTCTTCACAGTCGTCCGGAAGATCATAGTTAAATACGTGGGTAACTTCAGGAATATGTAAACCACGGGCTGCAACATCCGTTGCTACCAGAATATCCAGATTACCTTTGGTGAAATCATCCAGAATATGTAAGCGTTTTTTCTGTGCTACATCACCAGTTAATAAACCAACGCGATGTCCATCAGCGGCCAAATACCCCCAGATCTCTTCACAGGCATGTTTAGTATTAGCAAAAATAATACAGCGCTCAGGCCATTCTTCTTCCAGAAGCGTCTGAAGTAAGCGCATTTTGTCTTCGTTGGAAGGGTAGAACAGCTCTTCCTGAATTCGGTGGCCAGTTTTTTGTGTAGGTTCCACTTCAACATATTGAGGATTATTCATATGTTCAAATGCCAGTTCACGAACGCGGAAAGAAAGCGTTGCTGAGAATAGCATGCTTAAGCGTTGAGTTGCCGGTGGCATACGACGGAAAATCCAGCGGATATCTTTGATAAATCCCAGATCAAACATACGATCGGCTTCATCCAGAACAACAACCTGAATAGCACCTAAATCAATATGGTTTTGCTTGGCGTAATCAATAAGGCGACCGGTAGTACCAATCAGAATATCAACGCCGGCTTCCAGTACTTTTAACTGTTTATCATAGCCATCGCCACCATAGGCCAGCCCAATTTTCAGACCAGTTTCCTGAGCCAGTGCTTCTGCATCGTTATGAATTTGGACTGCAAGCTCACGGGTGGGAGCCATGATTAACGCACGAGGTTGATTGATTTTGCGATTGCTATCAGCCTCATGAGTCAGTAAATAATTGAAGGTAGATGCCAGAAAAGCCAGTGTTTTTCCGGTACCCGTTTGTGCCTGTCCTGCAACGTCATGCCCTGCAACCGTATAAGGAAGCGCCAGTGCTTGTATTGGCGTACAGTAATGAAAGCCTTTGTTTTCAAGGGCCTTGATTACCGAAGGGTGTAGTGCGAAGTCGGCAAACTTCTGTTCTGTTAAGTGTGTTTTGCTCATAGTGGTGTAGAATATCAGCTAACCTTGTATTCACGAAAGTATTGCTTTACGAATGCGTATCCGTTGAAATAAAGTCAACATATATTCAACGTTTCTTTGGCTAATATAACACCAATGAAACATATCTAATCCTGTGGAGTCAAACATGAGCGAAAAAATTATTCACTTAACCGATAGCAGCTTTGAAAATGATGTATTAAAAGCTGATGGTCCTGTACTGGTGGATTTTTGGGCCGAATGGTGTGGTCCATGCAAAATGATTGCCCCGATTCTGGATGAAGTGGCGGCTGAGTATGAAGGTAAACTAACGGTTGCTAAATTGAATATCGATCAAAACCCAGCGACGGCACCTCAGTTCGGTATTCGTGGTATTCCCACTCTGCTACTGTTTAAAGATGGCGCGGTTGCTGCAACGAAAGTTGGCGCACTGTCAAAATCTCAATTGAAAGAGTTTTTGGATGCCAGTATTTAATTGATATTGAATTAATTCTTACTGTGCGTTTGCTCTTGTTTATCCATTTTTTTATGGGTAAACAAGAGGCGCTGGTTATCAGATTAAATAAAAAATAGTGATATCAAAGCGAGTTTTACCGGAAAAGCTGTCTGTGGGTGCTAATTTATTGGCTGAACCGTAGACTCTGGTAATAAAGCGTGCTACCTTTAATCACGCTTCATGCAATCTTATCTATATACGTAATACGTACTCGTTTTAAAATCGTAGCTTAAAGTTCTTAGAGCAGTTCAATCATGAGCATAGGCTGTGAATGCTATGATTTTAAAACAGGTTTAGAATGTATATCCGGGCATTATTTCTGAGTTTCTGATATGTGGTCAGGCATCGTCATACTACTTTTCTGATATAAAATAATGACCGAATATTCTAATAATACAGGCGCGGCGTATACCGCCAGCTATTCACGAAGACTTTTCGAGACAGACCCCGAGTTAAAGAACCCACCATTATGAATCTTACCGAACTAAAAAATACGCCGGTCTCTGAGTTGATTACTCTCGGCGAAAATATGGGACTGGAAAACCTGGCCCGTATGCGCAAGCAAGATATTATCTTTTCGATTCTGAAGCAGCATGCGAAAAGTGGAGAAGATATTTTTGGCGATGGCGTGCTGGAAATATTGCAGGATGGATTTGGTTTCCTCCGCTCAGCTGACAGCTCCTACCTCGCAGGCCCAGATGATATCTATGTTTCCCCTAGTCAAATCCGCCGTTTTAACTTACGTACTGGTGACACCATTTCAGGAAAAATTCGTCCACCGAAAGAAGGTGAACGTTATTTTGCATTACTGAAAGTTAATGAAGTTAACTACGATAAGCCAGAAAACGCCCGCAATAAGATTCTGTTTGAAAACTTAACACCATTACATGCTAACTCTCGTCTGCGAATGGAGCGTGGTAATGGTTCTACTGAAGATTTAACCGCTCGCGTTCTGGATCTTGCTTCTCCGATTGGCCGTGGTCAGCGAGGTTTGATTGTTGCGCCGCCAAAAGCGGGTAAGACAATGCTGCTGCAAAACATCGCACAGAGCATTGCTTATAACCATCCTGACTGTGTGCTGATGGTTTTACTGATAGATGAACGTCCGGAAGAAGTTACCGAGATGCAACGTCTGGTAAAAGGTGAAGTTGTGGCTTCAACCTTTGATGAGCCGGCGTCTCGCCATGTCCAGGTTGCTGAAATGGTTATCGAAAAAGCTAAGCGTCTGGTTGAACATAAAAAAGACGTTATCATTCTGCTTGACTCTATTACCCGTTTGGCTCGCGCATATAACACAGTTGTACCGGCTTCAGGTAAAGTATTGACCGGTGGTGTGGATGCGAATGCCCTGCATCGTCCAAAACGTTTCTTTGGCGCTGCTCGTAATGTGGAAGAAGGCGGTAGTCTGACCATTATTGCTACAGCACTGGTGGATACTGGCTCTAAAATGGATGAAGTTATCTACGAAGAGTTTAAAGGTACTGGTAACATGGAATTACACCTGTCTCGCAAGATTGCAGAAAAGCGTGTGTTCCCGGCCATTGATTACAACCGTTCTGGTACCCGTAAAGAAGAATTACTGACAACATCAGAAGAATTACAGAAAATGTGGATCCTGCGCAGAATTATTCACCCTATGGGAGAGATTGATGCAATGGAATTCCTCATCAATAAGTTAGCGATGACGAAAACTAATGATGAATTCTTTGATATGATGAAGCGTTCATAATAATCAGTTAAATAGTTATGAGTATTAGAGTAATATTCTGATACTCATAAACTTTATCGAGAGCCGTTAATCGTGAATTTACTCAGTATGAGTGGCGATCTTGTTATCGTCTTTTTGTTCTCTCTGGCTTTTCTATTTATTGCTCGCAAAATAGCCAAAAGCATTGGCTTAGTAGATAAACCAAATTATCGGAAACGCCACCAAGGTGTTATTCCATTAGTTGGTGGTATTTCTGTTTATGCCGGGATTTGCCTGTATCTTTTCCTTAACTGGAATGAGATTGAGCAACCCGGCATTTATCTTATCTGTGCCGGGATTTTGGTTCTAGTTGGTGCTGTTGACGATCGTTTTGATATTAGCGTGAAGTTCAGAGCAACAGTACAGGCACTGGTAGCTATTGCAATGATGGTTTTTGCCGGCCTGTATCTTCATAGTCTTGGATTTATTTTAGGTCCATGGGAACTGGTGCTTGGCCCGGTAGGTTATGTGGTTACGCTGTTTGCCGTGTGGGCAGCAATTAATGCTTTCAATATGGTTGATGGCATTGATGGCCTATTGGGTGGATTAGGATGTGTCACTTTTGGTGCCTTAGGTATTTTATTAGTCATTGATGGTCAGGCATTTTTAGGCTATTGGTGCTTTGCTATTATTGTCGCGATTATCCCTTATCTATTACTCAATCTTGGTGCGTTTGGTAAACGTTATAAAGTGTTTATGGGTGATGCGGGTAGTACATTAATTGGTTTTACCGTTATCTGGATTCTGTTGCAGAGTACTCAGGGTGTCGGCCATCCAATGAACCCAGTGACTGCATTGTGGGTTATCGCAATACCTCTGATTGATATGATTGCCATTATGTACCGTCGGTTACGTAAAGGTATGAGTCCATTTGCTGCAGATAGACAGCACATTCACCATCTTATTATGCGCGCTGGTTTTACCTCTCGTCAGGCGTTTGTGTTGATTACGTTGGCGGCTGCACTATTGGCAGCAATAGGTGTTGTTGGAGAGCATGTCTTTTTTATCTCTGAATGGATGATGTTGGTACTGTTCTTACTAGTATTTGTATTGTATGGCTTTTGTATTAAGCATGCCTGGCGTGTGGCTCGTTTTATTAAACGCACGAAGCGCCGTATGCGGCGAACTCATGAAAATCAGCGAATTTCCTAACCAGAGGCTTTTGTCTTAGACATGAAATCAGAGATCCAGTCAGTTGATAATGAATTAGATATTCGTAGTCTGTGTTATTCATTATGGTATGGCAAAATATGGATTGTTGGCATTGCCATTATTTTTGCAGCGATTGCTTTAGGCTACTCTTATGTAGTCAAACAGGAGTGGAGTACAACTGCAATTACTGATAAACCGACAGTCAGCATGCTCGGCGGTTATTATTCGCAAGAGCAGTTTCTGCGCGGACTTATTCGAACCAGTAGCAATAATGCCGCAGTGGCAGAAACACCAATTACGGAAGATGTTTACCGCGAATTTATCATGCAGCTCTCTTCTTATGATACCCGCCGTGATTTCTGGTTACAGTCTGATTATTATAAGCAGCGTCAATCAGGTGATGTGCGTGCAGATGCCGTAGTGCTGGATGAGTTGATTAACAATATTGTTTTTACTCCTAAAGACGACAAAAAAGGCGTAAACGATAGTGTTAAATTAACAGCAGAAACCCCAAGCGATGCAAACCAACTGCTGCGCCAATATATTAATTTTGCTAATCAGCGTGCAGTCGCGAGCTTGAATGCTGAATTACAAGGTACCTGGTCAGTGCGTCAAACCTCTCTGGCCCGTCAGGTTCAGCGTCAGGAAAAAATGGCGAATGCGGTGTACCAGAGAGAATTAAAACGTTTGCAACAGGCGCTAACGATTGCTCAGCAACAGGGAATTACCCGCTCTCAAACTGATGTTCCTGCCGATCAATTACCTAATTCTGAGCTGTTTTTACTAGGTAAGCCAATGCTTCAGGCTCGCTACGAGGCATTACAGGCAAATGGTCCTGATTTTGAGAATGATTATGATCACGATCGTGCAGTGCTTTCTTCTCTGAATGATGGAGCAAAACTGGATAACCAGTTTAAAGCATATCGCTATTTACGTACGCCGGAAGATCCAATTACCCGTGATAAGCCTCGCCGTCTGTTCCTGCTGATTATGTGGGGAGGAGTGGGGGCTTTGGTTGGTGCCGGTATTGCTCTGACTCGCAGACGTAAACAAGAAATATGATAAGGATAGGTGCCTTCGGGCACCTTAATGGCATAACTGCCGTGATAACTGACCTAAAGAGATAGCTCTGTGAAAGTGTTAACTGTTTTTGGCACGAGACCTGAAGCAATTAAAATGGCGCCATTAGTGCACGCATTGGCCGATGATGACTATTTTGAGTCGAAAGTCTGTGTGACGGCTCAACATCGGGAGATGTTGGATCAGGTACTTAAGCTATTTAATATAAAACCTGATTACGATCTGGATATTATGCGGCCGGGACAAGGTTTGACAGAAATTACCTGCCGTATTCTTGAAGGGTTAAAGCCGGTTTTAGAAGAGTTTAAACCAGATGTGGTCTTGGTTCATGGCGATACCACTACAACTCTTGCTACCAGTTTAGCTGCATTTTATCAGCGTATCCCTGTTGGACACGTTGAAGCCGGGTTGCGTACTGGGGATCTCTATTCTCCATGGCCAGAAGAAGGAAACCGAAAATTGACGGGCCATCTGGCCATGTATCATTTTTCTCCGACAGAAACCTCAAAACAAAACTTATTAACAGAAGCGATACCTGACAGCCGTATTTTTGTTACAGGTAATACGGTAATTGATGCGCTGTTTTGGGTACGTAACCGTATTCATAATGATGCCCGGTTAAAACAGGAGATGGAACAACGTTATTCCTTCCTGCAGCAGGACAAAAAAATCATTTTAGTCACCGGCCATCGTCGGGAAAGTTTTGGTGACGGTTTTGAACGGATTTGTAGTGCACTGGCTGATATTGCCCGTACACATCCGGATGTGCAGGTAGTTTATCCGGTACATCTTAATCCAAATGTCAGAGAGCCGGTTAAGCGTATCCTGAGCCATATTGATAATGTGATCTTGATTGAACCTCAGGATTATTTACCGTTTGTTTATTTAATGGATCACGCTTACCTAATTTTGACTGATTCTGGCGGTATCCAGGAAGAGGCTCCTTCTTTAGGCAAGCCAGTTCTGGTTATGCGTAAAACGACAGAGCGTCCGGAAGCGGTTTCCGCAGGGACAGTTAGATTAGTTGGTACAAATATTGCATTGATTTTAGAAGAGGTGAGCCGGCTGTTAACGGATGAAAATGAATATCACTTAATGAGTCGGGCACATAATCCTTACGGTGACGGAAAAGCCTGTCAGCGTATTCTCGATGCTTTAAAAAATAATCAGGTGAAGCTATGAGTTTTGAAACAATTTCAGTAATCGGTCTTGGCTATATTGGTTTGCCTACTGCTGCCGCTTTTGCGTCGCGTAAAAAAAAGGTTATTGGCGTAGATATTAATCAGCATGCGGTAGATACCATTAACCGCGGTGCGATTCATATTGTTGAACCTGATTTAGATAAAGTGGTTAAAGAAGCCGTTGAGGCGGGTTGTTTACAGGCGGTTACCAAACCTTTAGCTGCAGATGCATTTTTGATTGCTGTTCCAACACCGTTTAAAGGCGATCATGAGCCAGATATGGTGTATGTGGAAGCCGCTGCCAGATCTATTGCTCCGGTACTGAAAAAAGGTGACTTGGTTATTCTGGAGTCGACCTCTCCTGTTGGTGCCACTGAGCAGATGGCTGCCTGGCTGGCAGCAGCTCGTCCCGATCTTACTTTCCCTCAACAGGCTGGCGAGCAGGCTGATATTAATATCGCTTACTGTCCTGAGCGTGTATTACCCGGGAAAGTGATGGTAGAACTGATTCAAAACGATCGGGTCGTGGGCGGTATGACCCCTCGCTGTTCGGATCGTGCCAGCGCACTATATAAAATTTTCCTGAAAGGTGAGTGTGTTATTACCAACTCACGTACAGCTGAAATGTGTAAATTAACCGAGAACAGCTTCCGCGATGTCAATATTGCTTTTGCTAACGAGCTGTCACTAATTTGTGACCATCAGGGAATTAACGTATGGGAGCTGATTCGCCTGGCTAATCGTCATCCTCGGGTTAATATTTTGCAACCAGGACCTGGTGTTGGCGGTCATTGTATTGCTGTCGATCCATGGTTTATTGTGGCGCAAAACCCTCAGGACGCACGTTTGATTCGTATTGCTCGTGAAGTGAATGATGGCAAACCTTATTGGGTACTGGACAAAGTGAAATCTGCAGTAGCGGATTGCCTGACTGCTACCGGTAAGCGTGCCTCAGAAATTAAAATTGCTTGCTTTGGTCTGGCATTTAAACCAGATATTGACGATCTGAGAGAGAGCCCTGCGTTGGAAATCACCCACATGATTGCTGACTGGCATGCGGGGGTAACGTTGGCCGTTGAGCCAAACGTTCATGAGCTACCAAAAGTGCTGGCTGAAAAAGCTCGTTTAACGGAGACCGGAGAAGCACTGGCTGAAGCAGATGTTTTGGTTATGCTGGTTGACCATCGTCAGTTTAAGGCAATTAGTTCTGAACAAGTTAAACAACAGTGGGTTATCGACACTAAAGGGGTATGGCGTTGAGAAAGATTTTAGTCACTGGCGGGGCCGGTTTTATTGGTTCTGCGGTAGTGAGACACATTATTCAGGATACCAAAGATAGCGTATTGGTGGTTGATAAACTGACTTATGCCGGAAATCTCGACTCATTGGTGGAAGTGTCTGACAGTGGCCGCTACTCTTTTGAGCAAGTTGATATTTGTGACAGATCTGCGCTGGATCGTCTTTTTACTCAGTATCAGCCAGACTTAGTGATGCATCTGGCAGCAGAGAGTCATGTCGATCGCTCTATTGATGGTCCGGCAGCGTTTATTGAAACCAATATTGTTGGAACTTATACACTGCTGGAAGCAGCCCGTCACTATTGGATGGGGTTAGATACTGCACTGAAGCAAGCATTTCGCTTTCATCATATCTCTACTGATGAAGTGTATGGTGATTTACATGGGACTACGGACTTGTTTACTGAAACAACGCCTTATGCGCCAAGCAGTCCTTATTCAGCGTCTAAAGCCTCTAGTGATCATTTGGTCAGAGCCTGGCTACGTACCTATGGCTTCCCAACTATCGTGACTAACTGTTCTAATAACTATGGACCATATCATTTTCCTGAGAAACTCATTCCTCTGATCATTTTGAATGCATTAGAAGGGAAAGCATTACCGGTTTATGGTAATGGCGCTCAGGTCAGGGACTGGTTATTTGTTGAGGACCATGCAAGGGCTTTATATAAGGTCGTCACTGAAGGTGTTGTTGGTGAAACCTACAATATTGGTGGTCATAATGAGCGCAAAAATATTGAAGTTGTGCGCACTATTTGCCAGTTATTGGAAGAGTTAGCACCATCAAAACCTGACGGTGTGGCTAAATATGAGGATCTGATTACCTATGTAACGGATCGCCCCGGCCATGATATGCGCTATGCCATCGATGCCAGTAAAATTGAGCGAGAATTGAACTGGAAGCCGCTGGAAACCTTTGAATCAGGTATTCGTAAGACAGTCTCCTGGTATCTGACGAACCAAGCGTGGTGGCAGCGAGTCCAGGATGGAAGTTATGCCAGAGAACGCATTGGTTTGAAATCATAGTTCTGCTGACAAAATAACCTGGGGTTCTAAAGCAGGGCCCCAATCATTAGATTCTGTTTAAGTGATATCCCCGGCCTCCTCTTAATGCAAGCGCCAGGGAAATGGTGAAGCCAATGAAAGGTATTATTCTTGCAGGTGGTTCAGGTACCCGACTGTATCCAATTACGCGCGGTGTATCCAAACAGCTGCTCCCTATTTATGATAAACCAATGATTTATTACCCGCTTTCCGTGCTGATGCTGGCTGGTATTCGGGATATTTTGATTATTTCTACCCCAGAAGATTTGCCGTCATTTCAGCGGCTATTGGGCTCAGGTGAAGAGTTTGGCATTAAACTTAGTTACGCCGCTCAGCCTAGCCCTGATGGTTTAGCACAGGCATTTCTGATTGGTGAAGAGTTTATTAATGGTGATTCCTGTTGCCTGGTTTTAGGAGATAACATCTTTTTTGGCCAAAGCTTTAGCTCAAAACTGCGCAGTGTTGTTGCCCGTGACCAGGGAGCAAGTGTTTTCGGTTATCAGGTAATGGACCCGGAACGTTTTGGTGTTGTGGAGTTTGATGATAATTTCCGGGCACTGTCTATTGAAGAAAAACCACTTAAACCAAAGTCAACCTGGGCGGTGACCGGACTCTATTTCTACGATAATCAAGTGGTAGAATTGGCTAAGCAGGTTAAACCATCCCCTCGTGGTGAACTGGAAATTACCAGTATTAATCAGATGTATCTTGAGCAAGGCGAGCTGAATGTTGAGTTGCTTGGTCGTGGGTTTGCATGGTTAGATACAGGAACTCACGATAGTCTGATTGAAGCTAGCACCTTTGTGCAAACGGTAGAGAAGCGACAAGGATTCAAAATAGCTTGCCTGGAAGAGATTGCCTGGCGCAATGGTTGGTTAGATGATGAGAGCGTGCTAAAAACCGCTAAACTTCTGGCAAAAACCGGCTATGGAAAATATTTGCAGGATTTACTCAATGTCCGTCCTCGCCAATATTGAGTCTCTTGAGTGGGAGAGTGAATTTTTTTCACTCTCCACGGCTAAGCTGAATTTTAATGGCTCGACAGCTACGCCATTGAATATGCAAGCGTTGTCTGGTTTCCAATTGGTTCAGGCAAAGGTACCTGCATCTCGTGGAGACTGGATAGATACTTTAAGCTCATTAGATTTTCACTTGGTTGAAGGTGAAGTGGATTTTATGGTATCGCTTGATACTGTAGCTGACAGTTCACCAGATTTACTATTTTCCTGCCGGCTGGCTACAGAGCAGGATATACCCGCATTACGAGCGGTAGCATCAAATGTCTTCCACTTGAGTAGATTTCGTGCGCCATGGTATCAGAATAGCGATAGTGGCCGTTTCTATGCCTTATGGGTGGAAAAAGCCGTATTAGGAACTTTTGACCATAGTTGTCTGATACTTGAGGACAAAGACGGTAATCCCCAAGGTTTTGTGACTTTACGCGATATTGGGAATAGTCAGGGCCGCGTAGGCCTGTTAGCCGTTTGGCCTGACTGTAGCAATAAAGGTGTAGGTATTGAGCTGATGAAGGTAGCTAAAAGTTGGTGTGTGGCACGAAAATTGAATCATCTCTGTGTTGCTACTCAGATGGGAAATCTTGCAGCTTTGCGTCTTTATATTCGTAGCGGTGCTTCCATCAATAGCACGGCATATTGGTTATACAGATAACTATTTACAGATGTCTATTTAACAAATTACTCAGGTGAAAAAATGATTCCTTTTAACGCTCCTCCTGTTGTTGGTACAGAACTCGAATATATGAAAGCCGCAATGGGCAGCGGTAAGTTATGTGGTGATGGTGGTTTTACCCGTCGCTGTCAGCAATGGATGGAGCAGCACTTTGGTAGCCATAAAGTATTGTTGACGCCATCTTGCACGGCTTCATTAGAGATGGCTGCGTTATTGCTGGATATTAAACCGGGTGATGAAGTTATCATGCCAAGTTTTACTTTTGTTTCAACAGCTAACGCGTTTGTACTGCGTGGTGCTAAAGCGGTATTTGTAGATGTCCGTCCGGACACTATGAATATTGATGAAACTAAAATTGAAGCTGCAATTACGGAAAATACCCGTGCGATTGTTCCAGTTCATTATGCTGGTGTGGCATGTGAAATGGATACCATTATGGCTTTAGCGAAAAAATATAAGCTGTATGTGGTAGAAGATGCAGCACAGGGGGTGATGTCCACCTATAAGGGCAAAGCGTTAGGCACAATTGGTCATATCGGTTGTTTTAGCTTCCATGAAACGAAAAACTATACGGCGGGTGGTGAAGGTGGGGCAACGTTAATCAACGATCCTGCACTGATCGAACGGGCGGAAATCATTCGTGAAAAAGGAACTAACCGTAGCCAATTTTTCCGTGGTCAGGTAGATAAATATACCTGGCGTGATATTGGCTCCAGTTATCTGATGGCGGACTTGCAGGCTGCATACCTGTGGGGGCAGCTTGAAGCTGCAGATCCGATTAATCAGCGTCGCCTGCAACTATGGCATAACTATTATGATGCATTTAAAGCTTTAGCTGCGCAGGGAAGAATTGAACTGCCAACGATTCCAGCAAACTGCCAGCAAAATGCGCATATGTTTTATATTAAGCTGAATGATGTAGAAGACCGCACTCGTTTTATCAGCTATCTGAAAGAAGCGGAGATTATGGCGGTATTCCACTATATTCCTCTGCACGCTTGTCCTGCTGGCGAAAAGTATGGTGAATTCCACGGTGAAGATCGCTATACCACTAAAGAGAGCGATCGTCTGGTTCGTTTACCATTATTCTTTAACATGACAGACATTACTCAACGTACTGTAATCAATACCATTCTGAGTTATTTCGCCTGATATGTCTCTGGCAAAAGCATCAATTTGGACTGCTGCCTCCACGCTGATTAAAATCGGCGTGGGGTTATTGATCGTTAAATTGTTGGCCGTCTCTTTTGGCCCCAGCGGTGTAGGACAGGCAGGTAACTTCCGCCAGTTAATTACCGTATTGGGTGTGCTATCGGGTGCCGGGATATTTAATGGTATTACGCGTTATGTAGCTCAATATCAGCAAGAACCTGAACAGTTGCGTAAAGCACTGGGAACATCCGCCAGTATTGTGTTAGGTTTTTCTACTCTGCTGGCAGTTATCTTTTTACTGTTTGCCGGACCTATCAGTGTAGGCTTATTTGGTCATGCTGAGTACCAGAATGTAGTGAGATCGGTTGCATTCATTCAGATGGGAATTGCCTACGCTAACTTCTTTTTGGCCGTTTTAAAAGGTTATCGTGATGCGGTAGGTAATGCACTCGGTGTTATTGGTGGTAGCCTGTTTGGCGTAGTTGGATATCTGGTTTGTTACTATCTGGGTGGTTATCAAGGTGCCTTAGCTGGTTTAGCGCTGGTTCCTGCACTGGTCGTTATTCCTGCTGGTCTTATTTTGTGGCGCAGAAAAACCGTTCCTTTCGGCTATTTAAAACCAATGTGGGATAAGGCTCTGGCTGGCAGTCTGGGCAAATTTACCATCATGGCATTGATTACTTCAGTAACGTTACCTGTTGCCTATGTGATGATGCGAAATTTACTGGCAGAGCACTACAGCTGGGATGATGTTGGTATTTGGCAGGGTGTCAGTAGTATTTCCGATGCTTATCTACAGTTTATTACCGCTTCGTTTACCGTTTATCTACTACCCACCCTTTCTCGTTTGACCAATAAGTCTGACATTTCACGAGAAATTTTACGCTCGCTGCGTTTTGTGTTACCCGTTGTGGCTATCGTTAGTTTTAGCGTTTGGTTATTGCGGGATTTTGCCATTTGGCTGCTATTTTCCAGCCAGTTTGTCGCAATGCGTGATTTGTTTGCCTGGCAGTTAGTGGGTGATGTATTAAAAGTAGGATCGTATGTTTTTGGCTATTTAGTGATTGCTAAGGCATCATTGCGGTTTTATATCCTGACGGAAGTGAGTCAGTTTGCTTTACTAACCGGTTTTTCACATTGGTTGATACCGCAAAATGGTGCCGTGGGTGCAGCCCAATCTTATATGGCTACCTATATCATCTATTTTGTACTTTGTAGCTGCGTTTTCTTTATCTATCGTAGACGATCATGACGACTTTGATTCATATATTGGGTTCTGATATACCTCACCATAATTTAACGGTGCTGCGTTTCTTTAACGACGTTTTATCAACACAGGTGCCCCATGAGTATGTTAAACACTTTATGGTTGCGGCAAAGGACACGTCGTCATTTGAGTCATTTAGCCAGCTAAACATTGAAGGCTATGATGATAAAGCATCGCTGGCTCAGGCCGTGATTGTGCGGGCTAAAGTGGATGCAGACGCACGCTTTTTATTTCATGGCCAGTTTAATGCCAAATTGTGGCTTGCTCTGCTATTTAATAAACTTAATCCTAAACGTGTTAGTTGGCACATTTGGGGCGCTGATTTATATGAAGACTCCACCAGTTGGAAGTTTCGTCTGTTTTATCGGTTACGTCGTGTTGCTCAGGGAAAAGTAGGACATGTTTTCGCTACCCGGGGTGATTTGATCTATTACCAACAACAACATCCTGATACACCCTGTTCATTGCTCTATTTTCCAACCCGAATGGACCCAGCTTATCAACCAACACTAATTAATAAGAGCCACAAGAAGACGTTAACAATATTGGTGGGTAATTCTGGCGATCGTACTAACCGCCATATTGAGGTATTACAGGAAATTCATCGCCAATTTGATAAAGATTTGGTTAACATTATTATTCCACTGGGCTATCCGGCGAATAACCATAGCTATATTTCAGAGATTAGCGTTAAAGCCGTGGAGTTATTTCCTCAGGGCCAGGTAACGTTGCTGACTGAGCAAATTCCTTTTGATGAATATTTATCTATTCTTTCTGGCTGTGATTTAGGTTATTTCATTTTTAATCGTCAGCAGGGAATTGGTACGCTTTGTTTGCTGATCCAAAGCGGAGTGCCTTTTGTTGTGAGCCGTAATAATCCGTTCTGGAATGACCTTCAGGAGCAGAAAGTCCCATTTTTGTTCTATGGTGATAAGATAGATGTGGAAAGGGTTCGGGAGATTCAGGAAAAAATCACTACACTGGATAAAAGCCATATCGCCTTTTTTAATCCTAACTATATTAGTGGATGGAAGCAGGCGCTTGTTGTGGCTGCCGGAGAGGTAAAATAATGGAACCTGCACAGTTTGGTGGTTTGTTTGTTGTTTACCTGATATCACTGATATTCATTCTGACCTTAACTTATAAAGAGTTCAGGAAAGTACGTTTTAATTTTAACGTATTATTTTCACTGCTTTATTTATTAACGTTCTATTTTGGTTTCCCGTTAACCTGCTTGTTGGTTTTTCAGTTTGATGTACAAGTAGTTGAAGTCGATTCATTACTTAATGCGTTACTTTCGGCGACCTGTTTTTATGCCATTTACTATGTTTGTTATAAAACCCGATTATTAAAACCGAGTGATAAGCCCCGTCCAGCACTGTTTAATATGAATCGTGTTGAAACTAATCTAACCTGGATGCTGTTAGCTTTAGTCGCGATTATCACCGTTGGAATATTTTTCCTGCAAAATGGCTTTTTACTGTTTAAATTAGAGAAATATAGCCAGATATTTTCCAGTGATGTTTCTGGCGTTGCGTTAAAACGCTTTTTCTATTTCTTTATTCCCGCCATGTTGGTTGTCTATTTCCTGAAAGAAAATACCCGCAGCTGGTTTTTGTTTTTGATTAGTACCGTCGCATTTGGAATTCTGACGTATGTGGTTGTAGGAGGAACGCGGGCCAATATCCTGATTGCTTTCTCCCTGTTCTTGTTTATTGGCATTGCTCGTGGACACATCACGTTGTGGATGTTGGTTATGGCAGGCGTTGCTGGTGTCGTGGGTATGTTCTGGCTGGCATTAAAGCGTTATGGCATGAATGTGTCTGGCGCAGAGGCATTCTATACCTTCCTGTATCTCACCCGGGATACCTTCTCCCCATGGGAGAATCTGGCGCTATTGTTGCAAAATTACGACAAGATAGAGTTTCAGGGCTTGGCTCCCATTGTTCGTGATTTCTATGTATTTATTCCCGGTTGGCTATGGCCTGACAGACCTAATTTGGTTGTGAATACGGCCAATTACTTTACCTGGGAAGTGCTGGACTATCATGCCGGTCTGGCAATATCACCAACCCTGATAGGCTCTCTGGTGGTGATGGGGGGGGTATGGTTTATCCCTCTTGGAGCGGTACTGGTTGGTTTGATTATTAAATGGTTTGACTGGGTGTATGAGAAGGGACGAACCGAAACCAATCGCTATAAAGGCGCGATTATGCAGGCATTCTGCTTTGGTGCGGTTTTTAACATTATCGTATTAGCTCGGGAAGGTTTAGATTCCTTTGTTTCCCGAGTTGTTTTCTTTGCTCTGATATTTGGACTGTGTCTGATTATTGCGAAGCTGCTGTATTGGGTTTTTGACGCCTGCGGCATGATACGCCAGCGAGTCCGCCGTTCTCTGTCTTCCGGACAGGTAAACATTGATAATGTGAAAGCAGGTTAGGAGAGTAGTGTGAATATTGCTAAATATAGTATTCGCGGTATTGATATATGGGGCTTTCGCAACATGGCTCAGTTTGTCGACTATCTGTTTGACGATAGCGATATGAAAACCGGAACGTTGGTTGCGATCAATGCCGAGAAGGTAATGACTGCAGAGCAGGATAAGCCTTTGCGTGAATTGATTGATGCGGCTGAGTATAAATATGCTGATGGAATCAGCATTGTACGTTCCATTCGTCGTAAATATCCGGATGCTGATGTACAGCGTATCGCTGGTGCCGATCTCTGGGAAGCGTTAATGGAACAGGCTGGAAAACAGGGAGTACCAGTATTTCTGGTGGGGGGGAAACCAGAAATATTGGCAGAGGTTGAGCAAAAACTAAATAGTCAGTGGAATGTGAATATTGTTGGTAGTCAGGATGGGTATTTCAAACCGGAAGATCGTGAGGCTTTGTTTGAACGCATTCGTGCCAGTGGAGCCAGATTTGTGACTGTTGCTATGGGATCGCCAAAGCAAGAGATGTTTATGCGTGATTGCCGTAAGATCTATTCTGATGCGTTATATATGGGGGTTGGTGGAACCTATGACGTATTTACCGGGCACGTTAAGCGAGCGCCAAAAGCCTGGCAGAATATGGGACTGGAGTGGTTATATCGCTTATTGGCACAACCAACCCGCTGGCGTCGGCAGTTCAAGCTGCTTAAGTATGTAGCCTATCACTACACTAATCGCCTCTAGTTGATAAATCATCCTAATAAAAAAAGCCCTGACGGGCTTTTTTTATTGTTTAAATGCAACCAATAATTAACTTTCTTTTATTGCCGAGGCTGCCATAGCCGCTTCTTTTTGCTCTTCAGCTTTGCAGACCGCCGCGATAAATACCACGTCAGTTGATGAGTTAATTGCGGTTTCTACTGAGTCTTGCAGCACCCCAATGATAAATCCTACAGCAACAACCTGCATAGCAATCTCATTTGGGATACCGAACATGCTACAAGCAACCGGAATCAGCAATAACGAGCCACCGGCAACGCCTGATGCACCACAGGCACAAACTGAGGCAATAACACTGAGTAGTAATGCGGTAGGGATATCAACAGCGATATCTAAAGTGTACACCGCTGCTAAGGTTAATACTGTGATAGTCACAGCGGCCCCTGCCATATTGATAGCGGTACCAAGAGGAACGGCGACGGAATAGGTTTCTTCTTTGAGTTTCAGCTTCTTACACAGCGTCATATTGACTGGAATGTTTGCCGCTGAACTACGGGTGAAGAAGGCAGGAATACCGCTGTCACGCAGACAGGTAAACACCAATGGATATGGGTTTTGACGCGTGATAATAAATGCAATGAGTGGGTTAAGTACCAGCGCCACCACCGCCATACAGCCGATTAATACGGTCAGTAGATGGGCATAACCACGAAATGCAGAGAAGCCAGTTTCCGGGTCTGACAGTGTCGCGGAGACTAAACCAAAGATACCAATAGGTGCGAAACGAATTACCAGACGCACAATAAAGGTAATGCCGTAAGAGAGATCGCTAACTACCGTTTTGGTGGTATCAGATGCATGACGTAAAGCCACACCTAACGCGATACCCCAAACCAGAAGACCAATATAGTTTGCTTCCATAAGGGCTCTGACAGGGTTATCGACCATTTTAAACAGAACTGCATGGAGAACTTCAATTACGCTACCCGGAGGGCTCAGTGCCGCATTGGTGGTTGCTAAAAGCAGTTTTGAAGGAAATAAGAAACTGCCCAGAACAGCAATTAATGCAGCAGCAAAAGTACCGATCAGATACAGCATCACGATAGGCCGCATATTGGTTTTCTGGCCTTTCTTATGGTTGGCTATAGAAGAGGCAACCAAAATAAAAACCAGAATAGGTGCAACGGACTTCAGTGCACTGACGAACAAATTACCTAAAAGACCAGCGGCCTGAGCGCCACTTGGTGATACGAATGCCAGAATGATGCCGGCGAACATGCCTATTAATATTTGGGTAACGAGGCTACCGCGTAGAAAGCCAAATGGCTTTTTTATGTTACTCACTGTGGTTGGTCCCTAAAATAGATATTATTTCCTAAGCCTGTTTTTCCGATTGATTTTTGTAGCAATAAAACACCGTCACCTGATGTGGTGATGTTTAACTCATCGGAAATCTGTGTTTGCTTTTATTAGTGTGCGAATGTATTTCTCATTCGCTAACTCTGACTTTAAAAGAGGTTGAGCAATTCTGGAAGCAAAAAATGGTAATAAAGATAAATTTATTATGAGTAAAATATGTTTTACCCTTGTTTTGTGATAAAAAAGTAGTCGAATCGTTGATGAAGTGAGCAATTAGAAAAATTCCTGAAAAAAGGGCTAGACAGATGGGTTCTAAATCCGTACTATCCTCACCGCAACGGCGCACTGCGCGCCCGTAGCTCAGCTGGATAGAGCGCTGCCCTCCGGAGGCAGAGGTCTCAGGTTCGAATCCTGTCGGGCGCGCCATAAACAGTGCGCAGGGCGTGATTAATGTCCAAGGTTTGGATACCGGGTTGAGCAAAGAATTTATGGTGGCTATAGCTCAGTTGGTAGAGCCCTGGATTGTGATTCCAGTTGTCGTGGGTTCAAGTCCCATTAGCCACCCCATTAATTTGTTGATGTAGTAAGTTTTAGATTTTTGTGTTATTGCGAAGGTGGCGGAATTGGTAGACGCGCTAGCTTCAGGTGTTAGTGTCCTTCGGACGTGAGGGTTCAAGTCCCTCTCTTCGCACCACACGAATTTAAAATAACAAATAAAAAGCAGTACCTGATTCGGCGAGTAGCGCAGCTTGGTAGCGCAACTGGTTTGGGACCAGTGGGTCGGAGGTTCGAATCCTCTCTCGCCGACCAAATTTTGAGAACCCCGCACATTGCGGGGTTTTTCTTTATCTGCGTTTTAATAAAGTGGTTGATTGGCCACCCCTCTGTTTATCCTGTCGATTTTAGCGGCTTCTTAGCCACCAAATTAATATTGCACAGTTAATGATAACGGTAAGCCAGAACATCCATTGAAATGACTTCTTGCTCGACTTGTGGCGAAATAATTGTTGCGCTATCAGGGCACCCGGCCATCCACCGATTACACCCAACCATAACAAGGTACTTTCTTTGATACGCCAGGTATGCTTTTTTGCGGCAGATTTATCTTTGCCATAAAACAGAAAAGTTATCAGGCTTAATGTGGCATATAAAATCACCATCTCTGGTGGTAACCAGTCAAGCCAAAATGCCAGAGTGATGGCAGAAAAAAACAGAATAATCACCAGTAGAATAGTAAAACTAAAGGCTCGGTATTTTTTGTTGGTATTTGTCCGTGAATTCATACTGTCGCTGATCCCGTCTGTTTTTTCTTTACTTTGTCGTTACTTAAAGACATTTAATGTATTGATTATTAAAAAGAAATATATATCGGATATTAGCTGTCTCTAAAAAGAGACGTCTTGTTCATGTGTTTTACGCCGTATACAAGAAATATAAAAATAGTAGCAAAAAGAGATAATAAAAATAATTCATTATTAATCAATTGGATATAAAATCATTGCTTGTTTTAATCTGAACTAATAAAAGTTGGCATGATAAGTGCAATATCCTGTATGTAGATGCTCATTCTCCTTTTTATGATAGTTGGTTTAAGGACCTCTTCATAATCCAATGAATGATGCAGAGCCGAGTAATGGTGTCTATCGTCTAGCCTTATGATGACATTGTCATCAAACATTAGACATAACGTTGAGTGAGACACCACCATGTTGTCCTTTGACCTGATTTTTTTCTCACACTTGCCCTTATAGGCAAGTGTTTTTTTGTCTGAAATTTATGGCCCGATCGTTAAACCCGGCATATCAGGGGCAAAAATAAAAACGGGCCCAAATTATGGGCCCGTTTCACAATGATCTAATCATTCTTACTTCAGGGATAGTGCTAACCCCTGACGACGTATTTGTGCGGCTTCCTGAGTATGATTTAGCTTATCCAGCGCATCCGCCAGTAATGCATAGTCTTTAGCGTCAGGATGTTGCTCAATCGCTTGTTTTAGCACTACGCTGGCTTGTTCCCACTCACCGTGCTTCATTAGCAGTTGACCCAATGTGCTGTTTAGCAGAGGCGTTGCGCCGTGTTCCTGAATCTGCATTTTTAACTCTTTTTCCAGCGGGTCCGGATTACCGGATTCCAGCTTCTGAATTAACAGAATCAGTCTTTCATCATATTGATGTTTTAATCCGTCCAGAATAATCTTTTGTGCTTGCTCATTATCATCACAGTCGATGAAATGGGAAGCCAGTTCAACCTGGAGCGTTTGGTTATTACGCACTTTACGCGGCTGGTTTTTCCACCATAATTTCAGCCCTTCGCTACCGCCTTCAGACATGGCTTGATTCATTAAGCCGATGTAAGTATCAAGGCGTAAGGTTTCCAGCGTATCTTCGTCGTAAAGCTTGGCTTTCTCAATGGAAGGAATGATTTCCAGTAAGGAGGCATAACCACCGGTTTTTAAGTAGGCCTGCTGTGCCAGACGCAACACTTCCGGATGGCGAGGTGCATCATTAAGTAACTGATCGATACCGTGACGTGCAGCGTGATATTCGCCTTGTGCCAACTGAATGCGGATGCGGGTAATATCAACCGGAAGCTGGTCGGTATCTGCCAGCTCTGCAGCACGGCTCAGATAGTCATTCACACGCTGAGTATCACCATTTTGCTGTGCAGCTTCAGCCGCCAGCAAATAGTTCACCACGGGCTGTTCTGCATGGTCAGCGTTACGGGTAAGTAACTTCTCAACCTGAGAAAAATCCCCTTCGGTTAGCTTAAGCATTGCCGCTCGGGTTTGTTTGCGAGCACGAGTACTTTTACGACCAACAAACCAGCCTTTAGTACGTGCACTGGTATGAAAAATGCGGCGTAGTACCCACTCGAGACAGAACAGAACGATAAACAGTAATGCGATAAGGATAGCAAGACCAGTTACGCTCATTTTAATGTCGTAATTATCCGTTTGGATCATTACTGCGCCCTGATGACCAGCCAGCATTGGACCTGCCGCTATGCCTGCAACCAGTATCAATAATAGAAAGAGTAAACGCAGCATGTTTAACCCTCCTGATTACTGGATGGATGGGCTGATTCTGGTGCAGGTGCCGCCGCTGGAGCTGAAACCGGTGCTGGCGGTGCGATATCACGAGTACGTTTTCTCGTTACGGCATCCAATAGCGACAAGCTTTTCAGTTCCTTAGGCATATCCAGATTAATGGATTGCTGAGTGAGCTCATCAAGCTGGCTTATAAATGCTTTGGTTGATGAGTGATCCGGATCGAAGTAGGCACGAACCCAGGTGGAAACGCTGTCCAGAGATTGCTGATAGATTTCGCTTTGATGGCGAGAAACCGCTCTGGCTGCAATCAGCAATTTTAAGCGTAAGTTTTCTCTCAGATAGGTATCCTGATCCGGCGTTAACAGCGGGCTGGTTAGTTCATTCGCCGGAACATCGCGGGCACGAATAGTAATGAATTCTGACATAAAGTTATGCCAGCTGTTTTTCAAGTTTTGACGCCAGTCTTTCAGCTCACCGCTCACTTCGGTACTGCTCTTATCCAGTGGCGCGTTATCCCAGTCGGTACTGGCAGATGGTAGGTTCATCACTTGGTCAGAGAGCTCATTTAATCTCAAAGCAATACCGTCAAAATCGATCTGACTTACCGCTGAAATAGAATTGATATCCTGAATAATCGCCTGACGAACTTCACTTAAGCTTGGGTCATTAAATTCAGATAGTGATTTATCTGCGCTTTTTAGCATATTAATTGCTGTTGCCGCATCTTGCTCAATCCAT